>JAAETV010000312.1 GCA_024227975.1 Actinomycetes bacterium
CGCTCGCAATCCGTTCGACATCCACACGGGTCTGGAAGCGTCGGATCTCACCCAGGACGAGATCGACCTCCTGCGGCCCGGCGTGTACCGGAGAATGGCCGAGATGGCCGAGCACACCAGGCATCACAAGGTCCACGACGCCTACACACTGAACCGTGACGGAAGGCCATTGGTCCCAGCGGATGTGACCCTCGGTGCCGTGTATATGGTGCGCAACCCCCTCGATGTCGCCCCGTCGTATGCTCACCATTCGGCACGCGACGTCGCCTGGGCCACGGCGGCCCTCGGCGACCCGAACCACACCATGTCAGACAAGCCCAAACGCCTCAGCCCGCAGTTCCGCCAGATCCTGGGCACATGGTCGGACCACGTCCGCTCGTGGCTCGACGGGCCACCCTTCCCCGTCGAGGTGGTGCGCTACGAGGACATGCACCTCGACGCTGAGGCGACCTTCACCCGGGCGACCCGGGCGTGTGGCCTCGACCATTCGGCGGAGCAGATCCGTCGGGCGATTGCCAGGTCGTCGTTTGACGAGGTGAAGGGCCAGGAGCAGGAGAAAGGCTTCGGCGAGAAGATGCCCGGGTCGGAGTCGTTCTTCCGAAAGGGCAGAATCGGCTCCTGGCGCGAGTCGCTGACCGACGACCAGGCCGACCAGATCGTCACCGACCATGCCGAGATGATGAGGCGCCTCGGGTACCTGGATGGCGGCGTGCCGGTGTTCTGAGGGCGGTGGGGGCTTCCCCAACGTGACAGGGGGGCGGTGGCCGCGATCATCGCTGCACGATGCGTTCGAGGCCGGACGCCACAGCCTCGATCGGCGCTACCCGAGATGGCCCGGCTGATCACCAGCTGCTGGATCTGCTCGGGGCCTTCGAAGATGTTGTGGGTCTGCGCTGTCGGTGATCTAGCGTCGAACCCATGGTTTCTTCCGATCCCCTCGACCTCGACGCCACCGCCCAGGCTGGCCTGATCCGTGACGGCCAGCTCGAACCGATGGACCTGGTCGACGCCGCCCTGGCCCGAATCGATGAGCTGAACCCGGGGCTGAACGCCATCATCCACCGCCTCGATGATCGAGCCCGGAGCCAGGCGGCCGAGATCGACCCCGAAGCCCCTTTTGCCGGAGTACCCATGGTGTTGAAGGATCTCACTGCCGACCTCGCGGGTGAGCCTCTCCACGAGGGAATGGGGTTTCTCCGCGACCTCGACTACATCGCTCCCGAAGACCAGACCCTCACCCGCCGTTTCATCGAGGCCGGGTTCGTGATCGTTGGCAAGACCAACACTCCCGAATTGGGTGGGGTCACTACCACAGAGCCTCTCGCCTATGGCCCGACCCACAATCCATGGCTGCCTGGCCACACCCCGGGCGGCTCGAGTGGGGGCTCGGCGGCGGCGGTGGCGTCGAAGATGGTTGCGGTCGGCCACGCCAACGATGCCGGTGGCTCCATTCGCCACCCGGCCGCACGCTGTGGCCTGGTCGGACTCAAACCGACACGGGCCCGAGTCCCCCTCGGGCCTCACTATGGCGATCTTTTCGGTGGGGTAACCAGTGAGCTGGCCATCACCCGCACGGTCAGGGATACCGCCGGGGTCTTTGCCGCGGTGGCAGGACCAGAACAGGGTGACCCCTATGGGGTACCCCAGTTCCAACCAGCACCCGATGGGCCCCTTCGGATCGGTGTGTGGGGCGGGATCCCGGGCGGCTTCGGTCAGCTCAGTCCTGAGGCCCGGGCCGCGGTCGACGCCGCCGCTAGCGCCCTGACCGACCTAGGCCATCAGGTGAGCGAAGCCCACCCACCGATCCTGGAGCGGCGGACGGCAGCGGCGGTACTGGGCAAGATAGTGATGGCGGGAACCGAGTGGGCGGTTCGCCGTTGGGAGCGACTGACCGGGGTGGAGGCCAAGCCCGAACAGCTCGAACCGATCACCCGCATGTACCGGGACGAGGCGGCCAAGCTCTCCGCCGCTGACCTGTTGGGATTGTTCGAGGCCGGTCAGCACGTGACCCGTGAAGTGGCGGAATGGTACGGCTCGGGCTTCGACCTCTTGGTGATGGCTACCGTGGCCGAGCTGCCAAACCCCCACGGCCAGCTCCAGGCCACCTCCGACGATGAGGTGGCGGGAGCCATGCAACGGGTGCTGCCCTCACTCTCCCTCACGAGCTGGGTCAACCTGACCGGCCAACCCGCCATCTCGCTCCCCCTCCACTGGACCGATGAGGGACTCCCCATGGGGTCACAACTGATCGCTCCCCACGGCCACGAGGAGCTGCTCCTACGGATCGCCGCCGATCTCGAGCAGGCCTGCCCCTGGGCTGACCGGTACTGACCCGATCCTCGCCCTGTTGCCCAGCAGTGCTCAGCCCATCCCGCTCGTGCTCATGGTGCTGACAGTGTTGGTGACGGCCCGGTAGCGGGCGGCCGCCGTCTCCTCGCATGTATCGATATCGATAGCCAGGAGATAGCGGGCGGCCACCAGCTCCTCGGCTGCGGTCCGGATCCGGGCCAGGTAGTCGGCCTCGTTGGGGTAGCGGGTGGCCAGGGGCGCCCTGTGATCAGTATCAGCTCGGTGTGCCTCATCGACGGCGAAGGGGACGGTCGACCCCAGGTATTCGAGGATCTCGTCTTGTGCCCCGGCCTGAGGATGACGAGGGTTCCACCCTGTGTTGGTGGCCAGCGGCACCATGATCTCGGGCAGTCTGATGCCGGCCAACTCGTTGCCGTCGTCGTCCAGGGCCGACACCAGGCAAGGATAGGGATCACCGACGCGGACCGCCGGATAGCGACCTACACCGGTGGCAGCTTCGGGACCCAGGTCGAGGGGGTAGATGACGGGTAGGCCCTCATCACTGGGGAGTGCTGTCGCGACCAGAGTCGCCATGGCGGCCAGTGCCGCCTGCCGGGTGGTTGCCGTACCGTCGCGGGAGCTGGGAATGGCATTGGCTGGCGGCTCGACACCATCAGCGGCCCAAGCCTGCAGGTTCGACAAGGCAGCCCGCATGAGGGGCGAGTAGTCGATGATGTTGAACCAGTTGCCGCCCCGGGCCCCGTACAGGCTCTCATCCATCAAGGGCAACAGGCCCGGCCCATGCTGGGTAGAGGCAAACAGATAGTGACGGGTGTTGCTCGGCGGCTCGACATCAGACCCGTCGACCACTGAGGTGTGGGCCAGCGAGGCGTCACCCCGCCAGTACTCCGACGAGGTGTTGGTATAGATGACCAGGGGTAGGCCAAGATCATGACCGGCTCGTTCGATCAATCCATCACGACGGCCGGTGCGGGGATCGGTCTGGGACTGGTCGGCAAAGGGAAAAAGGTGCCCGAAGCTCGGGGTCGGCTGGACCGATGGCTGTGCCCCTCGATGATTGAACTCACCCCGTCGGCCGCCGGCAATATGGATCAGGGCACCGTCGTAGGCCATGGTCTGGTCTTCGGTCCGGTTCAACCCGAGGTGGAAGAAGGTTCGCAGGAACCGCCCGCACTGGGATTGGCCGGTGACATGTACCTGGTCGAGTTGGCCGGCACAGGGGTTGTCGGCCCGATCCGAGTGGAGGAACGAACCGAAGTCTCGGACCGCCACCAGTCCGGCTCCGGCCAAACGACATGGTTGGCTCAGATAGATGAGGTCATAGATCCGGCCCGGCTCGAATCCCTTTTCCAACCAGAGGTGGGTGTTGTCAGGTACCACGATGTCCTCAGCCTGGCGAGCGAAACGCCACTGGGATCGGGGAATCTCCTCAGGCTCACCCCAGATCCCGTCCCGAACCAGGAGGCGGGCCGAGGGATCGTCGAGATCAGCCGCGGGTAGAGGGTCATGGCCCCCAAGCGAGCCGACATGATGATCGGTGAGGGCGACGCAGGCCACCCTCTCCCCCAGTTGGATCCGGAGCTGGACCTCACCCTCGATCGGATTGCCCATCCCGTCGACCAGAACCGGGACCGTCAGCCCCATCCGAGCTGGGCTGCGGGGTACGTCCCACTGCCAGCCACACCAGGCCACCGTCCAGCCGTTGGCGAAGAGGAATCCGTCACCAGGGTGAATGTGCTCGGTCGGTTCGAGGACGGGTGGAGCCCGGTTGAACAGACTTGGAGCCGTCCGCCGCCCCCGGTTGGGGACCTCGACCAGGGCTACCCGTTTGGACCGGGCCGGGTCGACGGGTCGGACAATTGTGATGTCTCCCTCGAAGTGGACCAGACCATCATCACCGCGGGCCGCCGAATCGATGTCAACGATGTTCCAATTGAGGGGTGAGGTCGGATCAATGGCGTAGTGGGCAACCCCGTCAATCCGCTCGTAGGGGCCGACTTGGCCGTACCCAACTCCATCTTCGTATGGCCCACGCCTAGTGATGTCGATGTCGGCGATTCCCATCGTGTCCCCTTGGCTCGGTTTCCCCGATGCTAGATCGTCCGGATTCACCCTTGAGTGATCGCAGCTCTGACATGGGGAACAACGCGGTCGTATTGGCCTCTACGCCCCTCTCCAGCAGATATCGAGACCACCAATCCTTGATGTAGAGCCGCTCAGTGACGGCTCGAATGAGACAACCTCGATGGCGCACAAGCCATCACCCCGATCGTCGATGGGGGCAACGAAGCGAAGCTCGCTCTGCTCCATCGTGAGCCGACCGTGATCCGGTTCCAGCCCCAACAACTGCCCCCAACGGGCGGCCAGGGCCTCAGGCTGTTCGCTCTGGATATCGGCCCCAACGATGGCACCGGCCCGCTCGGTCCTGACCACCTCTGACCATCGATCGCCGGCCCACCCCCACGACGACGCCGGGGTCGAGGTATCGACCGACAAGATGGCCCCCCCGGTGTCACCAGGGTGAAAATGTGTCCCAACGATGTGATCGGTGCCGTGGGTGTCCTCGGCCTCGTGGACTTCGCGGATGCCGAGCTCAACGGCCCGCTGACGGCACGAGGTGCGCTCGTCAGCGTCGAGTTGTAGCAACACCATATAGCCCCCGTCACCGCCCCTGCGATCCAGGTACCGACCCGCGGTTGTCCCCTCCCGGTTGGGGGAGACGACCTCGAGGAAGGTGTCACCGAGGGCCAGCAGGGCGTTCTCCAGACCGAAGAACCCGACTCCGGGGTCGCGAAAGCACACGTCGGCTCCGAGCTCGGAGCCCAGATCGGCCACCGTCGATTCCAGGTCTTGGGCTACCAGGGCGATTTGACGAAGACGCATGGGTGCGAGTCTGGCCCACCTCGGGCCAGATATGCACGACGTGACCACAGATGGTTGGGGTCTTGGCCTCTCCAGTAGGCTCGCCGCTGGCGGCTCCAGACGGGGTCGCTGACCAGATCCTGGAGCTTCGATGGCAACGTACGTACTCGTCCACGGCGCGTGGGGTGGAGCCCATGGGTGGCGCAAGGTCCGTCCTCTGCTACACCGGGCCGAGCACGAGGTGTTCACCCCCAGCCTGACCGGGATCGGCGAACGAGCCCACCTGACCGGACCCCACGTCACCCTGTCGGTTCACATCGACGATGTGGTCAACACCATCCTCTACGAGGATCTGAAAGACATCGTGCTCCTCGGATTCTCCTATGGCGGCATGGTGGTGACGGGAGCACTGGAACACATCGCTGATCGGGTGGCCGAGTTGGTCTACCTGGACGCTTTCGTCCCCACCGACGGGGATTCCATCAACTCATTGCGAGACTCTGCCCCACCCCGCCGCTCCGTTGAGGACGACTGGCTGATCCCACCCATACCGCGAGACCTCGACGACCCAGCAGAGACGGCGTGGTCAAATGCTCGCCGCTCCCACCAACCGGGAAGAACCTTCGACGAACCGGTCCGCCTGCTAGAGCCCGTCGAGTCGTATCCGTTCGGGCGGACCTACATCAAGGCCCTCAACGATCCAACCGATGCCCCGGAACAGAGCCCTTTCTGGCCGGTGGCCGAGCGAGTCAGGGACAACCCAGCTTGGCGCTACCACGAGATCGACACCAACCACATGATTCCTCAGAATCGACCCGAGGAGCTGGTCGCCATACTGACGGAATTGGCTCCATGACCACAGAGCCGAGCCTGGGTCGCCGGGAGCTCATCGCCCTGCTCTCGATGGTGATGGCCATGGCCGCCCTCGGTATCGACATGATGCTGCCTGCCTTCGACGACATCCGGACCACGTTCGGGATGGCCAGTGACTCCAATGAGGTGGCCCGCACCGTCACCACCTACTTCATCGGTATTGCCGTGGCCCCCGTCTTCTATGGCATCTTTTCCGACCGATTCGGTCGCAAGCCAGTCCTCTACGTGGGTGGTGTGATCTACATCCTGGGTGCCATCGGATCGGCTCTCGCTCCCACCTTCGGGCTGCTCCTGGTGGCCCGGTTCGTGTGGGGTATCGGGGCCGCCGGAGGCCGGATCCTGACCACGGCCGTCGTTCGCGACACCCAGCGGGGGGACCAGATGGCCCGCACGATGTCCTACATCATGACGGTCTTCATCCTCGTCCCAGTGCTCGCCCCCGCCTTGGGGGCGATAGTCGCTTCGCTCGGCAGCTGGCGTCTGGTGTTCTGGACCGCGGCCCTCCTAACTGCGGCCCTGCTGGTCTGGTCGCTACGGCTGGGCGAGACCCTCGACCCCGACAATCGTCAGCCGATCCGATGGGCAGGGCTGAAGACGGCCATCGTCCGCCTTCTCTCTCAGCGTGCGACCCTCATCCCACTATTGGCCCTGATGTGTCTCATGGGGGTCATGTCCAGCTACCTGGCCAGCTCCCAGCTGCTGGTTGGTGAACTGTTCGATCGGGGCGACCAGTTTCCTGTGGTGTTCGGGGCGGTGGCCGTAGTCCTGGGGGCGGCTGCATTCTTCAACGGGCGGCTCGTCGGCCGAGTCGGTATTCGCTCCATCCTGGGCCCGAGCGCGATCACCTACCTGGTTGCCGGGCTGGCAACCGTCGCCATCTCCGTCTCAGCCGACGGCAGCCCTCAATTCTGGGTCTTCATGCCGGCCTTGACGGTGGCCATGGCCATGCAGATGTTGCTGGTGCCGAATCTCAACACCTTGGCCATGGAACCCGTCGGCGATATTGCCGGTATTGCCGCCGCCATTCTCGGCTCGATGTCGACCGCAGGGGGTGCATTCATGGGTGCCATCGTCGATCAACAGATGGGGCCAAGTGTTACTCCTCTCGCCATTGCCGTGGCCGGAGCAGGTGTGGTCGTGACAATCCTGGTTCACCTCTTGCCGCCCGCCGCTTCGGAGCAGCCACCACCCGAGCCGGCCCAATCAGGACAATTGCGAGAAGCCAGATGATGCCGGCCCTGTCCAGGGCACAGGTGAACTAGCGTCACACTGATGGGTGCAGCCTTCCAACCAGGTCACAGTCCCGAGTTCGGGTACACGCCGCCGCCAATGGCGAGCCCACCACCTACACCGCGCGGTCGAGGACTGCTGGTGACGGGGCTGGTCATGATGGGGGGCGGCCTGATCCTCGCCATCGGCCTGGTCGTTCTTGGCATCACCAGCTTCCCAGACGTCGGCGCCTTTCCTCGTGCCAGTGGTGAGAACCAACCGGTTGTGCTCACGGCGGGAGATTGGACGGTGTTCGCCGAAGGTGGCGGGAGCGCCCGACCTCGCCAGATCACGAGCCCTGACGGAGAGCCGGTGTTCGTTGGCCATCTGTCGTCTTCCCAGACCTACACGAGCGGCAGTCGCTCAGGGGTGGGTGTCGGGACCATCAAAGCCCCCGTCGACGGCACCTACCTCGTCACCACCGAGCCGGGAGCCACCGTGGCCTTCGGCCAGAGCTTCGGCTCGGATCTGTTGATGTCGATCCTTGCCTTCCTGGGGGCGGCCTTCGGTGGTGGTGGGCTGTTGATCGTTGGCCTGATCCTGGCCGTGGTCGCCGCCACCAGGCGGCGCCGCTAGCCGACACTGATCTGTGAGGCGAACTGCCTGGTCCTGGCGGCTCGGAGGGGGCAGACTGTGGCTCTCCGACACTGGGGGTTGGTCATGGAATTCGGGATCTGTGTGCATTCGAAGATCGACGACATCGATCTCGTTGTCGAGGCCGAGAACCTGGGATTCGACGCTGCCTGGTTCGCCGACTCCCAGATGCTGTGGTCTGACTGCTACTCCTGTATGGCCGTCGCGGCCGAACGAACCAGCCAGATCAGATTGGGCACTGGCGTCTCGGTCGTAGACACCAGGATCGCTCCGGTGACCGCTCACAGCATCGCCACCATCAATGTGCTGGCACCAGGGAGGACCTTCCTCGGGGTCGGAAACGGGTTCACGGCATGGCGGCTCATGGCCCGCAACCCAGCCCGACTGGCCGAATTCGAAGCCTTCCTCGATACCACACGTCGTCTCCTGCGGGGTGAAGAAGCGGCGTTCACTCATCGGGGCATGACGACCGACGTCGCTTTTCAGATGGCCGAGCTTGGCTTCGTCAATGTGACTGATCCCATCCCCATCCATGTCTCAGCCTTCGGGCCAAAGGGCCAGGCCCTGGCCGGAGCCTACGGGGATGGCCTCATCGCCGCCGTTCCTCCATGGCGGAGCGCGGTGGAGCGCTGCCTGACCAATGCTGCTGGCGGGGCGGCCGGTGCCGGGCGTGAATTCGACGAAGACCAGTTCCAGCTGACCACGCTCACCGCCATGGCCGTGTTGGAGCCGGGTGAGGACATGTCATCGGATCGGGTTGTCGAGCAGTGCGGACCGATGGCGGTAATGGCCCTCCACTACGCCTATGAGCGGCAACGCCAGTTCGAGGTCGACCCGCCGAAACACCTGCGCCCCTTTTGGGACGACTATGTGGCCCAAGTAGAGCAGTCACCTGAAGGGGAGCGGCACTACCGCATCCATGCCGGCCACGGAACCTACCTTCACCCTGACGAGGTCCAGTTCGTGACCCCGGAGCTGATCGCCTCGACCTGCTTGGTTGGCCAACTCGACGAGCTGATTGAGAAGGTCGGGGAG
>JAAETV010000313.1 GCA_024227975.1 Actinomycetes bacterium
CGGCAGCCGGGATAGCGATTCCAATACCAGGTGCCGCCGGGGCCGCCACCCGCTTCGAGGACGGTGACATCGAGTTCGAGCTCGAGCAGTCGGTAGAGCTGATAGATCCCGCAGACCCCCGCACCAATGATGATCACGTCGTGATCGGGCATCTGTTCGTCGTGTTCGCCAGACATGGAGCGAGCATAGAAGGTGCACCAATAGGGGTACCTAACTGACTGAGCTTCCTTGCTGTTGTCGATGATCTGGTCTCGCGGTGTCGGCCTATGCTGACTCCTTCGTCCAAGCGGAATCGAAAGCAAGAGGCAGAAGATGGGATACGAGCTCGGAGTCGATCTGGGAACGACCTACACGGCGGCGGCCACCCACCGTGATGGATCGGTCCAGATCGTTGAGCTTGGGAACCGGTCGGCCACCATCCCCTCTGTGGTGTTCCTGACCGAAGACGGCGCCATCTTGACCGGCGAAGCCGCAAACCGGCGAGCGATGAGCGCTCCCGGTCGGGTGGCTCGTGAGTTCAAGCGCCGCATCGGAGACCCGACCCCGGTGTTGATCGGGGGCAGTCCTGTCTCGGCTGAGTCATTGTCGGCTCGGCTTCTGGAGTGGGTCATCGGCTGGGTCACTGATCGCGAAGGTGAACCCCCCAGTCGGGTGGCTGTCACCCATCCGGCCAACTGGGGTCCTTACAAGCTCGACCTACTCCATCAGGCTTTCCGCATGGCCAACCTCGAACAGGTCGTGACCCTTCGCGAACCCGAAGCGGCCGCTATCCACTACTCGACGTTGGAGCGCATCGATCCGGGCACGACGATCGGTGTGTTCGATCTCGGTGGAGGCACGTTTGATGCCGCCATCTTGCGCAAGAAAGCCGAGGGCTTCGATTTCCTCGGTGAGCCCGAAGGCATCGAACGGCTCGGGGGAATCGATTTTGATGCCGCCGTGTTCGCCTTCGTCGGCCTGGCCCTTGGCCAGACCATCGAGCAGCTCGATCCCACCGACCCGGCCGCCTCTGTCGCCGTGGCTAGGCTGCGAAGGGACTGTGTTGAGGCCAAAGAGGCACTCTCGGGCGACACCGAGGTCACCATCTCCGTGGCCTTGCCCGGGGTCCATACGGACATCCGCCTGACCAGGATCGAATTTGAGCAGATGGTGCGGCCGAGCCTGGCCGATGCCATCGGGGCCATGGAACGAGCCGTCCGCGGCGCCAGCCTGACCCTGGACGAGATCGATCTGATCCTCCTCGTCGGGGGGAGCAGCCGCATCCCCCTCGTTGGCCAGATGGTTGGTGGTGAGCTGGGACGACCGGTCGCGGTCGACGCCCATCCCAAGCATTCGGTGGCCTTGGGCGCGGCTTGGGCCGCTGCCCCCAGTCGGGTCGGCCATCTCGCCTCAGCTACCATGCTGGCCTCAGCCGAGAGTCTCGCGGCCGCAGCCGCCGCCAAGGTCGGCACTCCAACCGGCGCTGGCC
>JAAETV010000314.1 GCA_024227975.1 Actinomycetes bacterium
CCGGTCGAGCCGGGAGGGCGTTCGCCCTGGGTCAAGGACCTTTCGACCCGGAAGATCTGAATCGGAATCCGGAACGGCGGGCTGCGTCGCCCCCCGGCCAAATGATCAGATTTCTACGCTTCTGAGTGAGCGTCTACACTCTGGGAGGCCGCGCCTTCGACGCAGTCGTCCTGCATACCTTCTTCAGCGATGAAACCACCGAACGTTGTGTCGCGACCGTGAAGCAGGCCGCTACCCAGGCGGGCCGCGATCCGGACCGCGTTCGCGTCTGGTCCTGCTTCGCGACGATCGGCGACCACTTGCCGGAGGCGTTGCGGCTGAAGAAGACCGTTGGGCGCATGGCCACCTATCTACAGGCGTACGGAGACCTGCTGGTCCGTACCAACGATTGGGATCCGGAGGTCCTCGAACGCTTCCGGGCTGACCCGCTCGTGGCGGGTTTTCAGGGTGCAATCGATGACAAGGGTTCGACCCGGGATTTCGAACACCTGGCGGAGCTGATCCCAGAGGAGTGGCTGGCCGCCTCTGCAACCGGTTCGCCCGAGGCCTGCTCGGCAAAGGTGCAAGGCCAGTTCGACCTCGGCTGCGATGGCGTCATCCTTCACGGTGCGAATCCAGAAGAACTCGAACCGATCCTCGCCGCCTATCGCAAGCAGCGCATTTCAGAACACTTCGACCACCTGGCGGCGAATCCAGCAGCATGATTCCGACACCCGAAAGCGTCGACAACGCGTTCCTCACCCGCCTGTTGCAGGAAGCCGGCCATCCCGACGCCGTCGTGCGTGGCTTCACCTCCGAGCAGATCGGAACCGGGCAGATCGGGAAGTGCATCCGCTACAGCCTGGAGCTGGCACAAGACGTCGACGGCGTGCCGTCTTCCCTGATTGGCAAGTTCCCATCCGACGATCTCCAGAGCCGAACCACCGGTGTGCAGCTGCGCAACTACTTGAAGGAGGTGAACTTCTACCGCGAACTCCAACCTCGTCTGCGCATCTCGACCCCGCGTTGCTACTACGCCGAGATCGTCGGCGATGGCCCGGAGTTCGCGCTCTTCCTGGAGGACCTGAGCCCCGCCGAGCAAGGCAACCAGCTCGGTGGCTGCTCTCCCGAGATCGCGCGTGCTGCAATCCTCGAGCTGGTCGGGCTGCACGCCCCGAGCTGGTGCGACCCTTCCCTCCGCGGTATCGACTGGATCGGAGAGCCCAGCCCGGACTCGAACCAGATCGTTCGCGCGATCTACAACGCCAACGTGCCTGGCTTCATGGAACGCTACGGGGCGAGCCTAGAAGACGATCAACGCGAGATCATCACCCGCTTCGGATCGGCGGAATCCATCTTTTCCGGCCTGCTTCCCCAACCCTTCTCCCTCGTGCACATCGACTATCGCCTCGACAACCTCCTGATCGACGAATCTTCGACGCCGGCCCGCATCACGGCGGTCGACTGGCAGACCATCACCCTTGGCAGCCCGCTGGCGGATGTCGCCTACTTCATCGGCGCGGGCTTGCTCCCTGACGATCGGCGCGCAATCGAACGCGATCTGGTCCGCGAATACTACGATGCGCTCTGCCAGGCCGGAATCTCGGACTACGCATGGGACGATTGCTGGAACGACTATCGCCGGGGAACCTTCGCCGGGTTCACCGTGACCGTCGTGGCCGCCCTGCTCGTCGTCCAGACCGCGCGGGGCGATGAGATGTTCACAGCCATGGCGAGGCGCCACAGCCGCCACGCGTTGGATCTAGGCGCCGAGGAATTCCTCTAGCCCGGAAAATTCATGAAGAAGTCGTGGTCTTGAATTGAAGAAGGCCCCAGTTGCGGTAGAAACGTGTTGCGACACCCGTTTCCCCTCAACAAGGGCCCCTTCATGAAGCCGGATACTACCGCACAGACTGTCACCTTTCCCGACTTGATCTCGAAGCCCGTCGTGGCCGCCTTCGACCAGGAGCACAGCAGCTCCGATGGCGGAGCCTTGTTGCTCAAGGCCATCGACGAGAAGCTGGGGCTGAGCGAGCAATTGGCGGAGTGCCTTCGGGATGATCGGCAGGCGGGCAAGGTTCGCCACGATCTTCCCGAGCTCGTTCAGCAGCGAATGTTTGCGATCGCTCTGGGATATCCCGATGGGAACGACGCGAATGAACTCGCGGACGATCCGATCCACAAGATGCTCGTGGGCCGAAGCCCCGTGCACGGGGACCGACTGGCCTCCCAGTCGACGGTCTCGCGTTTCGAAAACGCACCGGGGATGGTGGAGCTCTACCGCCTCGTCGAGACGATCGCCGACGCGGTGATCGACCGTCATCGCCGCCGCCTCGGTCGTCGTGCCAAGACCGTGACCCTCGATTTCGATCCCACCGTGGATCCGACACACGGCCAGCAGGCGTTCAGCTTCTATCACGGCCACTACCGGACCCATTGTTTTCTTCCCCAGGTGGGAACGATCCAGTTCAACCGGGAATCGAAGCAGCAGGTCCTCTGCTCGGTGCTTCGCCCCGGGGATTCACGAGCCGCACTGGGCCTGGTACCGCTGCTCGAGCGACTGCTGCCGAAGGTGCAATCGGCGTTTCCGGGGGCTCGGATCCGGATCCGGCTCGATGGAGGCTTCGGGACTCCCGAGGTGCTGGACTTCCTCGATGAACTCGCCGGGGTCGAATACGTCGTGGGACTGGCGAATTGGGCACCCTTGAAGAAACGCGCGAAGAAGGCGCAGGCCGAGGCCAAGCGCACCCACCGGCAAACGGGGCGCACGACCCAGGTCTTTGGCGAGACCGAGTATCAGACGAAGACGAGCTGGCCTCATCCCCGGCGCGTCATCTACAAGGCCGAGATGGTCGACTACCCGGGTCGAGATCCCCGGCCCAACCTGCGCTTCGTGGTGACGAACATGAAGCGCACGCCCAAAGGGGTCTACACCTGGTACTGCCAGCGCGGGGATGCGGAGAACAGGATCAAGGAACTGAAGGTGGGTCTCGCGACGGACCGCACGAGCTGCTCCTCGTTCCTCGCGCATCCGCTCCGCGTGCAGCTCCCGGTGGCCGCCTACGTGCTGCTCCCACAACACGGGCAGCAGGCTCGGCATACGAAGTACCGCGACGCGCAGGTGAAACAGCACCGAGAGAAGCCCTTGAAACACCCGGCATGGGGGGCAGAATCGGTACCACGCGCGGTGGTCCC
>JAAETV010000315.1 GCA_024227975.1 Actinomycetes bacterium
ATCCCTATATAGCCGGGGACCATGACGTGTCGACTTGCATCGATGATCCGGGCGGCGAGGTCTGCGACGACTGGGCGGTCCTCCTCGACGGGAACCCGCTCATCATCGGGCAGTATGACATCCAGGGGGTCGAGGTCTACCGGACCGCGCTCCCCGGCGGTGGGTGATTGACACGGCTTCTGGCATCACCTTGACGCCCCGATGACGACAACCGATGTTGACTCCAGCTCCACAGTACGATTGGAAATCGTGACTGCGGAGCTGGAGCCGACCGAAACAAGCGATGAGAGCACAGGCCCTTTCGGGCGTATGGCTGGCGCGGTATCGACACACCGTCGGCTCGCCTATGTCGGGGGGTTGCTTCTTGCCATCGGCGCTGCTGTGGTCATCGTCTGGGCTCTGATTGCGGGCCCGCTGGCCAGCGAGGAGCTACCCGATCGGGTGGCCGAGGCTCAGCTCGTCACAGATGAGGAATTCATAGCTGTCGCCGGCGCCGAACTGGTTTTCATCGCCGAGACCGCCAATGGGGGCATGCTTGATGTCCGCTACCGGGTGATTGATCCCGACAAGGCCCTCGTGTTCCACGACGAAACACTGCCGCTGGGCATCTACCGCGACGGGGTACTACTCGAGAGGCCGTTCCACGAGCACAGCCACGATGTTGAACTTCATCAGGCCGTCGTCTACAACGAACTGATCGTCAATCTCAATAACGCCCTCCATCGGGGAGACGTAGTAACGGTCGTGGTCGGCCCCTACCGTCTGGAGAATGTGCTCATCCAGTGACGGACCCCGGCTGAAGTGACTGGCACAACCGGCCGGGCCGTCGCGGGAAGAGACCTCGGGCGTCGACTCGCACGCTTCAGCGTTATTGTCATTATCGCTTCGGGGCTGGTATTGACAAACGCCAGCCCGGCGGCAGCGCACGCCACCCTGCTCAGTTCGGACCCCCAACCGAACGCCATACTGGATACCGCTCCATCGACGATCGTGCTCCGCTACAGCGAGCCGGTGGATGGTGAGCTCTCGGAAGTGGAGATCACGGTCAGCGAGGTCTTGGTCGATGGGGTGACTACCGCGGCTGCCCCTGATGATCCGGCGGCGCTGGCGATCTCGCTCCCCGCTGATGTCGGTGAAGGGGTAGCCATCCTACGGTGGCGAGCCTTCTCCAGCGCCGACGGCCACCTGACACGAGGCATTCTGGTGTTCGGCATCGGCGCTGACGCCGATCCAACAGCGGCGACGTTCGAGCAAGCGAGCGCCGGAATAGACACCGTCGATGGCACCCTGCGGTGGCTCCACCTCAGCGCGGTCGTCGTCTTGCTGGGATCTGTCTGGAGTGCAAGCACGATCTTGACAAATCGCCCGAAGACGGCCCTCCTCCTCGCCCGCTGGTCCGGTATCGCCGCCATCGGGGTGGCGGCGACCATGCTGGCGGCCCAGGTTCGCCTTATCGGCGGCTTTGACGGGCGCTCGCTTGCCACCCTGGCCGCCGACCTGGCCTTCGGAAGCAGATGGGGTCTCCTCTGGTTGGCCCGTCTGGCCGGTGTCGTGACCCTAGTGGTGCTGGTCTATGTCGTCGGTCGCCAGCAGTGGAGCCTCGATCAGGCCCGGCGCAGGATGAGGTTGGTGTTCGTCGTACCAGCCGCCGTCGTCATCGTTGCCCAGGCCCTGGCCAGTCACTCTGCTGGGCTCGACTCGGCGCGGAACCTGGCTGTCACCCTCGACGCCGTTCACTTGGCGGCGGCGTCGGTCTGGGTCGGAGGGCTGGCCTGCCTGGTCGTTGCCGGCCTGGCGGCTCGGAACCCATCCGAGGCAAGCGGCTTCGGTGACGGCCTTGGCGATGCCTTCCGCCACTTCGGCCCGTGGGCCTTTGGCGCTTCGGCCGTGCTGGCCGCAACTGGCCTGTACGCCGCCGGCCGTCACGCCACCTCGCTCGACGCCGTGCTCCGCTCGACATGGGGTCAGCTGCTGATGGTCAAGCTGGTGGTGGTGGCGCTGGTGGTTGCCCTCGGTGCGGTCAACTCAGTCGCCGCTCGGAGCGTCGTCGCCACCCTCCTGATTTCACTGCGGTCCAGATGGGAGTCGATGACCAGTCGATCCGAGGTCGGCTCTGAACCCCCATCGACCCCGGCGGGGCCAGAGCTGGCCGACTCGGGGCGGCGCTTGGGGTTGGAGGTCGGATTTGGGGCCCTGGCCCTCGCCCTGGTTGGCTTTCTCACCGCTGCTCCAACGGCCAACGGCCCAGAATACGCACCCGCCGCCGAATTCGGACCCGACACCCGCAGCGCTGAAACGGGTGATGTGTTCCTCGGCCTGGCGATCAAGCCGAACCGACCGGGGCAGAATCTCCTAGCAGTGCAGGCGGCCAGCACGAGGCGACCTCCTCCAGCTGAGATCAGCCGGGTGCTGGTCCGGGCTGACTACCTCGACGACGATCGGCAGTTGGCCACCATCGAGCTCGAGCCAACGGGTGACGGGCAGTGGGAACTACTTGATCCGGTCTTGTCATCGCCTGGCAACTGGAAGCTGGAGGTTGTGATTCGCCGCGAGGGCCTCGTTGATCAGAAGGCGCTCTTCGACTGGCCGATCCCTCTCGTTGAGCCCAGGGAACCACTCGTCTCCGACGGCCGTTGGACCGACTTGCTCACGGGGGTTGCTATCGTCGGCCTTGGTGCCATTGGCCTGGTGGCGGCGCTGACCTTCGTCAGGCACCAACGAGGCTCGGAGAGGTGAAAGGCGTGCCCTGTCGGATGAGGTGGCGGTCGATCAGTATCTTGTCGGGTGCGATAGCTGCCGTGGCTGGACTGGCCACACCGGCGCTAGCCCACTCCGGCTTCGTCGAATCGGATCCAGCTCCATGCTCGATCGTTGGCCTTCCGGGCGAGCCGACGACCAGCGAACTGGACCAGGTGGTGGTGACGTTCAGCGAGGAGGTCGATTCCGAGGTCTCCTCGTTCGAGCTCACTGACAGCCTTGGAGGCCGGATTGCCAGCGGCGCCGTCGATCTCGACGACCTGGATCGCTCAACCGTGGTGATCGAGGGGTTCGAGGCACTTGCCCCCGGTCTCTACCGGGTCGAGTGGGAGGTCCAGAGCGCGGCTGATGCTGATCTCGTCACTGGGGGTTTCGGCTTCTCCATCGGCCAGGAATCAGCAGCTGACTGTGCTCTGGCCGAACTGGAGAGAGGTGAGGACGGCGGCTCAGCCGCTACACGACCCCTGATCATCCTGCTCTGGGTGGTGTCATTTGTGACCGCAGGTGCCTTGCTAGCTGTCAGTCGTCGTCGTCGGGTGGGACCGGGGCAACGCTGAAGCCGTCGATCCCGTAGCCATTCAGCCCGAGAACGTAGCCGCTGATCCAAGGGCTCCAGATACAGGGCCCAGCAGGGCCAGCCAGTGATCCGCACTCCAGCAGATCACGTTTGTCGAACTCGAATCCGACATCGCCACCCCGGACCGTTGACAGGAGAAGCTCGTCCTCGTTCCGACCCAATGCACTGACATCTTCGTCTCCGTGGTCGAGCCCGTTGGCTGACCCATCGAGCACGAGGGTCCAGGTACCACTGGTGTCGCTGCCGAGGCTCGACGGGACGAATTGGAGGACGTCGCGGTCTTGCACCCAGCCAACACCAGGGACGCTTTGATTGCCACGGAGCGAAAGGGTCAGCGAACCATCCGCTTCAACGTGGAGTGCGTTGACGTCGCCGCTGCTATCGATCAGCCCTACATCGGATCCATCGAAGTAGATCTCGAAGGTGCCCGATGTGTGCTCCCCGAGCTGACCAGTGAACATGACGATATCGGAATCGTCGACCTCGAGCCCGGAGATGGTGGTGTCGTACTCGAACGACAGGAGCAGGGTCGTGTCATCGACAACATAGACGGCATCGAGGTCACCGCTCGTAATCCCCACATCGGAGGCGTCGAAGACCATGGCGAACGACCTCCCATCCCACACGAGTACGTCGAGCCGGTCATAGGTGAGAGCGCCCCCGTTGAGGGTCCCACTGCGGTCCAGGCTCATTACCAGTGGGTCGCCTGTACCCGGGCCTCCGGTTGGCTCCTCATCGCGAATCGTGAGCCCATCGATGTCGCGTCCGGCGAGCCCGATCGATGATCCGAGCAGGTACTGGGTCCACTCGCATTCGGTCGCCGGTCCGATATTCCAATCATTGCAGGCGACGACATCATGGTCTTCGCCGCTGAATCCAGGGACCCCGATTTGGCCAATGGTCGAGACCAGTAGGTCCTCGCCTCCGCTGTCGATGGCATCGAGATCCTCGCCACGAGTATCGAGCCCGACATCGGATCCGTCGAACCACAGTGACCAGATCCCAGCCGTGTTCTCCCCGAGGGAAGAGGGGGCAAAGGCCAGCACATCTTCGTCTTGGGTATGGGCTACCCCGGGCACCTTGCCCAACCCCCGGGTGGTGATGAGGATGGTGCCGTCATCGAGGATGTCGAGGCCGTTGATGTCTTCTGATGGTCTCGCCAGCCCCACGTCGGACCCATCGAAGTACAGCTCGAGAACGCCGGACGTGGCCGGCCCTGTGTGGCCGCTGAACAAGATGATGTCGGAGTCATCCACGGCCCCGAGTCCAGGGATCGTGATGTCGGTGCTGACTGAAAAGGCGATCGACGCCGGTCCCAGGACCTGGAAAGCATCGACATCGAGACTGCCTCCACCGAGGCCGAGGTCGGATCCGTCGAAGAACATCGAGTACGACGTACCGTCCCACACCACGATGTCTTCATCGGCAACCCCTAGGGCGCCCCCGTTCAGGGCGCCACCCCGCATCAAGCTGAGGTACACGAGCTCGGGAGCAGGGAGGTCATAGCCGAAGTGGAGCCCCGCAATTGTCTGGCCGGGTCCGATGAACACCGACACCGAGTCGCCACCCGTGGTCGAGTTGGCTTCGGCCGGAAGGGAGCTGGGGTCGACGGCCACCAGGTATTGGCCAGGGGGGATGTTGCCCAGTTGATAGAGGCCGCCACCATCAGTGAAGTCACTGGCGACGATGACGTCATCGGGGGTGCCAAGCGCCTCGTCGGGGCCAGGCCCGATCAGGTCGACGCCGATGGCGGCCATCGGCGCTTCGGCGAGCTGCTTTGTCCCATCACCGTTGCCGTCATCCCAGATGATTCCCTCCACCGAGCCTGGTGGGGGAGGGGCGTACCCGAAGTCGACGTCGGTTCGGACCTCGTTCGTGGCGACCGTCACCTCGATCGGATTGGCTCCCGTCGTCGAAACCGAACCGGGATCGAGAGTTGCCTCGTCGACGTGTACCCGGTAGGTGCCGGGGGCAAGGCCGTCAAAGACGTACTGGCCGAGGAGGTCGGTGATCGTGGTGTCGAGGATCAGGTCATCGCTGGTACCGAGTGCCTGATCAGGGCCCGGTCCGATGAGTTCGACCCCGATCCCGTCAAGCCCTGGCTCGCCCGAGTCGAAGACGCCGTTGGAATCGAGATCACTCCAGACCAGGTCGCCGATCGATGCCTCCAGGAGCTTCTGGCGTGCAGCCATGACGTCGATCCGGCCTGCTCCATAGCTGTTGTCCGGACCCGGGGCCCCGAGATCGACGGACCCTGCCTCCAGTGCCCCGCGGAGCTCGGCCACTGTCAGTGAAGGAAATTCCGACAGGAGCAGCGCCGCTGCCCCGGTGACATGAGGAGCGGCGATCGAGGTCCCAGAGCGGCTGAAGTAGTAGCCCAATCCCTCGACGGTCTTGATGTCCTCCCCGGGGGCGACTAGCTCGGGGAAGGTCCGCGTTGTCCCTGCGGTTCCGCAGTCGGTTGGGCCCTGGTTGCTGGCCCCGAACGGGCTGTCGTCCCACAGGACATCGTTGGCGTCAACGGCCCCAACGGCAAATGCATCGAGGTAGTTCCCAGGGCTTGCACCACCGCTGGTGACTCCGGCATTGCCAGCGGCGAAGACTGGAAGGATGCCGGCCGCAACCAGAGCCTGGACGTCTGGCTCGAATTCGAGATCGCAGCTCGCCCCCGCGATCACCCAGGAGTTGTTGACGATGGTCGGGAAGTCGTCGGTCAGCGGGTCGCCGTCGGGATCGAGCATCCACTGGAAGGCAGCGTGGACATCGGCTACCGAGGCTTGGCCCTGCTGGTTGAACACCCGGGCGGCGATCCAGGAGCTGTCGGGGGCAATCCCGATTCCCGTGCCGCTCCGATCGTCACCGGCCACCAAGCCGGTGACCAGGGTGCCGTGGGGGACACCATAGGTGTTCGGTGGATCGATCGGCGTCGGGCTGGCGTCGACATAGTCGATCCAACTGTTGGTCCCTCCACGCCAAGTATCAGCCAGCTCACCACTGCCGGCATAGAGGTCCGCTCCGCTGTCGATCACCCCGACAACGACGCCTGCCCCACTGTGGCCGAGGCTCCAATAGCTGGGTGCGCCGGTCGTTGTCACATTCGGTTCTGCCGGGTTGTGATGCTGAAGGGTCGCAACCGGCCCGTCGAAGTCGATGCTTGCGATATCCGGCCTCAAGGCCAACTCGCGGATGACCTTGGGCGTGGCCTCCATGGCCACGGCATTGACGATCCATAGTGGCTCGATATTGAAGACGTGGCCTTGTGCCATCCGGAGTCTCAGGATCTCGTCGACATTCGATCGGGTGACGGCTGCGTGATCGACCAGTGCCGCGATGACTTCGCCTTCTTTGTCAACTGGGGCTCGCCGGTCATGGCTCACCCTATTGGTGGTGGCCTGGCGGGCCAGATCCAGCTTCTCGCTCATGTGGGCGATGACGGGGATTCGATCGTTTTCAGCTGCGTCGGCAATGAGTCTGGCCAGCTCAGGGCCGATCTTGGTGACAGCCTTGGTCTTGTTGGGGTTCACCTCGTCGGCCACGAGTGTTCCGGTCTCCCAGGCCAGAGCGGGCGTCGCTCGAACGACCGGGATCGAGGTGGCTACGATGGCGATGACGCAGAGGACGACACTGCTTGCGAAATGGCGCCGGAGTACAGGAATTGGCCAGGATCTGGTCGTCAAGTGGTCGCCTCTGAAGCGTGTTCTTGGTCCACCTACTTGTGTACCGCGATCTGTCTCTCCAGAAATCATGAGATTCACAACAAAGAATCAACTCACATCCGACGCCACCTGGATCCGCGTACGTGCCAGCCGGGAGGTGCATACTTGACCGGATGTTCCGAGCCGCGTTCTTGTGTTCATCGATTCTTCTCCTAGCCGTCGCCTGCAGCGACGACGATGACGGTGGTGGTGCTGGCGCTGCTGGCGCCGGCGAAGAGTCCGGAGGCTCGACCGTGGTGCAAGCGGCCGAAGCAACGACGACGGTGGTCACCTTCACTCCGGCCACCGCGGGCACCATCGTGACCCCGTTCTCGATCCCGCCCCTCGACCCCGACCCTGAGACGGCTGATGAGATTGACGTCATGCTCGACGAGGCTCTCGACGATGACGAGGTCACTGCTGATGAGCTGGCCGCAGTCTTGGAGGTTGCAGGCGTCGAATCGGACGTGGCCGTTTGCGAAGCCGAGCTCCTGTTCGAGCTTGGGGTCGAAGACATTGGCGGAATCATCGATCTGCAACGTGCAGTTGACGCCATGACAGATGACCAGGCATCCAGACTGCAAGCCTGCTTCGAGAGCTAGCTCCAGGCCTGGGTGGTCCTCTGGGGCCGATCCCGGCGCCCAGTAGAAACGGGGCCGCCGGGAGATTGGGTCCCACAAACCCGACCTCCCGACCTGCCCCAGGGCTCCGCCGCCCGAACTCATGGTGGCTATTCGTGCCACCACTGCGAGGGCGATAGGTGGCCCGGCCACCTGGCTAGTTCTTGATCGGCCTTCCTCGGTCAGATGTGAGTGTTCGCGCCCAACCTTGATGCTTCAGTCGGTAGAAAAGGGGCGCTGGTAAGATGGAAAGCCAATGACCAGGTCAGAGTATGAGTTGCTGGCGATGCACGGGCTTCGGCTGCGTGGGTTGGCCGAGGCTGTGGTCGTTGCTGATCTCATAGACGAGCCGTCCCTGCTCATCCATGTCGCCCTTCGTTCGTTGGCCGAGCGGGGCTTGGTCGTGTATCGGGTTGGCCATCGCTCGGGCTGGACCCTGACTCCGGCTGGCATGGAGGAACACAAGCGACTCTTGGCCGCCGAGCTCGACCGGACCGGCAAACGGGAGCCTTTCACCCACTGCTATCAAGTGTTTGTCCCGCTCAACGTCCGGTTCTTGCAGCTGTGCACCCGGTGGCAGGTCCGTTCTCTTGATGGGGCCAAGGTGCTCAACGATCATGGCGACCAGGTCTATGACCAGGTCGTCATTGACGACCTGGCTGCCATCGATTCGGAGATCCAGCCCCTGGTCTCCAAGCTGGCCGACTTGCTCGATCGATATGTCATCCATGGTGACCGGTTGGCCAATGCGCTGGCACGCGTGCTGGCGGACGACTATGACTGGCTCGCGAGTCCCTTGATCGACTCATACCACACCGTATGGTTCGAGCTTCATCAGGACCTCCTGGTCACCCTTGGCATCGACCGGGCCTCGGAGCCCTCTCCCTCCGGTGCCTTGGGTTGAACACGTAGCAGACGAAGCAGACGAGATAGCGAGGACACGCTCATGGCACAGTTCGGATCGGTGTTGACCGCCATGGTCACACCCTTCACCGACGACGGAGATCTGGACCTGGAAGGAGCGCAGAAGCTGGCCCGGTACCTGGTCGCCAACGGCAACGACGGGGTAGTGGTTGCTGGGACAACCGGAGAATCACCGACGATCTCGAAAGAGGAGCAGCGCGACCTATTCATCGCTGTTCGCCAAGCCATCCCGGATGCCTCCATCGTGGCCGGAGGGGGCTCGAACGACACCCGGAATGCCATCGCCAATACCAAGATGGCAACCGAGGCCGGGGCCGACGGCATCTTGGCCGTGGCCCCGTACTACAACCGTCCCTCCCAAGAAGGTCTCTACCAGCACTTCGTTGCCTCTGCTGCCGCTACCGACTTGCCCGTCATCGTCTACGACGTCCCCGGCCGAACCGGGCGCAAGATCGAGACCGCAACCCTGTTGCGACTGGCCGCCGTTGACAACATCGTCGCCCTCAAGGACGCAGCCGCCGACCCGGCCGAGACTGCATCGTTCCTGGCCCAACTCGATGACGACAGCTTCGACGTCTACTCCGGCGACGACAGCCTGACCTTGCCCCTGCTCTCCATAGGCGCCGTTGGAGTGGTCGGGGTAGCCACCCACTATGTCGGCCAGCTCATGTCCGACATGATCGCCGCCTTCCAAGCTGGTCGGGTAGCTGAGGCCATCGCCCTGAACCGGGCCATGATGCCGGCCTATGGTCACTTCGCCTACGACGACGCCCCCAGCCCGGTTCCGACCAAGGCCATGATGAACCTCCTCGGGGTGGGGGTCGGTGAGTGTCGCCTCCCCATGGGCCCGACGCCATCTGATATGGACCTGCGAGCGAAGTCGGTTCTGGCCCGTCTCGGTCGGAGCGAGGCATAGTGGCCGCTCCTGTACGCGTCGTCTTTCTTGGTGGCCTTGGCGAGATCGGGAGGAACTGCGCCGCGATCGAGGTCGACGGGCGCATCCTACTCATCGACTGTGGCCTCATGTTCCCTGATGCCGACATGGCCGGCGTCGACCTCGTCCTCCCCGACTTCACATACCTACGGGAGAACGCCCATCGGATCGACGGCGTCGTCGCCACCCACGGCCATGAGGACCACATCGGCGCCCTCAGCTTCTTGCTGGAGGAGATACCGCTCACCATCGTCGGATCACCCCTGACCATCGGGTTGGCCAGGAATCGGATCGAAGAACGAGGGATGCTCGATCGCGCCTCGTTCATCGAGGTCAGTGACAACGACCGGATCTCGATCGGCCCCTTCGATCTCGAGTTCTTCCCCGTCACCCATTCTGTGCCTCATGGCTTCGCTACCGCCTTCCACACCCCCCAAGGGGTCATCCTCCACTCCGGTGATCTGAAGCTCGACATGACTCCGGTCGATGGCCGGCTGACTGATCTGGCTGGTCTGGGTCATCTGGCCAAAGATGACGGGGTCCGACTCCTGCTATGTGACTCGACCAACGCCGAGTCGCCGGGCTTTTCCGCTTCGGAGACGTCGATAGGCCAGTCGATCCACGACCTGTTCCGAGCCCGAGCTGGCCGCAGGATCATCGTGGCTTGCTTTGCCAGCCACATTCATCGTGTCCAACAGGTCGCCGACGCCGCCATTGCCTGCGGTCGCACGGTTGCCACTCTGGGCCGGTCGATGAACAGCAATGTCGCTTTGGCTCGGCAGATGGGGCTGCTCCGGATCCCCGACGCCAACCTGAGGGCCATCGAAGACGTCGATGAGATCGACGACGAGAAGTTGTGTGTGATCTCGACCGGCTCTCAAGGCGAGCCTCTATCGGCTCTGGCCCGCATGGCAACGGGAGACAACCGCTGGTTGGAAGTGAAGGACGGCGATTGCGTGATCTTGTCGTCCCACCCGATCCCGGGCAACGAGTCGAGTGTCAGCCGGGTCATCGACGGGCTGATGCGCAAAGGGGCGGAGGTGGTCCACTCAGGAAACGCCAATGTCCATGCCACCGGCCACGCCATGTCCGAGGAACTGAAGGTGTTGCACTCCATCGTGCAGGCCGAGTGGTTCATCCCCGTGCACGGCGAGTATCGCCACATGGCCGAGCACGCCAGGATTGCATCCGAGATGGGGATCAAACCCGATCGGATCCTGCTTTGCTCCGACGGCGACTCGGTGATCGTCTCCGACTCCGGAGTGACACGGGGGGAGGAGGTCCCGGCTGACTACATCTATATCGACGGCACCGTCAGTGCCCTCGATCACAATGTCTTGCTCGAGCGCCGGATCCTGGGTGAGGAAGGATTCGTCAGTGTCGTGATCCCCATCTCGATCTCCGGCCCCAACGCTGAGCTCATCGACGAGCCCGCCGTCTACAGCCGAGGCTGGGTTGACGGCGAAGATGGTGAGCAGCTCCGCAAGCAGGCCCGGGTCGCCGTTCGAGAGGCAGTCGAGAGCGCTCTTGGGGACGGTGTCCGCACCCGTCAGGAGCTGGAGAAGGTGGCTCGCCGAGCCATTGGCCGCTTCATCAACAAGCAGACCAGGCTCCGGCCCATGGTTGTACCGCTGGTACTCGGTGCCCATGAGGGAGCCGATCAGGATCCCGGGTGAAGGGAATCAGATGAAGTTGAGGCCGCGACACCGTTCGATGGCCTCATTTCGTGATGCAACTCCCAGCTTGCGGTAGATGCTACGCAGGTGGCTCTTGATGGTGTTGAGCGAGACATAGAGCTCGTTGGCGATCTCCTGGTTCGTCAGTCTGGTCGGGAGGTGCTGGACGATGTCGAGCTCACGAGCAGTGAGACCTTCGACCAGATCGTCGGCGAGAGGAGTGTCATCAGGTCGTGTGCTGTCACCAGGTCTGGTTCTGATGTGGTCGACGAAGCTACGCACGTCAGGGTCGGCGTGTTGGCCGCGGTATCTCTGCACGATCGTTGGTTCGTCGATCAAGGGTTGGAGGAGCTCGTGTCGTTTGGCAACAACCAGTAGACGGTGGGCGAGGTGCTCGGACTCCGATTGGTGTCCCTCGAGCTGTAGTGCTGCATCCAGAACCAGCCCGCATTGAAGCTGTGGCAAGGGCTCTTTCGGCAGGTCACCACCGTCGATCCCGAATCGGGCCACGACCAGTTCCGGACGCTGGTGTAGCAACTGGGCACGAGCCCACCGTGCTGATGACAGCTGCTCGACCGTTCCGAACCGCTCGACCGTCGCCAGCCATCGACGGGCAACCGGTAGTCGATCGTGCGCCGCACAGATCCACATCGCCCAACCCGCCTGCCAGACTCGAAGAGGGGCCGGGATCGACAGAGGAGACTGCTCCGATCCCTCGAACGCTGTGTCCAGGATCTCGTCGACTCGGTCGTTGCGGCCGAGACTGGCGTAGATCTCAGCGGCGCAGATGCCAATTGTGACTCCCAGCCGAACAACCTCGCCTCGGTCCAGTCTGGTCGCTTCACCAAGTGCTGCCTCTGCGTCTTCCAGCCTCCCTCGACACCACGCGACCCGGGCCAGCGCCACATGACTCTTGGCTGTCATGTGAATACCCTCGTAGCCCCGCTGTTCGGTGATCCGAAGAGCCAACCTGGCTCGGTGCTCAGCTTCGCCCAGCTCCCCATCGTCGGCCTTGTAGAGGGCGGAGCTGTTATCGATGCTGGCGACGATAGCGGGATCAACCTTGGCCCGATATGCCTGGAACCCGATGTCGGCGGCCCGGCGCTTGTCGTCCTCGCCCAGCACCTCGTAGCAGGACATGGCGAAGCCATACCGGTACCACTGATGGGCTTGTAGCAGAGGCTGCAAGCCAGCATCGCTGGCGTCGTCGGCCAACCGGTCCATTGCATCCAGTTGCTCGATGACAGCTACCACGTCACCGCGTCCGCGTTCAAGATAGAGACTGGTGACGATGACGCCCAGCTTCTGCTGATCGGTTCGCGCTGACCGGGCGGCCAGATCCAGCCATCCCCTGGCCTCAGCGAAACGGCCAAAGGCGGTCAAGGTCAGCGACAGCTGACAAGCGGCCTCTGGCCGCCGGTCGATCTCCTCGATCGGCATCAATTCGAACCAACCACGCACGGTCATCATCTGACCTGCCGCCCAGTAGGGCTCTATGGCCGCATTGATCAGCTCCAGAGCCTCGTCGAATGCTCCGGCTGCGATCAGGTGCTCGACAGCCTTCGATGTGTCCCCATGGGAGCGATACCAATCCCCAGCCCTTCGATGGAGAACAGGGATCCTTGCCGGATCCTCTGCTTCCAGCTCGGCCAGTAGCAGGTCGCGGATCAGGGGGTGGGGCCCGTACCAGCTGACCCCTTCGTCGGGCTCGACGAAGACTGGCTGCGACAACAACTTCTCGACGAGCTCGACCGTAAGGTGGCGATCTGTCAAAGCTTCAGCCAGCGGAACCGAGAAGCTGCCGACCACGGCCGCGTCGAGGAGGAACCGACGTAGCTCCGGGTTGAGTGATTCGAGAATCTCTTCGATCAAGAAGCCGGCAACCAGGTTGCTGGTCCCGCTCAACCCTTCGACGAGACGACCAGGATCACGGTTGTGCTTCAGCCCTTCGACGGCCAGGCGCACAACAACTGGCCAACCCCCTGTCCGGTCGTGAACGATCTCTATCGTGGCTGGGTCAGTCACGACATCGCTCAACAGAGCCGCGGTTTCAGCCCGAGTGAAGGCGAGGTCATCGGCCCCGAACACCACGGCCTCGCCCATAGCTCGCAGCCTCTCCAACGGCCACGCAGGCATGGTTCGGCTGGTGACCACGACTGTTGTCGACTCCGGAACTGCCTTGATGAACTCGAGGATCGAATCGACCAGCTCGGTGTCCAAGATGTTGTGCAGGTCATCCAAGACGATGACCTGGTGTCCATCGAGCTTGGTCAACTCGTTGGTGATGGCAGCCGAGACTTCAACGCCAGCAGTGGGATCCGTTTGAAGCTCAGCCAGTAGCCACTCATCGAGTGCGCACCCGAGTCCGGCGACACACTCGACCAGATAGGTCCAGAACCGGACCGGATCCGAATCTCGCTCATCAAGCGACAACCAACCAATTGATACCCCTCGACCGAGGTTCCGAGTCCATGCCCCGACAAACGTCGTCTTGCCATAGCCGGCCGGCGCCACGACTGCGGCCAGGCGTAGAGGCTTCGCCGAGTCGAGCTTGCTCAACAACTCGGGACGTTCCACGAGCCAGCTGCGGGCCACCTCGGGTACCAGCTTCGTTCCGATCAGCACAAGCTGCGACGTCTGGGACATGGCCGCTACCTCCGCGTCGGCATCGCCTCGTTCGCACCGGAATCTGAACTCGACCGATCTCATGGTTGACTCGTCGTGCGGCGTAGACCGTAGCGCAAACGTTGACCTCCGCCTAAACCGACGGGGTTGGGCACTGAGACAAATACCCTTCACAGTTCGGCGCATCGTCATAGACAGGTGGATAGGCCCGCACTAAAAATCGACATAACGCCGAGAGTCGACGAGGACTTCAAAATCCCAATATGCCCGCCGCACCCACATCCCTCCCTCATTTGTGACCGCTGCTACCCAACTTGCTTTGGATGGCGGATGTCCTATCCTTGCTTCGGGCATCAGTTCCTCGTTGCTCTCGGCTGATCGCGCCCATATCGAGGTCTTCAACGACATCCGGCCGGCGGTATCCCGCGACTGTAAAACTCGCTACGTCTCCAAGCTCGAGCGCCGCTGGCGCGATGCCACCGGTAGGGCCAACGCGATGGCCTGCCGGTCGGGAACTGTTGCTTTGCGTCTGGCCATTGCCAGCCTCGAGCTCGAAGCGGGAGACGAGGTCATCTGTCCTGCCGACGCTGGCCACCTCGTACGGGCTCTGAGCCATGACGACATCGTCGCCGTCCCCGTCGACCTCGACCCCAAGACCCACCACATCGACCCAGCAGCCGTCGACGCAGCCATTGGCGATCGGACCAGGGCCGTCATCGCAGTGGACAAGTATGGGAGCACGGCAAACTACAGAGTATTGACAGCCATTGGTCGCCGCAGCCAGATCGCCGTGATCGAGGATGGCTCGCAGTCACTAGGAGCAGAGTTCGATCATCGGCCCGTCGGGTCACTGGGCGATATCAGCATCTACTCCCTCCATGGTGACGCGGGCTCTGCTCTGGGAATCGGCGGCCTCTACGCCACCGACGACGATCGTCTAGCGGCCATCGCCAGACGATCTCTCCTGGTCATCAGCGAGTCCAGGAACGTCGGCGGGGCCATGGCCCCGATCCCAGAGCAGCCCTCGATTGAGCGGGATCTATTCCCCTTGTCCAACTCGGTCTGCCAGCTGAGCGAGCTAGATGCCGTCGTTGGCGATGCCCAGCTGCGCCGGATCGGTGACGAATCGCTGGTCAGGGCCGAGAATGGGATCCATCTCCGGGGACGGCTCAGTGCTGTTCCAGGGATCCTCGTCCCCGAGGCTGAGCGGGGGTCCACCCACGTCTATTCGTCGCTCCCTCTCGTGGTCGTGCCCGACGAGCTGGGCCTGGCCGAGACGGTGGCCCATGCGCTGCGAGATGTCGTCGTCGACACCCTTGTCGCTGAGGGGCTCGAGATCGACCGGTGGCGGCCCGAACCGGGGCCAGGTTGGGGAGCCGCCACCGGCTGTATGCCCGTAGTCGAGGATCTCTCGTTCTCGGGCCTCGTGGTTGGCCAGAAGCGGTCCCCATTTGGTCCGCCCCACACCATCGAGACGATGGAACGGATCGCCGAGTGCTTCTTCAAAGTCTTCGTCGACAATGTCGATCGACTCCGCCAGCTCACACTCGAGCGATTCCACAGCCGTGCGATGACCTGATCGGACCATCGGATCGCCGTCGTCGGATGTCGATCCGGCCGACGACTGGTGAGGGGCCTTCGTGTATTCAGACCGCCGCCACACGAAGGCCCCTTCTTTCTTCCCACCCAGTCGGTGGAACCAGGGGTAGGCTCCCGCACTCCTAGTGCTGGTGCCGCTAGGGTGATCAGAACTGTGGCACGTACAACTCGGAGCACAAGTCGTTCCGGTCGAGGGGCTACGGGCGGACGATCCTCACGAAGCAAGACGAGCAAGAAGCGTCGCGCCCAGAATCGCAGGGACGTACAGGGCCTGATCCTGATCGCCCTCGGTTTGATCATCGGCCTTGGCCTCTACACCGGCGCAACCGGCCTGGTCGGGAGCGCCCTGGCCAATCTGACCGGGGCCATTGTCGGCCGGGCCCGCTACCTGGTTCCGCCAGCACTCGTATTCGCAGGCTGGCAGCTGATGCGGACGAAGAAGAAGAGGCGGCGTTCCGGTCGCAGCACAACTGAGTATCTGGCATGGCTGTGCCTGGGGGCCGCCACCTTCGCTGGTCTCGACCTGTTGGGTGGTCAGCCCTACTGGTCATCTCCGGTAGCTGAACTGAGCCGGGCCGGCGGGTGGTCGGGGGTCTGGATCGGGGGAACCCTCGACAGCTGGCTCGGAGACTGGGGTCAGGGCATCGTCGCCGTCACCCTGCTGGCCGTCGCCGTTGTGCTTCTGACCTCGATGTCGGCCGGCTCGATCGTCGATGGGGTTGCTGATCGGTTCGGGGCCCTGCTCGGCGTCGTGCTCACCCGGTTCGACGGTGCTCGCCGAGCTTGGAGCAAGTCACGGGCCGAGGCCAGGGCTCGGGCTGACGACAAGCGGGTGCAGGCCGAACATGAGGGGACCGGCGCAGGGAGCGAGCAACCCGTATTCGGGGCTGGCACCCCGGTCGATGATCCCGGGCTGTCTGAACCGGGAGCCGAGACCTATATCGACTTGCGAGGTCCAGCCTCATCGTCCGACGAGCCGACCCCAGAATGGAGCGAGGCCGATACGACCCAGCTCGAGACGGTCGATAGCGCCGATCCCGATCCCTCACCTCGGCCCCGGTGGGATGGTCACGCCTCCCAACCCGTCATCGAGATCCCTGAGCCGTCCGTCGTCGATTCGATGGTCATGGCTACCCCCAAGCCTCCCGACGGGATCTGGCATTTTCCCCCCCTCAATCTCCTGGAGCGGACCGAGTCCCAGGACGTCGATCGGGCATCAGTTGAGGCCACAGGCCGCCAGCTTGAACATGCCCTGGCCGAGCACGGGGTCGAGACTCGCCTGATTGGGGTTGTCGTTGGTCCCACCGTCAGCCGGTTCGAGCTGGAGCTCGGGCCTGGGGTGAAGGTGGCCAGGGTCACCGCCCTCCACAAGGACATCGCCTACGCCATGGCCACCCCCGATGTGCGGATCCTGGCCCCGATCCCGGGCAAGCAGGCCATCGGGGTCGAGGTGCCAAACGTCAGGCGCCAGATGATCACGGTCGGCGATCTCTTGGTGTCCGAAGAAGCAATCCAGGCCACCCATGCTCTCGACGCCACCCTCGGTCGCGACATCACCGGCCGGACGGTGATGATCAACCTGGCCAAGATGCCTCACCTCCTGGTGGCCGGTCAGACGGGTTCGGGGAAGTCGAGCTTCTTGAACTCAATGCTGACCTCGATCCTGATGCGGACCACTCCCGATCAGGTCCGCATGATCCTGGTCGACCCCAAGCGGGTCGAGCTGACCCAGTATGAGCGGCTGCCCCACCTCCTGACCGAGGTCGTAGTCGACCCCAAGAAGGCGGCCAATGCCCTGGCCTGGGCCGTGAGGGAGATGGAGCGACGCTACGACCTATTGAGTGAGGTCGGCGTCCGTGACCTCGATGGCTACAACCGGGCGGTCGAAGAAGGTCGCCTCGAACCGAAACTCCCACTCGACGAGGGAGGCAGTGAGTACCAGAAGCTCAGCTACATCATGATCGTATTGGATGAGCTGGCTGACCTCATGATGGTGGCCGCTCGCGATGTCGAAGAGTCGATTTGCCGGATCGCACAGAAGGCCCGGGCTGTTGGCATCCATCTCGTCATCGCCACCCAGCGCCCCTCGACCAATGTGATTACGGGTCTGATCAAGGCCAATATCCCGGCCCGGCTGGCGTTCGCCGTTTCCAGCCTCACCGACAGCCGGGTCATCCTCGACCAGCCAGGTGCTGAGCGGCTCGTCGGTCGAGGTGATGGGTTGCTCAACGACGGGACGACCAGTACACCGGCCCGGTTCCAAGGGGCTTGGGTCACCGAAGAAGAGGTGTCATCGATCGTCGACCACTGGATCGAGCAGGCCCCAGAGGTCCGCTACGACAGCCGGGTCCTGGGCGAGGAGGCAAGCGAGGCGGCCGCCGCCATCCCCGGTGGCTCTACCGGGGACGAGGATGACGACGAGCTGTTGTTGCAGGCAATGGAGCTCATTGTTCGCTCCCAGCTCGGCTCGACCTCGATGCTCCAACGCAAGCTCCGAGTCGGCTTTGCCCGGGCCGGCCGTCTGATGGACTTGCTGGAAGAGCGGGGGGTCGTCGGCCCTTCGGTCGGCTCCAAGCCCCGTGAGGTGCTGATGACGAGCCAAGAGCTCGACTCTGGCCAGTGGCCGGCCAGTGCCCAGTCTGGTCCCGCCCCCCAGCCTGCTCCGACGGCTCGACCTCCGGTGGCGCGACCCCCAGGAACCCAATCGCCATCGTCAACGCCAACTGCGAGCCAGCCGACGGTTGACGAGCCGAAGCAACGACGCAAGACCCTGGCTGACCTCCAGTTCCCCGAGTCGGACGGACCACCCCAAGATCGCCCCAACGGCACCACCAGCGACCCAACCAAGAGCGATGGCGCCAAGAAGCACCGGTTGCCTCCCATCGTCGAGCCCGACCTCGAACCAGATCCCGAACTCGGGCTGGACAAGCGCAAACAAGCCAAGGTCGACGCCGCCGAGGAGGAGGCCGCAGCTCGACGAGCCACGCTGAGGGTCGTCGACGAGGTCGATGTTGATCTCGATCCCGACGGCGATGATGACTTTGACGGTGATTTCGATCCCGCCCTTGCTCCGCCTCCCGGGTACACGCCGCGAGACTGAGCCCAGACCACGTCGGCGGTGAGCGGCTCCCGGCCTTGTAGGGTCTCGCTGTGCAAACGCTAAGCGAGCCGGGGCTCGTGCTCGCCCTGATCGAAGTCGTGATAGGCATCGCACTGCTCGGTCGGGCTGCGGACGAATTCGTCGAGGGGGCGGCCAGCGTGGCCAAGACTGCCCGGGTCTCCCCGGTTCTGGTCGGAGCTGTGATCGTCGGCTTCGGCACCAGTGCTCCCGAGTTGCTGGTGTCGGGCATCGCCGCCGTCAATGGTGATCTCGATCTGGGTGTCGGCAACATCATTGGCTCCAACGTCGCAAACCTGACTCTGGTCCTGGGCTCGGCCGCTCTGATCATCCCCCTTCTGGTGACCAGGGCCGTGTTGGTGCGCGAGGCCCCGCTCTCGTTGTTGGCAGTGCTGCTGTTCGCCTACCTGACGACGGGCGGACTCGAGCGCTGGGAAGGTGTCCTGCTGATCACGGCCCTCGGCATCAGCATCGGCTGGCTCATCATCGCCGGCGTGGGCGACGCAAGGCTGGCCCACCGGCGTAACCCGAATCCTCGGACTCGAGTGCCCAAGGCCAAGGACAGCCTCCGAACCATCGTCGGTCTCATCGGGACGATCATCGGGGCTCAACTCCTCGTGTGGGGGGCCAGTGCCGTTGCCTCTGAGGCTGGGCTCAGCGGAGGTTTCGTCGGCTTCACTCTGGTTGCGGTCGGCACCTCGCTGCCAGAGCTCGTCACCGCTGTGGTCTGCGCCCGGAAGGGGGCAACCGATCTTCTGCTCGGCAACCTCCTGGGATCCAACCTGTTCAACAGTCTGGCGGTCGGCGGCGTCATTGCCCTTGTCGGACCGGGCACCATCAACGATCGGGGTCTTCGCACCGTCGGGGTCATCGTCATGGTGGTGGTCGCCGTCGGAGCGTGGGCTTTCATGGTCACCCTGAAACGGGTCCACAGGCTCGAGGGGATCGTGCTGCTGGTGAGCTGGGTCATTGCCGTCGCCCTGCTGGCGAGGACGGCAACCGAGACTGCCATGCTGGGCTGGCTGCCGTTCTGATCGCGTTCGCTCTAGGCCGATTGTGAGTATAGGGTCGAACCCTGTTTGTCGGGGCACAACGGAGTAGAAGCATGGAAACGATTGAGTGGGCCTCCGGGCTCAGGTTCCCGGAAGGACCGATGTGGTTTCCCGACAACGCGATTGTGTTGGTCGAGGTCGCCCGTGGAACCCTGACCCGGGTGTCGGCCGACGGTGATGTCGATGTCGTCGCCGATTGCGGAGGCGGCCCGAATGGGGCCGCGGTCGGCCCTGATGGCAAGGTCTATGTCTGCAACAATGGCGGATTCACCTGGAACGAGGTGAATGGGATGATGGTGCCCGGTGAGCAGCCATTGGACTATCAGGGTGGGTCCATCCAACGAGTCGACATCGTCACTGGTGAGGTCGAGACCCTTTATGAGGCTTGTGACGGGGTGCCACTCAAGGGCCCGAACGATCTCGTGTTCGACCCGACCGGTGGCTTCTGGTTCACCGACCATGGCAAGACCAGGGCCCGAGAACGAGACCGGGGTGGTCTGTACTATGCCAAGGCCGATGGCTCCGAGATCCGAGAGGTGGTGTTCCCCCTCGATGCTCCAAACGGGGTCGGTCTTTCTCCGTCGGGTGACACCCTGTATGTGGCCGAGACCCATCAGGGGCGGCTCTATCAGTGGTCGCTCACCGGTCCCGGTGAGATTGCTGGCTATTTCGGCCCGAGCCATCGGGGCACGGTGTTGGCCGATCCCGAAGGTGGCCCGATGTTCGACTCATTGGCCGTCGACACCTACGGCAACATCTGCGTCGCCACCATCCGCAATGGCGGTATCACTGTCGTCACCCCAGATGGGATGCACTTCCACAAGCCTTTCCCCGACCCCCTGACGACCAACATCTGTTTCGGAGGGGCCGATCTGTCCCTGGCCTTCGTCACCCTGTCGGGGTCGGGTCGTCTGGTATGTCGGCCCTGGGAGTCAGCCGGCCTGGCGCTGGCCTTCTGACGGCGCGGGATTGTTACAGTGCTGGCGGTGGCGACCGCTAGACCGAAGAACATGATGCCGCCGGCGGGTCGGGTCATTTCGGTGGTAGCCATTGTCGGGATCGTGTTGGGTCTTGTCTTTCCCTCGCCGGCACCGGCTCACACCACCATGCTCCAAGCTTCCCCCGGGCCAGGCCAACGGGCCGGCGGCATGATCGAGTTCGTCGATCTGGTCTTTGCCGAGTCCATCAGCGATGGGGTGGTAACAGTGACCCTCGACGGGGTCGTCATCCCCGGATCGATGATCGAGACCGAAGGTCAGATCATCCGTTTCGGTTTCGATGAACCCCTGACGGAGCCCGGTCGCTACGAGGTGGCCTATGAGTTCCTCTCCTTCGATCTCGACCCGGGTGAAGCTACCTATGTCTTCGACTTCGTGCCCGAGGCCCTCCAACCGGTCCGTCTCGGCCTCCTAGATGAGCCAGAGTCGAGGAGCTGGGTTCCCGTCGTCGCCGGGGTGATTCTGGTTGGCTGCTTGGCTGGTCTGGCCTTCCTCTTCCTCGGTCGGATCGAGGTTGGTCGTGGTATCGATGAAGACGATCCCGACGCTGACCCTCCTCCTCGATAGCCTGGACACCGATGCCCCCTCAGTTCTGGATCGAGACTCTCGGTTGCCCCAAGAACCAGGTCGATTCCGACAAACTGGTCGGCACCATGCTGGCCGACGGTATGGCCCCCGCCGCCCATCCTGATGAGGCCGATGTCGTCGTCGTCAATACCTGTGCCTTCATCGCTGAAGCCCGCCAGGAATCGGTTGACACCATCCTCGAGTTCGACAGCCATCGCAAGGACGGCTCCCGTCTGGTCGTCACCGGCTGCATGGCTGAGCGCTATGGCTCGGAGCTGGGTAAGGCCATGCCTGAGATCTCCGCCGTGGCCCCCTTTGGGGTGCCGGTAGCACTTGGGCCCACCCGCTCAGTGGCCAATGGAACCGGCCCCGGGCCGCCGAGCTTCGATCTGCTGGAACTGCCACGGCCAGCGGCCAGTGCGCCCTGGGCCTATGTCAAGGTGGCCGAGGGGTGTGACCGCAACTGCGGGTTCTGCGCCATCCCCGCGTTTCGGGGGAAGCAGCGATCGCGATCGATCGAGTCCATCCTGGCCGAGGTCGAGGCTCTGGCCGATGCTGGTCGCCTCCAGGAGGTGGTACTGGTAGCTCAGGATCTGGCTGCGTTCGGGCGTGACCAGGGGCGGGGAAGCCGCCAGATCGTGCCCCTGGTTCGTCGGGTGGCGGAGAGGGTGACCCGGGTGCGGCTCCTCTACCTCTATCCAAGTGACCTGACCGACGAGCTGATCGACACCATGTGTGGGACCGGGGTCGCCTACTTCGACCTGTCGCTCCAGCATGTGTCACCGTCCTTGTTGCGACGGATGCGACGCTGGGGTTCTGGCCAACGCTTCACCGAGCGGATCGAGGCCATCAGGGCCCGGGAGCCTGACGCTGCCTTCCGCTCCAACTTCATCGTCGGCTATCCGGGGGAGACCGAGGCCGACCACGACAGCCTGTTGGCCTTCATCGAACGGAGCCAGCTCGAATGGTGCGGATTCTTCGCCTACTCCGAGGAGGAAGATACCTACGGAGCTGACCTCGAACCCAAGGTGTCCGAGACGCTGATCGCCGAACGATTGCATGAGCTCCGGAGCCTTCAGGACTCGATCACTGTCTCGAAGCGCGATGCCCTCATCGGGCACCGCTTGGAGGTCCTGGTCGACCAGCCCGGTCAGGCCCGGTCGGAACGTGAAGCCCCCGAGATCGACGGGATCATTCATGTACCCGTCGACCTTGCCGTCGGACAGTTCCATACTGTGAAGGTGACGGCGGCCCTGGGGCCAGACCTCGAAGCCAAGGTGGTGCCATCATGAGCACAGCAGGCCAGATCTCCTTGCTTGGCACCTCTCGCTGGGCGCGGGCCGCCAATTCGCTGACCATCTTCCGGATCACCATGGCCCCGGTGCTGGCCCTGCTGGTCTGGTACCAGAACCCCTGGTGGTTGACGTTCTGGCTCGGCTGGTTCCTGGGTGCCACCGATGCCATCGACGGTCCCTTGGCCCGGCGGGCCACCCCGACTCGACTCGGTGCCTTTCTCGACCCGTTGGCCGACAAGGTGGTTGTCTTGTTGTTGGGGGCGGCTCTGGTCGTGGTCGATCGCTTCAGCGCCTTGCCCATCGTCCTGATCGCCATACGCGAGGTGGCCATCATGGCCTACCGCTCGTACTGGAGTCGTCGGGGCTTGGCCATCCCGGCCCGTAAGTCGGCCAAATACAAGACCTTTGTGCAAGGTGTGGCCATGGCCGCTGCCATGTGCCCGGCGTTGGACTCCTATCTGTGGTTTGCCGACACGTTGTTGTGGCTGGCAGTTGGGTTCACCCTGGTCAGTGGATTGCAGTATGTGATTGACGGCCGGGATGCCCTGCGCACGACCGGCCAGCGGTAGCCAATCGAGAGGGGTCGGGTTGTGAGAGTTGAAGTGGTAGCGATCGGAACCGAGCTGTTGTTGGGTCAGATCGTCGATACCAACTCGTCGTGGATGGGGGAGAACCTGGCGCTGGCCGGTCTCGACTCTCACTTCCAGACCAAGGTCGGAGACAATCCGGCCCGCGTCCGTGAGGTGCTCGATCTCGCCCTGTCTCGCAGTGACGCCGTCATCTGTTGTGGTGGGCTGGGCCCGACCCAGGATGATCTCACCCGCGAGGTCATCGCCGACACGATGGGGGTCGAATTGGCGTTCGACGAGGCCATCGCCGGGCGAATTCGGGAGATGTTCCGATCCAGAAACCGGGACATGCCGCAGAACAACCTCAACCAGGCCATGGTCCCGGTTGGCGCGACCACGATCGCCCAACAACCCGGAACCGCCCCTGGCCTCGTATGCCCCATCGGAGACAAGGTGATCTACGCCGTCCCCGGTGTTCCGTTCGAGATGAAGATCATGGTCAACGAGACCGTGATCCCTGATCTGATCGAGCGGTCGGGAGAGCGGGCCGTCATCCGAAGTCGGGTCCTGCGGACCTGGGGGTCGTCGGAATCCGGCCTGGCCGAGGTGCTGGCCGAGCGTATCGATGAGCTCGATGCCGTCGGCAACCCGACCCTGGCCTTCTTGGCCAGTGGGGTCGAGGGGATCAAGGTGCGGATCACGGCCAAAGCGATCGACGAGGCGACAGCTAGCTCGATGCTCGATGCCGAAGAGAAGGTCCTGCGGTCGATCTTGGGTGACATCGTGTTCGGGGTCGACGAACAGAACATGGAAGCAGTGGTACTGGGAGAGCTGGCGGAGCGGGGGCTCACCATCGCCGTGGCCGAATCACTGACCGGGGGCTATGTGGCCGGTCGGCTCAGTGCCGCTCCCACCGCTGATCGGGTGTTCCGTGGCGGTGTGGTGGCCCACCAACCTGAGCTGCGGACCATGTTGCTCGACATGGCCGAGGGTTCGCTGGTATCGGAGGAAACGGCTCTGGTCATGGCATCGAAGATCCGCCAGGTTGTCCGGGCCGATATTGGCCTTGCCGCCTGCGGTGTGCCAGGCCCGGCCGAGATCGATGGGCAGCCGGTTGGCACCGTATGTATGGCTGTGGTGTTGCCCGATGGTCAGGTGACGACAACCGTCCGCTTGCCCGGGGATCGGGAACGGATCCGCCAGTACACGGCAATCTCCCTGCTCGACCTGGTACGGCGTCAGCTCTTCGGTTGACGCTTGGGGCAAGGTGGCGCCTATGAACTGATCGTGTTCTAAAACGTCGACGACGGACGACAACGCGGGTAGAACTAGAGCGTGAGCGAAACCACTGATCCTTTCTCCGCCCCGTTCGGCACGCTGTTTGCCGACAACATGTCGGTGGCCACCATGAGCGATGGTGTCTACCGCTATGAGGGCGGGGCTGTACCGGTCGAGAACTTCTCGCTCCACCCTGCGACCCATGTGTTGCACTACGGCAGTGCATGTTTCGAGGGACTGAAGGCCCATCGTCAGATCGACGGGTCACTGGCCATCTTTCGCCTCGATGACCATGTGGCCCGCATGATCCAGAGCATCGAGCGGCTGTACATACCCGCCCCGCCGGCCGAGCTGCTGCGGGCCATGATCATCGACGCTGTCGAGGCCAACGCCAGTGCCACCCCCGATCCTCCAGGGTCGCTCTACATCCGCCCCACCCTGATCGGTACCCTGCTCAACATCGGCGCGGCGGCGGCGCCGAGTGATTCGGCCTTGCTTTACGTGATCAACTCTCCAGTCGGCGACTACTTTGCCGGCGGGGTTCGGCCCCTTTCGATCTATGTCGAGACGGAGATTCCACGAACCACCCCCCAATTTGGCATGGTCAAGAGCGGGGCCAACTATGTGATGGCCCTCGGCCCGACCCTCGACGCCAAGCGTGACCATGGCGCTGACCAGGTGTTGTTTGCCCAAGGCGACGACCTGACCGAGACCGGAGCCTCCAACTTCTTCCTGGTCGACGATGATCGGTTGATCACCCGTCATCTCGACGAGTCGTTCCTCCACGGGGTGACGAGGGCGTCGGTCATCACCATCGCCGCCGCCATGGGCTATCAGGTCGAGGAGAGGTCGATCCCATTGGCCGAGCTGACCGAGTGGGTCAGCCATGGAGAGGCGTTCCTGTCGGGAACAGCGGCGGTGGTGGCTCCTGTTGGCACGATCGCGCTCGCTGATCGGAAGCTTCAGGTCGGCGATGGCCAGCCAGGACCCAACACCTTGCGCCTCCGCGATGCCCTTACCGATGTCCAGCTGGGCAAGGCGCCAGACGACTATCGTTGGACTACCACGGTCAAAGGTTGAGCTCCTGGCGGGCAGAATGATGCTGGTCGGCTAGGTTCGGCCTATGAGATTCAGCTTCTGGGTCGGCAACGGTCACCCCTGGTCAGAGATCCTTCGGAGCGCAAAGCGGGCTGAAGACACGGGTTGGGACGGGGTCTGGTTCGCCGACCACTTCATGCCCCTGATGGGCGATACTGGCGCCCCGATGCACGAAGTGTGGACCGTGCTCGCAGCCCTCGGGGCGGTCACCGAGCGGGTCCGTCTTGGGCCACTGGTGTGCGGCAACACCTATCGGAATCCGGCTTTGCTGGCCAAGCAGGCCGTGAGCGCCGACCATATTGCTGGAGGGCGGATCGTTTTAGGGATCGGGGCCGGCTGGCAAGAGAACGAGCACGAGGCCTACGGCTTTGAGTTCGGGACCTTCACCGACCGCTTTCAGAAGATGGAGGAGGCTCTGCAAATGCTGCACAGTCTTCGGAGCGAGGAACGGACCTCGTTCGACGGGGCCCACTATCATCTGGCCGACGCTCCCTTGTCGCCCAAACCGGTCGGATCGTTGCCGATCATGATCGGGGGCGGAGGGGAGCGCAAGACCCTGCGCATGGTGGCCCAATACGCCGATGAATGGAATGTCTGGGCTGACCCCGAGATCATGACCCAGAAGTCGAAAGTGCTCAACGAGCATTGCGAGCGTCAGGGGCGTGACCCATCTGCGATCCAGCGGTCGGCCGTTGCCTTGCTCTTCTTGTGCGAGACCGAGAAGCAAGCCGACGAGCTACGGGCACGTGGGATCGAACGGCCGACCCTGATCGGGACTCCGGCCCAGCTGGTCGAGCAGATCGCGGCCTTTGCCGAGATCGGAGTGGACGAGGTCATCATCCCCGACTTCAACCTCCGTGGAGGCCAAGGCCAAGACGACATCGCCGACCAGTTCTTGGCCGAGGTTGCGAGCTCGTTTCGCTAGCCTCACTGGCTTTGAGGAGCACAAGGGTTGGATGGATACCCGGGCCGGTGACCAATGTGATGTATGCGGCTTTGATGCCAGTCGGTGGGATGATCGCGACAGCATCAACACCATTGGGCTGGCGGAGCAACTGCTCCGGCTCTGGTCTGCGGGCCTGGAGGTGGCTGAGCTGAACAGCCGGCCTCATCCTGAGGTGTGGTCGGTTGGCGAGTACATCGATCATGTGCGGGAAACCATGTTCGGTATGCGCTTCCTCATTGATCTGGCCAAGGCTGAGCCGGGCAGGGACCTCGGGCCGGACATCGAGCCAGCCCCCTCAGGGCCACATCGATTGGTCGACATCGGCGGTGCCTTCGATCAAGTCGGCGTGGAGGCAGCAGCACTAGTTGACACCTTGACCAGGGTCTCGACCGGGCAGTGGGTGGACCATGTGGTGATCGGAGGCCGGGCCCACACCATCCGCTGGGCTACCCGCCACGCGGTGCATGACCTTTGGCACCATCTGATCGACATCGCCTCGATCGGTGTTGCCCTCGGTCGAGGTGCATCGACCAAGATTGGGACCGTCGAGCAGATCAACCGATCTCCTGGTGGGGTACCCAAAGTGGCCGTAGCGGAGGCCGAGATCTCGTGGTCGGGCGTGGATGGGGACACCCAACGAGCTCGAGCCCATCATGGTCGCCCCTGGCAGGCTCTGTGCCTGTGGAGTGGCGATGTCATCGACGCCCTCGTAGCTGAGGGGCATCCGATCTCGGCCGGTGCCGCCGGTGAGAACATCACGATCCGGGGCTGGGATTGGTCCCGGGTGAGAGCGGGCCTCGTCGTCGACATCGCGGGAATGCGAGCCCAGATCAGTGCACCGACCGTTCCGTGCGCCAAGATCAACCAGTGGTTTGCCGACGGCGATAGTCGGCGAGTGGACAACGACCTGTATCCCGGTTGGAGTCGCTGGTACGCCTCGGTGCTCACCTCGGGCCCGGTCCGGGTGGGTGATGCTGTGACCCTGGGGTCGCCTTTGTAGTCGTCTATGGTCCTGGGTCGTTGGGTGGGGTGTCGTTTTTGAGTTTGTTGTGTCGGCTGCAGAGGATTTGGCCGTTGGTGGTGTTGGTGGGGCCGTTTTGGTTCCAGGGGGTGAGGTGGTCGGCTTCGAGCCAGGTGATCGGGGCGTCACAGCCTGGGTATTGGCATCGTCCTCGTGCTTTGACCAGTAGCGCTTGTTTGGCTTGTGGGGGAAAGGTTCTGGTTTTGCGTCCGTGTTCGAGGATTTCTCCGGTGGTGGAGAAGATCAGTCTCCGGAACTGGGCGGTG
>JAAETV010000316.1 GCA_024227975.1 Actinomycetes bacterium
AGTCCCAGACCAGTACATCCAGTGTTGAAGTCTGCGTCGTCGACGGATCGATGCCATCGACACCCCACCCACTGAGGGGAACCATGTCCAGATTGGCCACATCTACATCTACTGACTGGGCCTGCGCCTCGCTCACCCCCGTGGTGACGACCGCCATCACTGAGATGATCAGCAGCGTGACGGCCAGGAGGGAAGGCAGCGGCAGGGGCGATCGCCCGATCCGGCCACGTTGAAGGGCCGACGAAGCGGCTCTCCGCTGATGATGAGTACGTCGTGATGTCACAACTCGTAGCCCCCTTCGGTGCAACTGGACAGGAATCCGAGTAGCGCGGCAATGTCGTCGCCCGGGCTGCTCGATGCACCGTCAAGCGTGTCGGACCAGGCCGCGATACCAGCGACGCCAGACTCACTGGCCCTGGCCGCGGCTGACGCGACTCTCTCAACGGCGGTCTCCACCGCACCCTCGTCGATGGAAGTCAAAGCTCGTTCGACGTCAGCACAAGCCAAAGACGCCGTCTCGTCAAGCTGATTGAGGCCCCCGACTTCGTTGCGCGGACCATCAGCGGCCGGGTCGCCGACCCCGTCACGCTCGTCACGCGACTCCTGAATCTCTTCGGGGGTCGACACCTCATCAAGAGGCCCCACTACATCCAGGACCTCAGCTCCGGCCACGGGCTGGCTTTCGAGGGCGTCGTGCATCCTGGTGACGATCTCGTCGGGGCGACCGAGATCGGGCTCGGAGTCATCGTCGGCGGACTGCTGTTCCTGTTGCTCGGCGTCGGCCTGGTGGGCTGGATCGGGAGAGGTGGTGAGCTCGCCGGGAACATCGACTCGCTCGACCTGGTTGCCGGCGAGTGCCTCCGCGGTGGACTCGACACTCTCGTCAGTCGCGTCGTTGCTGGGTGTGACCAACACAGCGGGCTCGGAGTCCGCAGCGCAGGCGGCCAGCACCAAGGCCAGCACCACGCTGGAGACGAGAGCAGGAGTCCAAGCTCGCCCCAACGCTCGGCTGCCGTCAGAGCTCTGCTCAAACGACCGCTCGGATTCAAATCGATGTCGGAGCGGCGGAACCGGGCCGGCAACATGTCGCCGCAGGTTCGATCTCTGCACGCGGAACACTCTAGACAACCAGCGACACGCAAATACACGGGCAGCACGCCACCTCGTAGGTGAATCTACCTGAGTCGGACCCGACACGGCGGACGCCGTCGAAATCAGCTCACACATCACAGCCTTGCGCCTACCAGAAACGCTGGCCGACCCTCCCAACTCTGACCCCCCGAAATGCCTGATGCGGCCATCAGATTCCCCGTCCGAATCTGTGTGCCAGTTTGAGGACGATCTCGGCCGGGACTCCGCCCAACACCGCGGCCGCCACCGGGAGCCGCTTTTCGATCGGATTCAGGCGGGCGGTCTTGGCCATGGTTCGCAGCGCTTCACCCCTCCGCCTCATCGCAGCCTGGGCGACAGCCTGCTGGCCTCTGATGCGGGCCAGACCACGGGGTTGGCTCTCGAACTCCGGATACTTCTCGACCAGATAGGCGAGAGCCCGATCAATCGTCTCCCACCGCTCGAAGAAGAACGATGCACCATGCCACCGCACTCGAACCAGGGGTTCGGAGGCCACCGCTATCGAACATACCTGAGCCGTCCGAAGGAAGAAGTCATAGTCCTCGGCGTAGCCGCCCGGAATCTGCTCGTCGACCAGGCCTATCTCGTCGATCAAGGTCCCCTTGTGTACCAACCAGCTCGATGGATGGACCTCGGTCATCCGATCGCGCAGGAACCCATCGAACGTCAGCGACTCCGGAACCGGCACTCGAAGGGTCTCGGTGCTGTCGTAGCAGATGAGAATCCCGGTGCAAGCGGCTCCCGCCTCGGGTGCGGCTCGCAAAGCGGCAAACTGGGCCCGGAGCTTGCCGGGCAGCCACTCGTCGTCATCATCGCAGAAGGCGACCCAGGTGTTGGAGGCGGCCACTATTCCTGTGTTACGAGCACCCGCCAACCCAAGACTGCGATTGTTGGTCGTGACCGCCAGTTGCACTGAGCCGTCGTCGGCGCTGAACTCTTCTGGCAGTGAATGATCGGGATTGCTTTGATCGAAGACGACGAGTATCTCGATGTCGTCGACGTGGTCCTGAGCGACAACGGCAGCAATGGCTTTTCGTAGCAGCTGAGGGCGATCCCGAGTCGGAATGACCACCGTCACACTTTGGTCATCAGGGCACCAGGAATACTCCACGTTGGATCGCCGTAGCGCCTCAGAAGGAGGCCATCGAACCCGAGGCAGGCCAGCCGGCAGCGTTCAGCAGATCATCGGCAACGCTCCCGAACCGTTGAACACCCTCGATGGCATCACCGTTGTTGATCACGGCGAACTCAGCGGGGTTGGACAGAGCCCGATCGATCAAGGCGAACAGTTCCTCCTTGGCTGAGGCCACCTCGGCCACCCGGTGCCGGGCCAGATGCCGGGCGAAGCGCAGTTGATGGCCATCAACGTGCTCCCTGAGTCGCGGGTCCCTCGGCACCACGATCGGAAGACGACCCGCGGCGCGGGCGTCCATCACCGTCGATGGCCCAGCATGAGTGACTACAGCTGAGGCCCGGGTGAATATCTCGCACAACTCGGCATGGGGAATCAGTTCACGACACCTGCCGTGACGTGACTGCCTGGACGCTCCTCGCTGCATCATCACGATGGCTTCAGGGTGGCTATCGCACCACTCGTCCATCCAGTCGACGAGCCGACCAAACGGATGACGATCGGTGCCGGTCGTTACCATGATCTCAATTGCCGACCTATCTGTCGCTTCAGTCAGGAGAGGGACGGGCGACACATCCGCGGTTGATGCGGTTTGGTGTGATCTTGAGGTGTTCGTCAACATTGCGCGTTTCTCCGTGCCTTTCAGCTATGTGATCCGAGTACAGATCGTCAGTACAGCGGACCTGTCAACACACTTCCTGGGTAGAGAGATTGCTGCTCCGGCCACTGCACACAGAATCTCGTTGTGAACGGTTGAACCAATATCCCGGTCAAGGTTCGTGAGTCGACACGGTCGTAGACCTCGAGGTAAACGGTCGGGATACCCATCAATCTTGCGATCACGAAGAATGGAAGCGCTACTCCCGCACCAGTGGAAAGCACCAGGTCGGGCCTGAATCGTCGAAGTACCCGGAACGCCAGTGACGTGTTGCGACAAAGATTGCGGATACTTCGCGTGGTCGGGTGGTAGGCCGGGATCAGGGTCTCCCCTTCCAGCCTCGAGCGAGCATCGAGAAGGTCGAACGTCACCCATTGTCGATCGTGGCCCGTCCACCACGGCCGCAGCTGCAGCAGCTGCGCGAGGTGCCCCCCCGACGACGAGACGAGCAGTAGGCGCCGCCGAACTGTGGCCTCCGCTTGAGCGGGAAGGTCAAGGTCGCCGGCCGAACACACTGCACCCTGGGATTCAATATGCCGCCCGTTCATGCTGGTTGATCACCCTATACGCATGTCGCCATACCTACCTAGGTGATAGTCCACGTCAGGACTCGGGATCGGCTACCCGGGCACCGCCACCCTCTCAACCGGACCCGTCACGGCTGGTCGGAACCGACTCTGGCGGGAGGGTGATCGACGGAT
>JAAETV010000317.1 GCA_024227975.1 Actinomycetes bacterium
ATGGCGCACTACCTTGGCGTGGCCAAGGATGAAGGAATCTCCAGAGCCCAGATCAATGACGTCAAGGCCATCGTCATGGCCGTGGCCGCTGGCCAGGTACGAGCCCAATTCTCCGATGCGCAATCGCGACACTTGAAGGAGAAGAAGGGTGACGACAACGGGTGATCACCGTCTGGTCGCCTGACCACAGCTCAGGAAGCCGAGAGACTGGGAGGCTACGGTCGAATCATGCACATCACCGGCATGGTTCACGTCAACGTGAACTGCAGCGACTTCGACGTCTCGCTCGCCTTCTATCAGCGGCTTGGCTTCAAGCTCGTTGCCATGGTTCCCGAGACCAATACGCCCGAGGTTGCGGCGGCCGTCGGCATGCCTCCCTATCGAGTGCGCGGCGCCATCCTGAAGCTTCCCGGCGAGTCGACCCTGCTCGATCTGCTCCAGTGGCAAGAGCCTCATGATCCGTCGCCGCCCTATCAGCATCTCTACCACATCGGCTTGGCTCGCATTGCGCTGCGTACGACCCAGCTCGACGCCGACGTAGCCGAGCTGGCCCGCCTCGGTATCAAACCCATCTCCGAGCCGGCCGCCGTGCCCTGGGAGGGCCAGCCAACCAGTCGGATCGTCTGCTTCCACGATCCAGATGGCACCGTATTGGAGCTGGTCGAGCTGGACGGAGCCGACTCAACCAAGACCTGAGGCCACCTGACCTCCGAGACCTCACCTTCTCCCCGTGCGCTGATGGCCCCGTCGACCAAGAGGCAGCTGCAATCTCGGCCGGTTGGGTCCTCACCAGTCAGGTTTGGTCAAGCTCGGCCACGAGCGCCTCGGCCAGTGCTCGGTAGTCGTCGATCGTGTTGTACTGCTGGGCCGAGATGCGCAACAGCCTTCGGGGTGACTCGGGCCAGGCGAACACGGGCACCTCGATCGACCAGTTGGCGTGGAGGGCGGCGGTGAGGGGGTCGAAGATACCGGGGCTCTGCTCCCGCTCGGGGGGCACCGGCACAGACGCGATCGATCCGATCATAGATTCTGGTGCCGGTGGTGCGGCGTCGAGCGCTTCGAGGATCACCCGCCTCCCGGCCAGAGCTAGCTCCCGGTTGGAGACCTGGATCCCGGGCCAGCCGTCGGATCGGTGAGCCGCCATGGTTTCGAGGGCCTGGCCGACGCACAGCCGGGCCGTCGGGTCGTCGGTGCCGGTCCAGTCGAACTGAGCGTGGAACCGGCTGCCGCTGCCAGGCCAGCCGTCGTTGTACCCATGGCTGATCGAGGCCGGTATCGCTGATTGGCGGAATGGGTCGGCCACCCAGAGAAAGGCCGCCCCTTTCGGGGCGCA
>JAAETV010000318.1 GCA_024227975.1 Actinomycetes bacterium
GGTCATGGAGGAGTCGATGGCACCCAGCGGCATATGCGACGAAGGTGAGTTCATCTGCGAGTGGGTCTACGACTGGACCAATAGTGAGTTCCTGGCCGGGGCATCCAACTGGCTAGTAGGCAAGCCGCTAGAGGTAATCGCCATTCTCGTTGGCGCCTATCTCCTCAATCGGTTCATTCGACGCTCGATCCATGGTCTCAGCTCGAGATTGGGTGATGCTGCCGTCGGTGACAGCCCCTTCCTACCCGATGGGGGGAACGACCGGACGAAGCGACGGCTCACCAGCATCAGCACCCTGTTGCGGAGCGCGACCTCAGCCATCGTCTACTCAGTGGCGGCCATCATGATCCTGGATCTTCTCGGCATCAGCGTTGCCCCCCTGCTGGCCTCGGCCGGTATCGCCGGTGTCGCCATTGGCTTCGGGGCCCAGCGTCTCGTCGAAGACGTGATCACCGGTCTGTTCATGCTGATCGAAGATCAGTTCGGGGTCGGTGATCAGATTGATGTGGACATGGTCCACGGAACGGTAGAGGGCTTGACCTTGCGGAGTACCGTCCTCCGCGATGCCGACGGAACCCTCTGGCACATACCGAACAGTGAGATCAGACGCGTCGCCAACGAGTCGCAACTGTGGTCGAGAGCGGTCGTCGATGTCGGGGTTGCCTACGGGACACCGACCGACCATGTGATGTCGGTGCTGGCCCGAGCCGTATCCGAGCTGGCGGCCGATCCGGATTGGGAGGACAACGTCAGGAACGAACCGGAGGTCCTCGGCATCCAGGAGCTGGGCGGTGACTCGGTGAGCATCCGGGTGGTGGCCAGGGTCGACCCTGGAGCCCGCGTCCGGTTCGAGCGGGAGATGCGCAAGGTGCTCATGGAGGCTCTGGACGCAGCCGAGCTGGAGATGCCGAACCGTCAGCTCGATGTGTGGCTACGATCCTGAACCAGTCTCGGATTGGCCTCTTGTGGCCTCGAACTGGGCCCGTCGCCATGGCGGCATCCCGTCGACCTCGATGTCGAGTGAGAAGCTCAGGACTACTCGAACGAGCACGAGGATGCCTAGGGTCGCCACACTCTCCAGGCTCAAGTCGACGGTGATCGTTTGGATGATGTCGGCCGCGACCAGTACTTCCAATCCGAGAATGAGGGGCCGTCCGAAACTGCGCCTTGCCTCGTCGTAGACCGAGCTCGTGGTGACATGCCGACCAAAGAAGCCGAGGATCGTGTGCAGTGCTCCTACAACGATGACCCCGACGCCGACAATCGCGAACACTTTGGCGACGATCTCCATCACTGCCTCGAGCCGCATAGCCGCAAACTAGCTGCCAATTCGGGCTCGAACGGTGGTAGTCACCCCTATCACCCGGGTGATCGTGGGTCTAGCTATTGTGCAGCGAGCACACCGTGAATAGTGTTGATTCCATGGCGAAGCGCTTCAGTGGTGTTGTCAATGAAGACATTCGTGATTCGGTCCCAGACTGGGGTCCATACGAGCAGCCGAAGCCGCCCGACGGGGCACCCAACGTGCTCTACATCGTGTGGGATGACGTCGGCTTCTCCGCCTTGAGCTCCTTCGGCGGCCCGGTCGAGAGCCCGACGATGGACCGGATCGCCGGCCAAGGGCTGCGCTACACCCAGTTCCACACAACCGCCCTTTGCTCACCGTCGCGAGCGGCGATGCTGACCGGCCGCAACCACACGACGGTTGGTATGGCCTGTATCGGGGAGGCAACGACCGGTTTCCCGAACTCCAACGGCCACATCCCGTTCGAGACAGCCACCATTGCTGAGGTGCTGGTGGAGCGGGGCTACAACACCTACATGCTCGGCAAGTGGCACCTGTGCCCCGAGGACGAGATGAACCTCGCCTCGACCAAGCGCAACTGGCCTCTAGGTCGCGGCTTCGAGCGCTACTACGGATTCCTCGGGGGTGAGACAAGCCAATGGCACCCCGACATCGTGTACGACAACCACCCCGTAGACCAGCCGACCCTGCCCGAGGACGGCTACCACTTCAGCACCGACATTGCCGACAAGGCGATCGAGTTCATCTCCGATGCCAAACAGATCGCACCCGACAAGCCGTTCTTCATGTACTACTGCCCTGGTGTGGCCCACGCCCCTCACCATGTGGCCTCCGAATGGGCCGACCGCTACAAGGGTCGCTTCGACAATGGCTACGAGCAGGTCAGGGAAGAGACCCTGGCCCGCCAGAAGGAGATGGGCATCGTTCCGGCGGACACCGTCCTGTCGGAGATGAACCCCCTGGCTGACGCCACCGGACCCGACGGTGAGCCGTGGTCGCCACTCGATGTGGTACGGCCCTGGGACTCACTGGACGAGGCCGAGCGCCAGTTGTTTGCCCGCATGGGTGAGGTCTACGCCGGCATGGTGACCCACACCGATCACGAGATCGGTCGGGTCATCGACTATCTGGAGCAGGTGGGTGAGCTGGACAACACGATCATCGTCGTCATCTCCGACAATGGAGCCAGTGGCGAGGGCGGCCCGAACGGCTCGGTCAACGAGAACAAGTTCTTCAACGGTATTGCCGACACCATGGAAGAGAATCTCAAATATCTCGACGTACTCGGCGGCCCGGAAACCTACAACCACTACTCGACCGGGTGGGCCATGGCCTTCAACACCCCGTACAAGCTGTGGAAGCGCTATGCCTGGAACGGTGGCATCTGTGATCCGTTCATCATGAGCTGGCCGGACGGGATCGAGGCCAGGGGAGACGTCCGCCATCAGTACTGTCATGTCACCGACGTCACGCCCACGATCTATGAGCTGCTCGACCTGGATCTGCCAGACGAGGTCAAGGGCTACACCCAGTGGCCCCTCGAAGGCACGAGCATGGCCTACAGCCTGGCTGATGCATCAGCTCCCACTCGCAAGGAGACCCAGTTCTATTCGATGCTGGGCAGCCGCGGTATCTACCACCAGGGGTGGAAGGCCAACACCATCCACCCGACGATCGCCAACTGGGGTCAGTTCAGCAAAGACGAGTGGGCCCTGTACCACGTCGATGAGGATCGTAGCGAGGTCAACGACCTGGCCGGCGACCACCCTGACAAGCTGGAGCAGCTCAAGGCGCTGTGGCACTACGAGGCCGGAAAGTACCAGGGTTTCCCCTTGGAGGACCGGAGCGCGGTCGAAGTCCTCACCACCCCTCGGCCCCAGCTCTCACCGCCCCGTGACCGCTACATCTACCGTCCCGGGACCAGCGAGGTCCCCGAGGGGGCGGCAGTCAATGTTCGCAATCGCTCCTACAAGATCGCGGCCGAAGTGACCGTCGAGTCCGCCGCCGCTGAGGGGGTGTTGTTCTCCCATGGTGGGCGGTTCGGCGGCCACGCCTTGTTCGTGAAGGACGGCAGGCTGCACTATGTCTACAACTGGCTGGGTGAGGTCGAGCAGGAGATCGTGTCCGATATCAAGGTCCCAGCCGGTCCGGGGGTGCTCGGTGTGGCCTTCGACAAGGAGGGCAACGACGCCCAGCACAGTGCTACGGGATCGGCGACACTATTCATCAACGACCAGCCGGTCGGTGGTGCTGGCATCAGGACCCAACCGGGCAAGTTCATGCTCGGGGGTGAAGGTCTCAATGTTGGCAAGGACCCCGGGGCCCCGGTCAGTGCCTCGGCCTACGCTGCTCCGTTTCCGTTCGTCGGTGGAACCATCCGAGAGGTGATCATCGACGTGAGCGGTGAGCCCTACGTCGATCTGGAGCTCGAGGCTCAGGCCATGATGAGCCGAGACTGAGCCCCCCAGTTGAAGAACCCGGCTAGTCGAAGAATCCGGTTGCCTTGATCTCGCGGTAGAGGTTGAAGCCGATGGCGGTGAGGGGAGCGGCAAGAATGAGTCCGACCATCCCCGCCGCCAGCCCTCCGATCACGGTGACGAGGAGAACGGTCAGTGGGTGAAGCTCGAGCTCGTCGCCGAGCAATACGGGTTCGAGAGCATTTTCGAGGGCGAGATTCACGACAAGGGCGACGACCACCATCGTCATCGCCAGTGAGATACCGCCGGCGCTGAGGGCCAGCAGGAAGGCGAACGCACC
>JAAETV010000319.1 GCA_024227975.1 Actinomycetes bacterium
GAGTACTCACCGAGGCTGTGACCAGCGTGAAAGGCGGGCTCGACCCCCGTCCGTTCGACTGCGTCTAGTACAACCATGCTGGCGACGTAGGTGGCCAGCTGGGAGTTGCGGGTCTGTTTGAGCTCTTCGGCATCGGCCCTCAGTAGGAGGTGCTCGACATCGCGCTCTGAAGCCTCGGCCGCCTCGGCCACCAGCTCCCACGAGGGGTGATCGATCCACGCCTCACCCATGCCGGGTGTCTGGGAGCCTTGTCCTGGGAAGGTAAACGCAATCATCACCGAAGTCACGAAGGTTAAGACCATCTTGCGGCCGAGAAAGTTTCACATTCCTTCGAGCAAGTTCAGAAGATGCTGACGCGGCCCATGTCGCTCCCGTCTTCGGGCCGGTCCTTTCTGGCGGTGGATGCTGATATTCGACCCGCAGTCAATAGTGTATTGATCGCTCCGCCTCGCCTTGGGACCAGCTAGCATTGCGGTTTCGCCCGGGTGGCGGAATGGCAGACGCGGCGGATTCAAAATCCGCTGTCCGAAAGGGCGTGTGGGTTCGACTCCCACCCCGGGCACCACATCGACGACAACCCCGATCTGTGGTCATCAGCTCCCTAGTGGGTTGTTGGCCGTCGGATGAGCCGTCAATCCATAAGGCCGGAGCCAGTCGAGAATGTCGCGTGCGTCCATCGAACGAAAGCTGACCGATTTGGCAACAGAGCTTCGCGCCCTGCGGCGGGAGTTGCAGGTCATCGACGAGCAACTCCAGCATTTTGTCGATGTCGCAGATGATGCTCGGCTCCGTTCGTTGATATCGGAGACCCCATTGGCCGCCAATGAGCATCGGGAGGCAAACAAGGCGGTGGCCGCTGTTCGCAGGGATCAGGAGGCGATGATGAAAAGAGTGGCAAAGCTCGAAACGAAACAGGACACCCTCCTCGATCAGCTCAGCCAGGCTCGGTCATGACGATCACTCGGGTCGTCATTGCCGAGGACGAGGCCCTCATCCGCCTCGACCTGCGAGAGAGCTTGGTCGAAGCGGGCTATGAGGTGGTCGGTGAGGCCGCCGACGGGGCCGAAGCGGTGGCCCACGTCCGTCAGACCGAGGCCGACGTCGTGATCCTCGACGTCATGATGCCCGGGGTTGATGGGCTCACGGCGGCCAGAGAGATCATGGCCGACCGGCTGGCCGCCGTCGTCATCCTCACTGCCTACTCCCAACGAGAGCTGGTGGAGCAGGCGCGCGACGCGGGAGCCATGGCCTACCTGGTGAAGCCCTTCCAACCCCAGGAACTGGTGCCAGCCATCGAGTTGGCGGTGGCCCGATTTCGAGAGCTCGATGTGTTGGCCAAGGAAGCGGAGTCGTTGTCCGATCGGCTGGAGACCCGCAAGATCATCGATCGGGCCAAGGGCAAGCTGATGGACGAGCAGTCCATCAGCGAGCAGGATTCGTTCCGTTTCCTCCAACAGACGGCGATGTCGCGCCGCACCTCGATGAAGAAGATCGCCCTAGCCGTGCTCAACGAAGGGCTTGTCCCCGAGCCAGACGGCTAGCGTTTGTAGGTGTGCCCCTTGGGCCGGCGTACTAGCTTCGGGGTCCATGAACCATGGGTCGAAGCCGGTCGTGTCGGGAATCGGGCTCTACGAGGCCATGAGCACACTGAGGGCGGTGCGTCGCCTGAAGCCAGATCCGATCCCAGATGAGGTGCTTGATCGGGTCCTGCAGGCAGCCTGTTGGGCTCCAACCGGAGGCAACCAGCAGCCGTGGCGGGTGATTGTCGTCCGAGGCAAGGAGAACAAGCAGGCCTTGGCCGAGATCTACCGGCCCGAGTGGTACAGCTACGTCGAGTCGTTTCAGCCTCGGCTAGCCGCCCTGGAAGGCGACGACCGGGCCAAGTGGGAGCGAACCCTCGGAGCCGGCAACTACCTGGCTGACCATCTGGCCGAAGCGCCCGCCATCTTGTTGTTCTGTGCCGATTTCAAGATGATGGCCGTGACCGACGCCAAACTCGACCGGATCAGCCTCGTCGGTGGTGGATCGGTCTACCCACCGGTGCAGAACGCCATGTTGGCTTGTGTCTCCGAGGGGCTGGGCTGCACCCTCACCACCCTTCACTGCATCCGCGAGGACGAGGTGAAGCAGGCCCTCGGCATCCCCGATGATTGGGCAACGGCGGCCATGGTCCCTATCGGCTATCCCGTACTCAAGGGTCATGGTCCGATCACCCGCCGAGATCCGGAGGCCATGGCCTACGACGACACCTTCGGCCATCCGCTGACGCTGAGCTGAACCAACCGGACCTGAACCGATGCCGAGGTTGGGCTCGATTGGCGTCGACGGCCGGTGGGCCTGAAGCTAGGGACTGGCCACTGGCCTCCCGACTCGACAAGCTCCCCGGTAGGGGACCTTGCTCTCATAGAAGACTGTGCTGCCATGCTGCCCAAACAGGTCACCATCACCGACGACACCATGCGGGAAGGGCTCCAGATAGAGAGTCCTGACATCCCCGTCTCGGAGAAGCTTCGTCTACTCGACGCCCTGGGCGAGACGGGGGCCGAACGGATCTCCATCGGTTCGTTCGCTCACCCCAAGTGGACCCCTTCGATGGCTTGTATCGAGGAGATTGCCGACCAGTTCGAGCCCAAGCCCGGGATCACCTACACCGCGGCGGTGTTCAACCAGAAGGGGTTCGAACGGGCCGACCGGTTCTATCCCAAGATCGATGTCCGCTCCCACCGATTCGCCACCCATGTCGAGATGTGCGACACCTTTGCCCGTCGCAACTACAACCGTTCCCAGGCCCAGCAGATCGGAGCCATGGATGCCACCATCGAGCGGGCCCGGGCCGAGAACGTCGAGTCGGGGTCGCTCGTGCTCGGCAATCCGTTCGGGTCCAACTTCGAAGGACCCTTCACCCTGGAGCAGAGGCTCGACTTCCTCGACATGATGACCTCCAGGTGGCACCAGGCGGGCTTCGAAGTGAAGCGGCTCTCGTTTGCCGAGGCCATGGGCTGGAATCTCCCTCACGTGGTGCGAGAGACGATCACGGCCATCCGTGACCGCTGGCCCGAGATCGAGACCTACCACATGCACCTGCACAATGCGCGGGGCGCCACAATTGCCAGCTACTACGAGGCCCTCCAGTTGGGGGCGACCGAGTTCGATACCTCGATCGGGGGCATGGGAGGCTGTCCCTATTGTGGCAATGGTCGGGCTGCGGGTCATGTGCCGACTGAGGACTTCGTCGACCTGTGCCATGAGATGGGCATCGAGACCGGCTACGACCTGGACAAGCTGATCGAGGCGGCAGCCATTGCCGAGGAGGTGGTCGGCCACCCCCTGTGGGGTCATGTCTCCAAGGCCGGTCCCCGGCCTCGGGGCGACAAGCTCTACCCAGCCGACATGCCCTTCGTCGAGACCTTGCACGAGGCCGCCCATTTCCGCAACGGCCCATCGGTCTACGAGGGCCAAATCGCACCCTGGCGGAAGGACAGTGCCCTGGTCGCCGGGGCCGGCTCCGATACCTGAGGACAGACCGCCAGTCGTCGACAATCAGGACCCTAGAGGGCTCACGCGGACCGGCCAGCGCGCCTCGTAGGCTCGAAGATGATGCCTACCTTGATGCTCGTCGATGGCAACTCGCTCACCTATCGGGCCTTCCACGCCCTCCCCCAGGACCTGGCAACGTCGAGCGGGCAGGTCACCAACGCTGTGCTCGGATTCACCTCGATGCTGATCAACCTGGTCCGCGATCATCAACCCGATGGGTTGGCCGTTGCCTTTGACCGGCCCGAGCCGACGTTTCGTCATGAACAGGTCGAGACCTACAAGGCGAATCGCTCGGCCGCCCCCGACATCTTGCGTCAGCAGATGGGGATCGTGCGTGAAGTGCTCGATGTCCTGCGCCTCCCCCAGATCGATCTGGTCGGCTTTGAAGCCGATGACATCCTGGCCACCCTGGCCGACCAGGCCGCAGCCAAGGAGATGGACGTCCTCGTCGTCACCGGTGATCGGGACAGCTTTCAGCTGGTCCAAGATCCGAACATCAAGGTCGTCTACAACAAGCGCGGAGTGAGCGACTACGCCCTGTACGACGAGGCCGGCATCGTCGAGCGGACCGGGGTCCGCCCCGATCAGTACGTCCAGTACGCCGCCCTCCGCGGCGACACTTCCGACAACCTTCCTGGGGTTCCCGGTGTCGGCGAGAAGACGGCGGCCAAACTGATCAACAACTATGGCGGTATCGACGGGCTCTACGAGCACGTGGAGGAGCAGACGCCCAAGCTCCGTGAGAACTTGGCCGCGGCCGAGGATGAGGTCCGCATCAACGCGGTGATCATGGAGCTGATCCGTGATGTCCCTCTCGGAGTCGACGTCGAGGATCTCATCCCGATCGAGTCCTACGACCCCGAGGAAGTGAAGAAGCTCTTCGACTTCCTGGAGTTCCGAAACCTCCTCGAACGACTCAACGACGCCTTCAACCCAGGAAACGTCAGCGATGCCGACAACATCGAGCTGAGCGTCGACCTGGTCGAGTTGAGCGAGGCCGATGAGGTGGCCGCCGCCATCACCCATCTGGCCGACACCAACGGGGCTCCCGAGCAGGGTCTCGTCGGTCTGGCGGCCGCCATCGCCCAAGGTGAAACGGAGGCAACAGAAGATGGCTTCCAGGTGGAGGGTTTGGCCGTCGTCACCGATGAGGCCTCCTCGACCGTCCACTGGCTCAGCCGCCCTGTGCTCTACGACCCGGCGGTGGTGGATTCGGTCGTCAAGCTGGTGGGGGCCGACGGGCCGGGCATCGTGGCCCACGACGCCAAGCCGATCATCCGGGCGTTCATGGGCCTCGGCATCGACCTGGAGGGGCTTCGCCTCGATACGTCGCTCGCCGCCTACCTCCTCGACCCCTCGGGAAACTCCTATCCCCTCGACGAGCTACTGGCCCTCAACACCGAGTATCGGATGCCCGATGACGACGGCCCGCCAAGCGGCCAGCTCGACTTCGGAGAGCAGACGATCTCACCCGCCCTGCGGGCCGCTCGCGATGCCCTGGCCGCCGCTCGACTGGGACCGGAACTGGCCGCCTCGCTCGAAGCCGACGGGTTGAGTGAGCTGAATGAAACCGTCGAGGTACCCCTGGTCCGAGTGCTGGCCCGCATGGAGCATCTCGGGGTCGGCGTCGACCGGGCCGAGCTGGAAGGTCTCAACGCCGACATGACGGCGGAGGCCGAGACGCTGGCGGCCCAGATCCAGGCCGACGCAGGTGAGGAGTTCAATGTGAACTCGACCAAGAAGTTGCGTGAGATCCTGTTCGAGAAGTTGGAGCTGACCCCCCAGAAGAAGACCAAGACCGGCTACTCAACCGACCAATCCACCCTGGAGAAGCTCAACGGGGAGCACCCCATCATCGAACACCTGCTCCGCTACCGGGAGGTGGAGAAACTGCGCTCGACCTATGGCCAGTCTCTGCTGGCCTCGGTCTCAGCCGACGACCGGATCCATGCCACCTTCAACCAGACCGTGGCTCGCACCGGTCGGCTCTCGAGCGAGAATCCGAACCTCCACAACATCCCGGTTCGCACCGAGCTCGGCCGCAGCTTCCGCAAGGCCTTCGTTCCTGCCGCTGACCTCAGCTTCCTGGTTGCTGACTACAACCAGATCGAACTGCGCTGCATCGCCCACTTGGCCGAGGATCCAGGCCTGATCGAAGCCTTCACCGCGGGGGCCGATGTCCACAGCACCACGGCCGCTCGGGTGTTCGGGGTCGATCCCGACGAGGTCGATTTCGAGCAGCGCAGCCGGGCCAAGATGGTCTCATACGGTCTGGCCTATGGGATGGAGGCGTACGGGCTCGGTCAGCGGCTCTCGATCCCGACCAAGGAAGCGCAGGTCATCCTCGACGCCTATTTCGAGAGCTTCCCCGCCGTGCGGGCTTACATGGATGCCACCGTGACCGAGGCCAGGAACCGAGGCTTCACCGAGACCCTGTTCGGTCGCCGCCGGGCCATCCCCGAACTGCGCAGTGACAATCCCAGGATTCGTCAGGCGGGGGAGCGCCAGGCGATGAATGCCGGCATCCAGGGTCTGGCCGCTGACATCTTCAAGGTCGCGTTGGTCCGCCTCGACCAGCGTCTCACCGGCGAAGGGCTGACCAGCAGGGTGGTGCTCCAGGTCCACGACGAGGTGATCCTGGAGGTCCCGGCCGACGAGCACGACATCGCGGCCGAAACCGTGCTCTCGGTGATGCGAGGTGCTTTCGAACTGCTGGTCCCCCTCGAGGTCAACCTCAGCTTCGGTGCCACTTGGGCCGATGCCAAGGACTAGGAATCCTGGGATGCACATCGGTTGGATCACTGCCTTCATTGATCAGCCAGCCGATGTCTTCGAGCAGGGAACGAGGTTCTGGCAGGAGGTGACGGGCTCGGGCTTGTCGGCATTCCGCGGTAGCAAGAGCCAGTTTGCCACCCTGCTTCCCCCCGACGGCGACCCCTATCTCCGGGTCCAGCGGATTCATGGTGATCAGCCTCGAGTGCACATCGACTTCCATGTCGACTCGATTGCCGACGCCGGCCGCCAGGCCCGGTCAGCAGGGGCCACCTTGTCAGCTGATCTTGGGCATCTGGTGATGTCGTCACCGTCTGGACTGGCGTTTTGCCTGGTCTCCTACGATGGTGAGTCGGTCAGACCAGTATCAGCCGGAGATGGCCACGCACACCTGGTCGACCAGGTCTGTATCGACGTCCCCGGTCATCTCTTCGACGAGGAAGCCGAGTTCTGGCATTCATTGACGGGTTGGGAGTTGCGGCCCGGAAGTCTCGATGAGTTTGCCTTTCTCGCCCGACCTTCGGGTCTCCCGATCCGTCTCCTCCTTCAGCGTCTCGGGCCCGATGATCCAGGAGAGATAGCCAGAGCCCATCTCGATCTTGCCTGTGGCGACCATGTCGACGACGTGGCCGTTGTCCACGAGCGCATCGGTGCCGATGTCGGCAATCGGTTCCCGTTCTGGATGACGATGCGAGATCCAGTCGGCCTCGAGTATTGCCTGACGGCCCGTGATCAACGGACGGGCTTGCTCCCCTCCTCACCAGCGGCCGGACCTGATGAGTGAGGGCCATTGGTTCGAGCCGATTGCGTCTCATCTGGGCTCGGCCTACCTCCGCTACTCGTTCACCAAGGGCACGGCCCAGGAGGTCGCGGCCCTGATCGAGATCCTGGAGCTTCAACCGGGCCAGCGGGTGCTCGATGTCGGCTGCGGGCCCGGTCGTCATGCCCTGGCCATGGCGGCCGCTGGGTGTGAGGTCGTCGGGATCGACATCTCGTCGGACTTCATCGCCCAAGCGACGGCGACCGCAGTCGAGGATGGCTTGGTCGACAAGGTGAGTTTCATGGTTGGGGACGCCCGGGCGCTCACCTTCGATGCTGAATTCGATGCCGCGATCTCCCTCTGCCAGGGGGCATTCGGGCTTGCCGGTGGACCTGGGAGCAGTCCAAGACAGGATCGTGAGCTGGATGAGCCGATCATGGCCGGGATTGCCTCATCGCTGCGCCCAGGAGGCCGTCTCGCCCTGTCCGCCTTCTCGGCATACTTCCAGCTCCGCTACCTCGAAGATCACGACACCTTTGACGCTGAGAATGGTGTGAATCATGAGACAACCTCGATTCGCAACCCCGAGGGAGTCGAACAAGGAGTTGAGCTCTGGACATCATGTTTCACCCCTCGTGAGTTACGCCTCCTGGTCCGTCAGGTCGGTCTGACGCCGCTGGCCGTCCATGGGGTGACGCCGGGCGCATATCGGCGTCAGCCTGCGACCATTGACTGTCCTGAGTTCCTTCTCGTTGCTGAGCGGCCCCGTCCTTCCACACAGCCCCTCACCAGGAGATAGGTGTGGGGGCCAAGCGCTGCTAGCCTCGGACGAGGCCGAGATCGTCTCGGTCCTGTCGCCCGTGCCCATGAAACCCTGCCATCGGCAATGGTCTGGGCTCGGCAGGCAGTTCTCTGAAAGCAACCGTCTCTTCCGTGTCCACCACTACCGAACTCAGCCATGGTCTGGCCTCCGACATGCCCGACATCAACGAAACCGATGGATATATCCCTCGCCAGATAACGGCCAATGACCTTGAAGGTTCGCTCGACGACGCCTACGCCGCATCCATGGTGGTCGTCGATGACGGCCAGCTCGTGAGCGGCACCGTAGTCCGGGTCGATCGCGACGAAGTCCTGCTCGATATCGGCTACAAGAGCGAGGGTGTCATCCCATCGCGTGAGCTGTCGATCCGCAATGACGTGGACCCGAGCGAGATCGTTTCGATTGGTGATGAGCTCGAAGCTCTCGTCCTTCAAAAGGAAGACAAGGAGGGCCGCCTTCTCCTTTCGAAGAAGAGGGCCCAGTACGAGCGGGCCTGGGGCACCATCGAAGAGGTCAAGGAACGTGATGGTGTTGTCTCCGGCCCCGTCATCGAGGTGGTCAAGGGTGGTCTGATCCTCGACATCGGGTTGAGGGGCTTCCTCCCCGCCTCCCTCGTCGAACTGCGCCGGGTTCGGGATCTCCAGCCCTACGTTGGTCGCAGCCTCGATGCCAAGATCATCGAGCTCGACAAGAACCGCAACAATGTCGTGCTCTCTCGTCGGGCCTACTTGGAAGAGACCCAGAAGGAACAGCGCGAGGACTTCCTGGCCAACCTGACCCCGGGCGAGGTCCGCAGTGGTGTTGTGTCCTCCGTCGTCAACTTCGGCGCCTTCGTCGACCTGGGCGGCATGGACGGGCTCATCCACGTCTCCGAGCTGTCGTGGAAGCATGTCGACCACCCCGGTTCGGTTGTCGCCGTCGGCGACGAGGTCACCGTTCAGGTGCTCGAGGTCGATCTCAGCCGGGAGCGGATCAGCCTCTCGCTCAAGGCCACCCAGCAGGATCCATGGCAGGAATTCGCCTCCGGTCACCGGGTCGGCGAGCTGGTCTACGGTCGTGTCACCAAGCTCGTCCCCTTCGGCTCGTTCGTCCAGGTTGGCGACGGCATCGAGGGTCTGGTTCACATCTCTGAGATGTCGGCCCACCATGTTGACCTTCCCGAGCAGGTCGTCACCCCCGGCGAAGAGCTGTGGGTCAAGATCATCGACATCGATCTCCAGCGTCGCCGTATCAGTCTGTCGATCAAGCAGGCGGCCGAAGGTGGTGTTGTTGCTCAGGAGTACCAGGAGCACTTCGGTGAGCACGCCTTCGATGACGAGGGCAACTACATCGGCCCGACTGAGGTCGATCCTGCCACCGAGGCCGCTTGGGCCGAGTACTACGAAGAGCTCGAAGGCGGCGGCACCTCGACCGAGGCACCTGATGCCGAGGCTGGTGACCAACCAGAGGCTCCGGCAGAAGCCGAGGTTGCGCCGGTAGCCGATGTTGACGAGGCGGCCACACCGGCCGAAGCGCCTGAGGTTGAAGCCCCAGAGCCGACCGAGTAATCACAGATCCCGGTAGCCCCGGCCAACGTTCGGGCAGAAGCACCAACCGCCCCCGGCCTAGCCGGGGGCGGTTTTGCGTCCGTGGGCCAGGGACTTCTGGCGTTCACGGCCATCCAAGCGCGATCGGCCTGGCACCGGGCGACTCCTAGCTCTCGGTTCTTTGGCATGATTCGCTAACCACACCCAAGGTCGGGCCGACATGAGTCCTACGTCAGCTCACTGCAGGCCGGACTGATCCGGTCTGCCAGACCTAGGAGAGAGTCGTGAATTCACGACGCACGGTGATTCTCATAGTTGCGGTGGTAGTCGGTGCAATCGCATCGTTCGGCCTCCTGAACTACATCCGCAACGTTGAAGGAGCGGTGTATGACAACGCCGAACCTGAGACCATCTGGGTGGTCCGGAGGCCAATCGCCAAAGGGACTACCTCAGAGCAGGCAATCAACCAGAGCCTGATTGCCCAATCCGAGATCCCAGCCGACTTCAAGCCGGCAACCGCCATCGTCGATCCAGAGACCGAGCTCGCCGGCCTGGTGGCGGTCACTGACCTTCCGGTGAATGCACCCCTGGTCACCGGCAATTTCGTTGCCTCGAGCGTCGTCAACACTGGTATCACTGACCGGCTCGAGGAGAAGGGCCTTGTCACGGTTACCTTCAGCGTCGACCAGGTCAAGGGGGCCGCCTACCTGATCGAGCCTGGTGACTTCGTCAACGTGTTGTCGCTCAAGCCCATCACCGAGGTGGCCGCTGACGCTACCGATCAGATCGACGGAGACGAGGAAGCCGCCGGTGACCTCTCAGTCGATGGTGTCACCACCTACGACTACGTGACTCGCTACGTCTTCCAGCGGGCTGAGGTCCTGGCCATCGACAAGGCCCTCACCCCCGATCTTGGCGAGACGGCCGACGAGGCCGAGGGTGTGGCCCGCAACGGCGGCATGGTCACCCTCGCCGTTCCCCCCGACGCCGTACAGACCATCCTCAGCGTCGGCATGGAGAACGTCTACCTGTCACTGCTGCCGCCGAGCTACGAGCCGACCGAGCTGCCGGCTCTCGACTATGGCGACTCGGTCCTGCCGGCTGAGGACAGCACCCGTCTCACCCCGTACGGACCAGATGAAGCCACTGACACCGAAGAGGCCAAGTGAGCGACGTCACGATCCGACTCGCACGCAGGGAGAACGCCACATGACCGACCAGGACGTGAACGAGTTCACCAACTTCACCTTCGATGACTTCGGAATCGACTCCGAGCTCGACGAGGAGCTGAACGCCGCTCAGGAGAGCAACCAGTTCGGTGGCACCTCCTTGGCCATCGTCGATGCCGACCAGGCGGTCCGTGACTACCTGGCAGGCCAGTTCGAGGGGAGGATCGACACCGCTGGTTCGCTGGTCGAGATCGAGACCCGCCTCGGCCTGTCACCCATCGTCGTCATCCTCGGCCCGTCCTGTGCCGAGCCCGACGACCTAGCCGTCATTGATCAGTGGAGCCGGGTCCATCCCCATGTCGGGACGGTGCTGATCACAGCTGAGATGAGCACGGAGCTGCTGAAGAAAGCGCTTCGGGTCGGGGTCAAGGACGTCCTATCTGCTCCCATCGACCAGGACCAACTGATTGAATCAGTGACCCGGGTTGCTGACGCTTTGGCCGCCGGATCGGTCGAATACAGCGTCGGTAGTGACACAAGCAGCTCTTCGGGCGACGAGGAGCCCGGGCAGGTCATCTCCGTCTTCTCTACCAAGGGTGGCTCTGGCAAGTCGGTGACGGCAACCAACCTCGGTGTCGTCCTGGCCCAGCGCTCTGACCGGCCAGTGGTCCTTATCGACGGCCATCTCCAATTCGGAGATGTTGCCGTCATGTTGAAGCTGCAACCCCAACACACCGTTGTCGATGCCGTCACCCAACTCGACGCCCCCGACGCTGTTTCGGTGCTGGAACAGTTCATGATGGTTCATGAGCCGAGCGGACTGTTGGTCCTGCCGGCTCCAGTCGAACCGACCTTTGCTGATCAGGTGAGTGGTGAGCAGATGGCTCGGCTGATCGAGTTGGTTCGCACCTTCGCCGGCCATGTGATCATCGACCTTCCCGCCATCTTCAACGAGTTGGTGCTGTCGATCATCGAGGCATCCGACGAGATCGTACTCGTTGCCGGCCTCGACATCCCGAACATCAAGAACGTGAAGATCGGCTTGAGCACCCTCTCGCTGCTGAGCGTTCCGACCGAGAAGCTGCATCTCGTACTGAATCGAGCCGACTCCAAGGTCAAGCTTGATGTCGGCGAGGTCGAGCGCACCCTCAGGGTGGCGGCAGTGGCCCATGTGCCCTCCGACATCGTGGTCCCGATCTCGGTCAACAAGGGCTCGCCCGTTGTTCTCTCAGCCTCCAAATCTGGGGTCGCGAGGGCATTCGAGCAGCTGGCTTTGCGATTCCTCGACAACCCTTCGGCTTCCTCCGCTCCCCGCCAGGGGCGGCGCAAGTTCTTCGGCTGATCTAACCAGGAGCGACGGCGATGTCTCTGTACCAGCGACTCAGTGATGGAAGTGAAGAAGGGGAGGGGACAACGCTCTCCGGTCTGGCCAATCGCGATCCAGCCCTGCACGAGATCCGGCATCGGGTCCATGCCGCTCTGATCGACGAGCTCGGGCCGATCCTCTACGACAAGCGGATGTCGGAGGAGGATCTCCGCAAGCGGGTCCAAGCCGCCCTGCAAGGTGCACTGGCCCAAGAGCGGAGCCCCCTGTCAGCCTCGGACAAGGCTCAGCTGATCCAGGACGTCTCCGACGACATCTTGGGCTACGGCCCGATCGACAAGCTGCTCCGAGACGACGATGTATCCGAGATCATGGTCAACGGTCCCGATCGGATCTACGCCGAGCGCTCGGGGAAACTGGGCACCGAGAACGTTGCCTTCGTCGACACCGAGCACCTTCGTCGCATCATCGACAAGATCGTGGCCCAAGTCGGTCGTCGCATCGACGAGTCGAGCCCCCTGTGTGACGCTCGCCTCCCCGATGGCTCCCGTGTCAATGCCGTGATCTCACCCCTGGCTGTCGGCGGTCCCTTCCTGACCATCAGGAAGTTCTCGGCCGATCCTCTCCGCATCGACGATCTGATTCGTTTCGGAACGGTGAGCGTGCCTGCTGCTCGGTTCTTGCAGGCTTGCATCGTTGGCAAGTTGAACGTTGTTGTCTCCGGCGGTACAGGTACCGGCAAGACGACGGCGCTGAACGTACTGTCATCGTTCATTCCCGCTGACGAGCGAATCATCACGGTTGAAGATGCCAAGGAGCTCCAACTCCACCAGGACCATGTGCTCTCCCTCGAGACCCGCCCCCCAAACGTCGAGGGCAAGGGCGAGGTGACGATCCGGGACCTGGTCAAGAACACCCTGCGTATGCGACCCGATCGGATCGTGGTCGGCGAGTGCCGATCTGGCGAAGCTCTCGACATGTTGCAGGCCATGAACACCGGCCACGACGGCTCGCTGACCACCCTCCACGCCAACACCCCACGTGATGCCATGAGCCGAATGGAAACCCTGGTTCTGATGGCTGGCTACGACCTCCCGGTTCGGGCCATTCGAGAACAGATGGCATCCGCGGTCGACATGGTCGTCCAGCTCCAGCGGTTGCGCGACGGATCCCGTCGGGTCACCCACATCACCGAAGTGGCCGGGATGGAGGGCGACATCATCACCCTCCAAGATGTCTTCTTGCTCGACTTCGGTGCCGGGGTCGACGAACACGGGCGCTTCCTGGGTGAGCTCAAAGCAACCGGGGTCAGACCCAAGTTTGCCGAGAAGCTTGCCGACCACGGTATCCGTCTCGGCCCTGAGGTCTTCGCCCCCAATATCGGACAGCCGCCTCCGGCCCCGAAGGGCCGTCGATGACTGGCCACCCGAAACCCCCTCGGGGCCGTTGGATGGTCCCCATCAGAACTCTTCTGGCTTCCCTGGTCAGCCTCGTGGTGTTGGGGACATTGGCCACCAACACGGTGGCTCAAGGAACCGACTCCAGCTCGACAACGGCGCAGGTCACCGCGGTCGACGCCACCGAATCGGTGGTAGAGGTTGCTCTCATCGGAATCCCAGACTCGGCGGCTCCGAGCCCCAATGGGGTGGCCCTCAATATCGACAACGCCGAAGTCGACGTTGGGTCGGTATCGAGCAGTCGAGCGGAGCAACGCCCGACCGAGCTGATCGTACTGGTCGACACCAACGTTCGTGCGGTACCCGGTGATGTGCTATCCCTCATCAAGCAGGAGCTGGCGGCGGCCGTGGCCGAGCTCCCCCCCGACACCTCGATTGCCGTCGTGTCTGCCGGCGAGAGCGCTCTGGTCACCTCGAATCCGACGGTCGATCGGGCCAAGACGAGCGATGCATTGGAGAGCCTGTCCCCCTCGAACGGCTCCTCGCTGTACAACGCCATCGATCGAGCCGGGACCCTGTTCAGCTCGGATCCGACAACCATCAAATCACTCCTCCTGGTGGCGACCGGGTCCGACCAAGGTTCTGACATCACCCTCGAGCAGGCCCAGGTCAGCATCGTCCAGAAGGGTGTTCAGCTCGTCACGGTCTCATACGAGGGTGGCGACCCGACCCTGAGCGGGACGGTGTCGCGCACATCGGGGGCGGCTCTGAGCATCGCCACTTCTGGCGACGTCACCGAGACCGTTTCCGAAGCTGTTGCCATCGCCAGTGACCGGCTTCTCGTCTCCTTCGACGAGCCAGCCGACACTGGATCGAGGGCCCGTGTGATGCTGGAGCTGAACTCCACCGTCATCGACTTCTCGTATCCGACCGGGGTCTTGACCTCGAATCCGCTCCAGCTGGAGCCTCTGCCCGAGGAAACCTCTGGAGGCAGCCTTGCCTTCTTCGGTAGCTCCGTCGGGCTCTACCTCGCCCTCGGTTTGGCCTTCGTTGGCATCAGCCTCGGGGTGTGGTCTGTCGGCTCGATCATGGCCGGCAGCGATGCTTCTCTGGAAGGGATGTTGGCCCGCTACACCGATGGCTCGGTTGAACAGGGTGAGGGAGAGGTCGAGGAGCTGATCGTCCAATCCGCCCTCCTGCAGCGAGCTGTCACCTTCAGCGAGACCTTCGCCGAGAAGAGGGGCTTCTTGGCCAGAGTCGAGGATCTCCTGGAACGGGCGAACATGCCGGTTCGAGCAGGTGAGGCCATGTTCATCCTGGCTGCCATCACCGTCCTGTCTGGCCTGTTCGGAGTTGTCGTCACCCGCAGCATCTTGGCTGCCGGTTTGCTGGCGGTATTCGCCACCGGCATGTCGTTCTTCGTGGTTCGCCTGCTCGGTCGGCGCCGGTTCAAGGCCTTCGAGTCCCAGCTGCCGGACACCCTCCAACTCCTGTCGGGAACCTTGCGGGCCGGCTACTCGCTGCCCCAGGGGCTCGAGGCCGTCTCCAATGAGGTTGCCGATCCCATGGGAGGGGAATTGCGCCGAGCCATGACCGAGGCCCGCCTCGGTCGTGATCTCGAAGAGAGCCTGACCGGGGTAGCCGAGCGTCTTTCCAGCGCAGACTTTGCCTGGGCGGTGATGGCCATCGGTATCCAGCGTGAGGTTGGTGGCAACCTGAATGAACTACTCATGAGCGTTGCCGACACGATGATCGCCCGTGAGCGCTTGAAGCGCGAGATCGGGGCCCTGACCGCCGAAGGAAGGATGTCGGCCGGCGTGCTGTCGTTCCTTCCTCCCGGCCTCGGCGTTGTCATGTGGATCATGAACCCGGAATATGTCGGTCTTCTGTTCTCCGAGGTGATGGGCAACATCATGCTCGGTATGGGCGTTGTCTCAGCTCTCGTCGGGCTGGCTTGGATGAAGAAGGTGATCACGGTCGATGTTTGATTTTCTCCCCAGCATCCCCCTCGAGGGTCTCGTGGGGCTGGCCGGATTCGGTGTGGCCCTATTGATGTTCTTCGTCATGAGCCAGCTCGAAGAACGAACGACTGCCCGCTCCACCCTTCGCCAGCTCGACGACTACGAGGTCGAGAACCAACGGGAAAAGGAGCTTCTGGCCCCGGTCCACGAACGCTTGCTGGCCCCCGTTGTGGCCATCTTCACCCGCCTTGGCGGCCGACTCAACCCGCCTGAATACGTCGATCGGATCCGCCAGAGGCACATCCAGGCTGGCATCACATCCACCGATAGGGTCGAGCGCTTCCTCGCCATTCGAATCCTGGGATTCGTATTCATCCCGTTCTGGCTGATGTTCTCCATCGTCTTGAACCCGCTCGGTTTGGAAGGCCTATTCAAGTGGGCTTTCGCCATCCTCGGTGTCGTCATCGGAGCGGTCGGCCCCTCGTCGCGGCTCAACAGCGCCGTGGCCGTCCGACAGAAGGCCATCCAGCGGGCGCTACCAGACGTCCTAGACCTTCTGGTCATCTCGGTCGAGGCCGGGCTCGGCTTCGAGCAGGCAGTCGATCGGGTCATCACCAATGTGCCGGGCGAACTGGCCGACGAGTTTGCCAGGGTGCTCGGTGAAACCCAGGCTGGGTCATCACGGGCCGACGCCCTGCGCAACTTCCAGGAACGAGTCGACACCCCGGAGATCCGGTCATTCGTGTTGGCCATGATCCAGGCAGACACCTTTGGCGTCAGTATCGGTCGGGTCTTGCGGGCCCAAGCCGATGAGATGCGGGTCAAGCGGCGTCAGATGGCTCAGGAGAAGGCCCAGAAAGCGCCAGTCAAGATGATGATCCCGATGGTGCTGTGTATCTTCCCAGCCCTGTTCGTCGTCGTACTCGGCCCGGCCATGATCAACATCTCCCGCAACCTGTAGCGAAGCAGGGGAGCCGCCGTCATGCCTGGCGCCGTCGAGGTCGTCCCCGTCAGGGACGCAGAGCTGAATCCGGGTGAGCCTGCAAGCCGAGCGAGCTCGATCGAGTTGGCAACCTCGGTGGGGTTGGTCCTGGTCTTCATCGGCTTCGTTGTCGGTTCGCGCACCATCACCGACAACAGCTTTCTCACCCACCTGGCAACCGGTCAGCTGATCTTGGACACCGGTTCGATCCCAACTGCCGACCCCTATTCGCTAGCCGCTCATGGGGATCCGTGGACGGTCCAGAGCTGGCTCGTCAGCGTGATCTACGCTGGACTCGATTCGACCCTCGGAGGCTGGTCCATCCGGCTGATGAACGGGATGCTCGGGGCCGCCATCACCGTTGGCTTGTGGAGGCTGACGGCATCGGTCCGCCAGCTCTTGACCCGAACCATGGTCGTTGCGCTGGCCCTCTTGATCGGGACCTTCCTCTGGCCACCCCGGCCCCTTCTGTTCGGCCTGTTGGCCATGGTTCTGGTCCTGGAGGTGGCGCAAGATTTGCGAGCCCGATGGTGGCTCATTCCCATCTTCTGGTTCTGGGTCAATGCCCACGGCTCATTCGTGCTCGGGCTCGGTGTGTTGGGGGCGATCATGGTCGGAGCCGCTATCGACAACAGGCGCCTGCCCCAGGATGAGGTCAAGACCTTGGCCGTTGCCGTGGTCGGCTGTCTCTTGGCCGCGGTCAATCCGGTCGGGCCTCGGCTGCTCTGGTTCCCCTTCCATCTCATGGGCCGCAGCGAGGCCCTGGAACGGGTCTCGGAATGGGGTTCGCCCGGTTTTCGCTCTCCGGTCGAGCAGCTCTTCCTGATACCGCTCGTCATGATCGTGATCGCCGCCTCTCGCCAGGCTCGGTGGCGGGCCCTGCTCCCCGCCCTTGTCTTCTTCGTCTCCGGCCTGTTGGCCGTCAGGAATCTTGGTCTCGCCTCGATTGCCGTCGTGGCACTGGTGGCACCATCCTTGGCTGACCTCGGGGGGAGCATCGACGGCTCGGAACGGGGACGGTTGGCCAGTGTCGTGGCCATGGTGGCTGCGATCGGCCTGGCTATCGCCTCGTTCGCGGTGATGACCGGGGCCCCGGTTGAGCTCGAGGACTATCCAATCGCTGAGATCGACTGGCTGGAGGCCCACGAGTTGGTGGCCCAGGACGATGTTCGACTGGTCCAGCGGGACTATGTCGGGAACTACCTGACCCTTCGCTACGGTTCCGAAGCCAGGGTGTTCATGGACGATCGGTTCGATTTCCACCCCCTGGATGTCATCGAGGACCACAATGCCCTCCTACTCGGCGGCGATGTCGACGAGGTCCTCGATCGTCGAGCCTTCGACGTGGCCCTGTGGGCAAGCGACAGCCACTTCCACCGCTGGATTTTGGCCCAAGATGACTGGACCATCGTCATGAGCGACGAATCCTGGTTCGTTGCCTGCCGGACGACGAGCGCCCTATACCAGCGCTGCTTCGACTGAACCTGCCCCCAAGGTCGCAACCTGGGTGACAACGACCACAGGGGCTGATGCTCGGGCAATGCAACCCACGGGCAACCTACCATCGAGGGACCATCGGCCTCAGGTGGGGTGGTGGCTCCCTGGTCCAAGCTGGAACTTGTGTGGATGGGAGCTAGACGAGATCAGTCGCGGATGCATCGCCGGTGGCGTCAGCTGGAGGCGGTGTTGCTACGGATCCGGGGGCAGCCACCTGGGTCGGCTAGACACCGGGCCCGAGATGATGACGCCTACATGACGGGGCTGGCCAGCGGGGTTGGGCTAGGTCCGGCACAGGATCGAGCCCCGCCGCGACTGACAACCAGGATCACCGGCTCGGTTGGTCCAAAACGGCCGGAGGGAAGCAGCTGAGCTGCTTCCCTCCGGAAGACCATTATTGTCGGCTGGGCCGACGCCAGATGGTCGGCGTGTTACTGGATTGTGGTCGCAATCGAGCTGAACTTCTCTTCGGCGGCTGAGCCGAGGAGGGTGACAGCTGCGATACAGACGACAGCGATCAGGGCGACAAGCAGGGCGTACTCGACGAGGCTGGCGCCTCGCTCAGTCTTGGCCTGTGCCCGAGCCCAAGCAGCGAGGAACTGGTAGTGCAGCATGACTTCTCCGTGTGGTTTGTGGATCTTTCCCAGGTGGGTGGTACTACTGGATCGGTGAGGGCACCGGAATCCTGAATGGGTCCAGCGCCTCATCCTGAGTGGTCCCCTGGTCCAGAGAAGCCAGTCGGCGAGATCAGTTCAGTGTCACGATCCCCATCCGCACCGCCTGCAGAACGGCCTGGGTCCTGTCCCGAGCGTCGAGCTTCTGGTAGATCGAGGCCAGATGGTTCTTGACCGTCTTCTGGCTGATGAACAACTGCTCAGCTACCTCGGGAGTTGAGTGGCCGTCAGCGATGAGCTGGAGCACCTCTTCCTCCCTGGCCGTGATGACACGCTCGGGTTGCTGGTTCCCGTCTTGGCGGCGAACCTCAGCCAGCATCGAGGCGGCCAGACCGGGGGAGAGGGCGGTCTCACCGATGGAGACAGCATCGATGGCCATGGCGATCTCATCGGTGCTGCAGTCCTTGACCAGATAGCCGTTGGCTCCGGCGCGGATGGCTTCGGTGAGGACGTCTTGATCGGCGTGCATTGTCAGCACCACGATGCGGACCTCGGGGGAAGCGGCCTTGATCTGGCGAGTCGCTTCGACACCGTCGAGTTCGGGCATGGTGATGTCCATCAGTACGACGTCGGGGCGGACGGCGGCGGCCAAGTCGACGGCCTCGATCCCATTGCGGGCTTCGGCGATGACATTGAAGCCGAGCTCGTCGAGCGAGCGTCGAAGGCCTTCGCGTAGCATCCGGTGGTCGTCAGCCAGGAGGAGCTTGATGTCGGTTCGCGGTCGGGCGATACTGGGCTGGGAGGTATGCAGAGCCGGAGGCAGAGTACCCTCCGACCTGCGATTGGTTCGGTGCATTCGGGCCGGGCTCATGTCCGTCCGTGCAGTCACTTTTTGGCTAGGAAACACTGTATTCTGGTCCCTTCTCCTGGGTTCGAAATCATCTCGAATGTTGCCCCGATGCTGTCGGCACGCTCCCGCATGCCGATGATCCCGTACGAGTCCGGTCGGCCTATGTGGCCGGCACTGTCTTGTTTGGGAAGTCCCCGACCGTCGTCCGTAACCTCGAGCACGGCACCCCGGCCGTCACAGCGCCATATCAGGGTGGCTGCTGTGGCCTTGGCGTGACGCTCGATGTTGACCAGTGCCTCTTGGGCGATACGCCAGATCTCACGTTCCTGGAGGATCGGTAGGCGGGCCCTGGTGTCACAGTCGAGGTCGATGGTGAGGCCGCTGCGCTCGGCCAGCCTGGTGGCGAACTGCTCGGCGGTTGCGGCGAAGTCCTTGTTGTCTGTGACATCGGTCCGCAGGTCAGAGAGAGTGTCGCGTACTTCGACGACGACAGATCGCAGGTCCTCCCGCAGGGCCTTGAGGTGGGCGCCCATTGGCTCGCCGGCGGCTTCACAGCGGACCAGACGGTCGATCTCGAAGCCGAAGTAGGCCAGAGCCTGGCCCACTCGATCGTGGAGATCACGGGCAATCCGAGTTCGCTCCTCGTCGGCTCCAACGGTGCGGATCCGATCGAACCATCGGGCATTGTCGATGGCGAGTGCCACTGGCTCGACGAAGCCCTTCATGAGCTGTTGGTCTCTCTGCTTGTAGCCCTCCTTCGAGGCGGTCTCGACGGCCAGAAGGCCGACCAGGCGACCCCGGGCAAGCAGGGGAATGTACATACCGGCCGTCGACCGGGGGCTGAGGGGTCGATCACCCGGCGCCAGGCCGTTCGTCGTCTCCAGACGATGCAGGGACATGGCCTGTACCGCGGGAAGGGGGAGCTGGTCGCGGGAGACCACATTGCCCAGATTTGCCCCGAGACGGCGAGCAACCGTGAGCCGATTGCTCCCTGCTTCGCTGAGGAGGATGGCGAAGGTGTCAAAGTCGACCAGACCGTCGAGCCGCGACATGGTCGACTCGAGTACCTCGGCCTGATCGAGCGAAGCTGGCAGGGTCTGGGCGACGCGGTGGAGGTCGGTGAGTAGGGCGTTGGCGTCGGCCAGACGTGAGACTCGGTCGAGGGCCAGGTCATGGCGTCTCGATGCCTCACCTGAGATGCGGCGGGTGTAGCCGGCAACGATTCCGCCGAGTACGAGGAGGGTGGTCCACTGAGCGCTTCGGGCCAGCTCGTCTGCTCCCCAACCATCTCCCAGACCGGGGACGGTCACGGCCAGGGCGGACGCCGACCCCACCCGCAGGGCGAAGCCGAAGCCGCGGGCGAATCCGGCGATGATGACGGCGTTGAACAGCACCAACACCACCGGTGAACCCCAGTAGCCAGTTGCTATCACCGCCATCACATGGAGCCCGATCTCGGCCAAGAGGATGATCATGTGGCGTAGGGAGCCGTTGTCGTGCAGGGGACGGAACGTTCTGACGACGGTGTTTGTCAGCACGATGGCGACCCAAGTCGCCACCCAGAGGTCTGACTCGAGGAGGTCGGGGCCGGCCAGAATGACCGAGACCCCGGTTGTTGCCCATCGCACGGCGAGGATGGCCGGCCCGAACTGGGGCAACCGGTCAGCCATGGGCCCAGCGTCGAGAGGGTGACTGCTCGACGCGGCGGCGGCCACGGTCGGAGGACCGGCTGCTAGCTGGGTCTTGTGGCCTGAACGGGTCTGAGACTCATTGGTCTCGTCGCCGGTGAGGAGGTCGGTCATGAACAAGCTCGGGTGAGATGGACGTAGGGCAGGAGGTACCGACAATGGGCGGATCGTCATGGGCCTCTCTGGTGAAATCGGTCCATCCGGCCCAAAGATGAGGGTTACCCCTGGTCATGGCGGCTAGCTTCTGGGCGTGAAACTCGTCGCCCTTACTGGTGGAATAGGTTCAGGGAAGTCATCGGTCTCGGAGCGCTTGACCGCTCGGGGAGCGGTGATCATTGATGCCGACGCCGTTGTGAAGGAGCTCCAAGCGCCGGGTCAGCCGGTGTTCGAAGCCATGGTCGAGCGTTGGGGGCAGAGCATTGTCGGTGACGATGGCAACCTCGACCGGGCCGCCATCGCCTCCCTGGTCTTCGGCGACCAGGCCGAGCTCGATGCCCTCAACGGCATCGTCCATCCCGGGGTACGGCGGGAGATGAAGGCTCGGGCCAGGGCGATATCGGATATCGAGGTGGTGGTGTTCGACATCCCTTTGCTGGTCGAAGGTGATCCCGATTCTTGGGGAGCATCACGGTTCATCGTGGTCGACTGCCCACCCGAGGTCGCGGTTGAGCGCCTGATGGGGCAGCGCGGCTTCGATCGGGCCGACGCCGAAGCCAGGATGGCCAACCAAGCCAGCCGAGACGATCGTCTGGCCATCGCCCACTTCGTCATCGACAATTCTGGCGATGTCGATCAGCTCGATGCTGAGGTGGCCCGATGCTGGGAGTGGCTGGCCAGTGAGGTCCCGCCGAGCGAGCCTGTCACAGGCGACCGGTAGCCTGGAGGAGTGCCTCCATTCAAGGTCGTCTCCGAATTCCGACCGGCTGGTGATCAGCCGAAAGCCATCACTGAGCTGACCCAGAGCATCGAAGCGGGTGAGCACCAGCAGACCCTGCTCGGCATAACGGGATCGGGCAAGTCAGCAACTATTGCTTGGACCATTGAGGCCCTGCAACGGCCGACCCTGGTCATCGCCCCCAACAAGTCACTGGCGGCACAGCTGGCCAACGAGTTCAAGGAGTTCTTCCCCGACAATCGGGTCGAGTACTTCGTCTCCTACTACGACTACTACCAGCCCGAGGCCTACCTCCCGTCGTCGGACACCTACATCGAGAAGGACTCCTCGGTGAATGATGAGATCGATCGTCTGCGCCACTCGGCCACCTCAGCCCTACTGACCAGGCGCGACACGATCGTTGTTGCCTCCGTCTCGTGCATCTACGGCCTCGGTTCGCCCGAGGAGTATCGCCAGAAGTTGCTGGTGGTCAGGGCGGGGGAGGAGTATGACCAGCGGTCGATCCTGGCCCGTTTGGTCGACATGCAATACGAGCGCAATGACATGAACCTGGTGCGGGGCAAGTTCCGAGTGCGGGGCGACACGATCGAGGTCCACCCCGCCTATGAAGAGTTCCTGGTCAGGATCGAGTTGTTCGGCGATGAGGTCGAGGCCATCACCTCCGTTGACCCTCTCACCGGGGAGCGACTCAACGATCTGAGCGAGTTGGTCGTGTTCCCGGCCACCCACTATGTCGCCTCAGACGAGAAGATGGCCAAGGCCATCGGCAGTATCGAGTCCGAGCTCCAGGAGCGCCTGGCCACCTTCGAGTCCGAGGGCAAGCTTCTCGAGGCTCAGCGGCTGAGGATGCGGACCCAGTACGACCTGGAGATGATGCAGGAGATGGGCTTCTGCAACGGGATCGAGAACTACAGCCGCCACATCGATGGTCGTCAGCCGGGCCAGATGCCATACACATTGCTGGACTTCTTCCCCGACGACTACCTGATGATCCTGGACGAGAGCCATGTCGCCGTCCCCCAGCTCCACGGCCAGTACGAGGGAGACCGCAGCCGCAAGGCAACCCTGATCGATCACGGCTTCCGTCTCCCGTCGGCAGCCGACAATCGGCCCCTTCGATTCGAGGAATGGGCTGAGAAGGTCGGCCAGGTGGTGTACCTGTCGGCCACTCCGGGTCCGTATGAGCTCCAGCACTCGTCGACCATCGTGGAGCAGATCGTGCGCCCAACAGGCCTGATCGATCCCGAAGTCATCGTCCGTCCCACCAAGGGTCAGATCGACAATCTGTTGGAAGAGATCGGTGGCGTGGTCGACAATGAGGGTCGGGTCCTCGTTACTACCCTGACCAAGAAGATGGCGGAGGACCTGACGGACTATCTGCTCGAACAAGGGGTCCGGGTCCGCTACCTCCACAGCGAGATCGACACCATCCAGCGGATCGAGACCTTGCGAGGGCTACGGCTCGGCGAGTTCGACATCTTGGTCGGCATCAACCTCCTACGTGAGGGCCTGGACCTGCCCGAGGTTCAGCTGGTGTGCATCCTCGACGCTGACAAGGAGGGTTTCCTTCGGTCAGAGACGTCGCTAGTACAGACGATCGGGCGAGCGGCACGAAATGTTGACGGCCGCGTGATCATGTATGCCGACGCGGTAACGGCCTCGATGCAGCGAGCCATCTCCGAAACCAACCGGCGACGGGGCCTTCAGATGGCCCACAACGAGGCCAACGGCATCAACCCTCAAACCATACGCAAGGCAGTCACCGACATCTTGTCGCTGATCCGGCCCAATGAGGAGTCAACCGCCCCGGTCCCGGGGAGTGATCGGCGCAAGCGCCGCCCGTCGGAGGAGAAGAGGCTCAAGGAGCTGTCAGCACTACCCCAAGAGGAGCTGTCTCGCCTGATCCACTCGTTGGAAGAGGAGATGATGGAGGCGTCGGCTGATCTCCGTTTCGAGTACGCGGCTCGTCTCCGTGATGAGGTCAAGGATTTGAAGCGAGAGCTTCGGGAGATGGTGTAGCCGTCGGCGAGATCGTCCCGTGGACAAGCTGACGGACGCCGGCTTTGATGGTCTCAGCGTCGGTTGTCGTCATCCGGTAGCCCCCCAGACCGTCGACATCGGTTTCGACCAGGCCGTGGACGGTGACGGTGGCCACCCCTGCCTCCCCCAGCTCGATCAGGAGGTCCTCGATGTCGGTGGGGGAAGCTCGGTAGAAGGCGGTCGGGAGAGCAGACCAGGCCAGACGAGGGAGGGGAGCGGTATCGGTAATGACAACGTCACTGGCTTGGCTGGTTGCAGACTCAACCACACCATGATGTAGATGGTGGAGCTGATAGCTGGCGACAATGCCAACGACGGCCGGGGCCAGCATCAAACCGCTCAGAACCAGCCGGTGACGACGGAACAGATCGAGGCCACCCACAGCGGCGGCGGCGGCCAAAGGTGCGAACGCTGACGATAGGTAGCGCCCGCCCCACTGGAGCCCACCACTCGATGCGTATTGGGTGGCGAGGACGAAGACCAGGAGGACCCCGGACGGTAGCAACAACGCTGCCCCCAATGGTGCCGCCCTCCGGGTTCTGGCCGCGGCGACAGGATCCCCGGGGGAAGCTGCCGGCCGGTTCGGGCTGTGGGCCTTCGTCGATGACGACACGGTCCAGTGAGGATTCCAAGTGAGGGCGGTCAGGAGTACGGCGGCAAGCGGCCAGGCACCGATGGTGCCGCTGATGACCTGGCCAGGGGCGACGGCCAACCTCATGCCGTAGAGGGCGATGGCCCCGACCAACAAACCTGAGACGACCAGTGACCCTCTTGCCTGATAGCCGGCATCGGCGTTGGTGGTGCTGTCACCTGCTTGGCTGACAGGGAGGCTAGATCGTTGTCGGCGTAGCCTGATGGTGGCGGCCCCGACCAAGGCGATCACCCCCAGGGTGAGCACCGGCCCGCTACCCCCACCCAGAGAGGTCATCAGTAGCCGCCAGGCAGCAGGGAATCGGCTCGCCGCCCACTGAGGCGACCCGTTGAGGGCTTCGATGCTCGTCTCCAGGGGAAGGCGGTTGGCCCGGAGGTACTGCCCCCAGGCCCGGTTGGCCAACCAGCTCGCCCCGGCAACCCCTGTCCCCAAGGTCACCGCTACCAGCGTGGCCCGAGATCGATCGATGACGATCATGGCAATGGCCAGGCCAACGATCCAGAACACCGCCTCGGTCCGCACGACGGCGGCAATGCTGAGCGACACTACCGCCCCCACCGCCATTAGGACCCGTCCCCAAACCGATCGGTTGACAGCGTCGATGGCAGCCAGGGCCGCCAGGAGGGAGAGCCCGGCGAGGGCGGTGCTGAGGGTGTGGGCCCACAGGGTGGTGCTGTTGATCAGAACCGGTCCGAGAGCCAGCAACCAGAAGGCCAACGGTGCCGCCTCGGCGTTCCATCGCCGGGCCAAGAACCAGGCCACAACCGCTGAGCCCAGTGCTCCCAGGGCCGGGAGGATGCGCAAGCCCAAGGTCAGGCCAGCCGCTGCTTCCTCGACCTCGGTCGGCCCGTGGACGACACGTACCACTGCGGTCAGGGCTGCGGCGTAGGTGGGGTTGGCGGTGTAGGGAGTCGGACCTGATGGGGTGATAGCAGAATTGAGCCAGCCCTCATTATCTTGGGCGACAGTGGGCAGGGGTCGCTCCAGGGCCCAGTCACCTTGTCGGAGGGCATAGACCTGGGCTCCGTAGGCCCCGTCATCGCTACCAAACGAGGACCCAGACGGGAGGCTGGCCAGTATCGCCACCAGCAGCAGGCCGTAGAGACCCACGTGGAGTCCGAGCTTGCGCACCATGTTCTGTCGGCGTGTTGCTACAGGATTGAAGAGGTATCCGGTCGAGGGGCCTGTCATAGTGCGGGAGCAATATTCCCCTCGATCGAACGCCCGTTCGTCTGACGAGCACGGGTAGGCTAGCTCGGTGGCAGACAAGATCGTCATTCGCGGTGCCCGCGAGCACAACCTCCAGCAGATCGATCTCGAGCTTCCACGGGACAAGCTGATCGTGTTCACGGGCTTGTCGGGCTCCGGCAAGTCGTCGTTGGCCTTTGACACCATCTATGCCGAAGGGCAACGCCGCTATGTCGAGTCGTTGTCGGCTTATGCCCGTCAATTCCTGGGCCAGATGGACAAGCCAGATGTCGACTTCATCGAGGGCTTGTCCCCCGCCATTTCCATTGACCAGAAATCGGCTTCCCGTAACCCCCGATCAACAGTCGGAACCGTTACCGAGATCTACGACTATCTCCGCCTGCTGTTTGCCCGCATCGGGATTCCCCATGACCCCGAGACCGGCGAGCAGCTCGTCCGTCAGACCCCCCAGCAGATTGTTGACCGGGTCATGGAACTGCCGGACAAGACCCGATTCCAGGTCATGGCCCCCATCGTCCGGGGTCGCAAGGGGACCTACGAGACCCTCCTCACCGATCTGGCCACCGAAGGGTTTGCTCGTGCCCTGGTCGACGGGGAGCTGATCGAGCTTGGTGGTGAGCTTCCGGAGCTGGCTCGGTACGAGACCCACGACATCCGCATCATTGTCGATCGACTGGTCCGACGCGAAGGGATAACCCGCCGTCTGACCGATTCGATGGAGACCGCGCTCCGCCTGGCCGACGGGGTGGCCGAGATCGAGATCGTGCCAGCCAAGGACTCAGGGGGTGAGCCTCGCACCCTGGTGTTCAGCCAGCACCTGGCCCGCCCGAGCGATGGTAAGAGCTTCGAGGAGCTGGCCCCTCGGAACTTCTCCTTCAACTCGCCCTATGGGGCCTGCGAGGCGTGTGATGGGCTCGGGACCACATTTGAGGTCGACTCTCGCCTGGTCGTGCCGAACGGCGACCTGACCGTTGGTCAAGGGGCCATCCACCCCTGGTCCGGAGGTCGGAGCCGGTACTTCGGGCGGCTGGTCGAAGCTGTCTGCGACGAATACTCGATCCCCCTCGATGTTCCTTGGGGTGATTTGAAGCCACGCTTTCAGAAGGTTCTCCTCCAGGGAGGGGTGGCCAAGAAGGTCACGGTCCGCTACAAGAATCGCTACGGCCGGTTGCGAACCTACAACGCAACGTTCGAGGGTGTCGTTCCCTATTTGCGCCGACGCCACCGTGAGGCTGAGTCTGACAGCCAGCGCGAGCAGATCGAGGGCTATATGAGGGAGGTGGCCTGCCCTACGTGCGGAGGGGCACGCCTCAGCCCCCTCTCACTGGCCTGCCTCATCGACGGTCGCTCCATCTACGACCTGTGTTCGTTGTCGATCGGCGAGGCAGCCAAGGTCATCAATGGTCTCGACCTGAGTGAACGCGATCGCCTCATCGCCGACCGGGTGGTGAAAGAGGTGAATGCTCGCCTCAGCTTTCTCCTCGATGTTGGTCTCGACTACCTGAGCCTCAGCCGCTCGGCATCGACACTCTCGGGTGGTGAAGCCCAGCGCATCCGGCTGGCCAGCCAGATTGGCTCCGGCCTGGTCGGGGTGCTCTATGTGCTGGACGAGCCATCCATCGGGCTTCACCAGCGAGACAACGCCAAGCTCATCGCCACCCTGTGCCGGCTTCGCGAGCTCGGCAACACCGTGCTGGTCGTCGAACACGATGAGGACACGATCAAGGTGGCCGATCATGTCGTGGACATCGGTCCCGGTGCCGGTGAGCACGGGGGGGAGGTCGTCTACAGCGGTCCGGTCAAGGGTCTGCTGAAGCGCCGAGCCTCGATCACGGGCCAGTACCTGTCGGGGAAGAAGACGATCCCTGTCCCGTCCAGCCGTCGCAAGCCGGGGGAGGGCTCGCTCACTATCCGAGGCGCCCGGGAGCACAATCTCAAGAACATCGACGTCGATATCCCCCTCGGCTGCTTCGTAGCGGTTACCGGGGTCTCTGGGTCGGGCAAGTCGACGCTGATCAACAGCATCCTGCTCCGCTCACTGATGCAGCGCATCTACTCGTCCAAGTTGCCTCCCGGCCTCCACAAGGGCATCGATGGGTTGGAGCATCTGGACAAGGTGATCGACATCGACCAGTCGCCAATTGGGAGAACCCCGAGATCGAACCCGGCTACCTACACCGGCGTGTTCGACCGGATCCGCAAGCTGTTCGCACTGACCAACGAGGCCAAGGTCCGGGGCTATCAACCGGGGCGATTCTCGTTCAATGTGGCCGGTGGCCGCTGCGAAGCCTGTTCGGGCGACGGCACGATCAAGATCGAGATGCACTTCCTGCCCGACGTGTACGTGCCGTGTGAGGTGTGCAAGGGCGCCCGCTACAACCGGGACACTCTCGAGATCCAGTTCAAGGGCAAGAACATCGCCGAAGTCCTCGACATGCCCATTGCCGAGGGTCTTGAGTTCTTCGCCAACCAGCCCCCGATTGCTCGTCATCTACAGACCCTCGTCGATGTTGGGCTTGGCTATGTACGACTCGGCCAGCCGGCCCCCACCCTGAGTGGTGGTGAGGCTCAACGAGTGAAGTTGGCCTCCGAGTTGGCCAAACGGTCGACGGGCCACACCATCTACCTGCTCGACGAGCCAACGACCGGGCTCCACTTCGACGACATCCGCCGCTTGCTGACCGTCTTGACCCGTCTTGTCGATCAGGGCAACACGGTCCTGGTGATCGAGCACAACCTCGATGTGATCAAGACCGCCGACTGGATCATCGATCTCGGTCCCGACGGTGGCGATGGGGGTGGGCGCGTCATCGCCGCCGGCACACCCGAGGATCTGACCGAAATACCAGCCAGTCACACTGGTCGCTTCCTGTCCAAGGTGCTTCCACAGGCGGAGGTTCGAGCAGGCGAAGCTAGCGAATAGGGCTGAGCCGACCACGGGTAGCTATCGCTCGACTGGAGGGTTGCGCCTTGCGGGCAACGACGGCGTAGTCCGCCGTCTCCTCCACTGCTTGGAGATCTTCCAGCTCGAAGCCACTGGCTTGGAGGAGGTAGTTCAAGCCGAGGCGGGTTGTCTCTTGCCCTGGGGTCAGTCGTGATCTGGTTGGCGAGACGACGAGGGGGGTGGACAGGTACAACCGCCCCGTCTGACCGAGGGCCCGGTTGAGCTCACTCAACACCTCGCACGGTTCGGCTGTCTGATCGACAACGCCAGCACAGAGCACGACCCCGAAGCGGCCAGTCTCGACGGGTAGCCCGTCGAAGAAGCGGCCTCCGGTGGAAGCGACGGATTGGTAGCGATCGGCGTCAAAGAGTCGCCGATATGTGTGCTCGCCTCGGGCCACTTCGAGGACCGGTAACTGACCCTCGGCCGCTCGGGCTGCGGCCCGGCGAGCGAACTGCTCGACCGAGATCGGGATTGCTGGTTTCGGGCTGAACCAGGTTGTCGGGTCGGGTTCGTCGGGTGGGATACGGCCTCGGCTGATCCCGTCTGCCAACGCCCGGGCCCCTACCCTCCCGTAGCGGGCGACCCCGGCCTTGGCCGGTCCGTAGCAATCGACAACGGCCCTCGGCAGGCCTTTGGGCAGGCCCTTTGGAAGACGTTCGGTTATTGTCGTTCGGGACGGCCGGGTTCTCATGAGCGCCCGCCTTCGGGGCTGCCGGGGGCTCATGAACGCCCACCGATCAGGGACGCCACTCGCTCGCCGATGTCGTCCCACGATCTGGCCAGGGGCTCGAACCGAGCCGACAGCTTCTCCCAGTAAGGCTCAGGGTCCGACGCCAACTCGGTCACCATGTCTGCCAGTTCCGTTGCACCACCAGTCCAGGCATCGACGACATAGTCACCGAGCCCGAGGTCGGCGAAGGCTCCGGCTGACTTCCTCTCGTAGCCGAGATGGATCGTTGGAATCCCGGCCGCGATGGCATCGAGGGCGGCATGAAGCCGACCAGCAACCATCACCCTCGGTCGAGGTGAGCCGTCAAGGAGGCGGCCGAAGTCTTCCGCCCCATCCAGGACACCTGCCGCTTGGTAGAAGCGGCGATCGTCGTTGGTCCGACCCGTGCTGCTCTGGATCCCGAACCTTGGTTTGAAGCCCCGATCCTCCAACATTGACACTGCAGATAGGCCGATGTCGGAATGTGACAGGGAGCGCAGAGCAACCCCGATCACCCCGTCGTCGCCGGGGGCAAGTGAGGGACGCTGGATCCCGATGCGGCATGCAGCCAGATCGGGAAAGCGGTGGCTGTTGGCCCAGCCCCGCAGATAGCGATGGGAGCGGTTGTCACGAGTGGCGACCCAGGCTGTGGCCCCCAATGCTCGCCGGACCGATCGGCCCAGCCCTCGACGAAACGGGCCAACCGAAACCGGCAGGTAGGCGCCTCGCCTCCCGAGGCTGGCCACCAGTCGGAGCTGGGGTAGATGGTGAGCTCGAAAGATGAGCTCATGGGTCGGATCGGCACTCCTGAGGTAGCCCCCGCCCAGCCCGACAGCCGCGGTCAGATCCTTGGGGTTGGGAAGGTCGATCACTCGACGGTTCAGAGACGCCAGGTGACGGTCGAGGGACAGGCCCGCTGACAGACCCGCCCGGATTCGAGACGGGGGCGGGAACATGGCCTTCGCCGCCGGCCCCATGCCGGTCGGATCGAGAGCGTAGACCACCGGTTCGATGCCGGTTGCCTCCCGAATCAGTGTCTGTGAGAGCTCGACCAGCCAACCGTCACCTCGGTTGGCCACCCGGTAGGCGTGGACGAGAGCAATGGTCAAGTGGGTCCTCCAGAGCCGCAACGACGGGCTCCGAGTCGGCTCGGACCTGGCGGACTTGAGTGCTCCAGGGTGACGATTGGGCTTGATTGCCTCCTCGGTATGCCGACCGAGGATGAATGCGGCGCCTGACCGATACCCAGGTCGGACAACGACCCCATCACCTGAGGGACAGCTCGATGTGGGACTGGGCTCGATGAAGGGAACAGCCGGCACGACCTATCAGCTGGGTCTGGTTACGGCCGTCATGGCCGCAGCCATGTTGCACGCCTCGGTCTTGGCCCCTGAGACCTACGATCTGCTCGACTCGTCGCGCTTCGGGTGGTGGCTGGTAGTTGCTGGGGTGCTGATGGCGGCCAGTTACGGTCTCGGCCTGCCTGAGCTCCCATCCCGGCGCCGCGAAGCCGTACTGAGGGCCATGGCCGCGGCGGTGGCCGCCGTCCTCGTGGTCTCGGCCTTCCAGCTGGTATTGGCCGCTCCGCTGCTACCCCGGTCATCGCTCGGTCTGGTTGTGTTGATCACCCCTATCTGGGCCGTTATCGGGTGGAACCTGGCTCGTGACGTTGCCCACTGGCAGACCCAGCGGGATCAGGTGTTCCTGGTGGCTGAACAGATCGATGAACGCGCATCTCTCAGGTTCGAGCTGAGCCACCGACCAGAGTCACCAGCCGTTGTCGTTGGCTCCATGCAGGTCGATGATGCTCGCCTCGGAGCCGACGGTCAGGCCCGGCTGGTTGAAGAGGCCACCCGATCGGGAGCATCGGTGATCGTGCTCGACACCGCAGCCCAGAGTGATGACGGCATTGTCCAACAAGCTGCCATCCTGCACGGGCAGGGCCTCCGGATCAGAACCCTGGCCTTGTTCTACGAGGGTTGGCTGGGGAAGCTCCCAGTAGCCGAGCTGGCCCGGGTGTCACTTCTGTTCGATATTGGCGCTGTCCACCGTCAGCACTATGTCCGGGCCAAGCGTGTCATCGACATCACTATTGCCCTGATCTGCTCCATGGGCCTCGTCGTTGTCGCCCCGATAGTGGCCTTCGTCAACCTGGTGGCGAATCGTGGGCCCCTCCTGTTCGCCCAACCCCGGGTCGGGCGGGACGGGGAGGTCTTCACCATCTACAAGTTCCGAACCATGATCCCCACCGAGCGTGACGGAGCCCCGACTCCTTGGACCGCGGTCGATGACCCCCGAGTCACTCCGTTTGGGATGATCCTGCGGCGGAGCCATCTCGATGAACTGCCCCAGGTCGTCAACATCTTGAAAGGGGAGCTCTCCTTCGTCGGCCCCCGCCCCGAGCAACCCCACTATGTCGAAGGATTGAAGGAGAAAATCGCCTTCTTCGACGTCCGTCACCTGGTTAGGCCCGGGCTGACCGGATGGGCCCAGGTCAAGCAGGGGTATGCGGCCGACGAGGCGGATGCGTTGGAGAAGCTCCAGTACGACTTCTTCTATCTTCGCCGTCAGGGCTTGGCCCTTGACCTACGGATCATCTGGAGAACGGTACGCGGGGTCGTGGGCGGGAGGGGACGATAGTGGCCCCCCTGCGAGTAGCCCAGCTCATCACGACCCTGGCCCGGGGTGGGGCTCAGGCCACGGTCATGGCCTCCCGCCACCTCCATGACCATGGGATCGACGTCACTGTATTGGCCGGACCCGAGGACCCTGGGGAGGGTACCTACTGGCCCGAGATCCGAGCCGACGGGGCCAGCTCGGCCGACGGGTCAGTCCTTGTGGTCCCGTCTCTACAGCGAGCCATTGACCCCGTCGCCGATGTCCGAGCCCTGCGTTGGATGATCAGATGGCTCCGAGCCGAGCGCCCCGATGTCTTGCACACCCACTCGGCCAAGGGCGGCCTGATTGGACGGCTTGCTGCGTCCATCGTCGGGATTCCCACCGTCCATACCGTCCACGGATGGAGCCTGGCGGCCCCTCGTGGTGAGGTCTCGATCGGCTCCAAGGTGGTACGTCGAGGAGTAGTGGGCCTGGAGCGGGCTCTGGCTCTCAGAACGAAGGCCCTGGTCGTTGTCACCCCCCTTGATACCGAAGAGGGCCTGGCCATGGGGGTCGGACGCCCCGACCAATATCGCGTCATCCGTAGTGGCATCGACCTCGATGGGCCTCGCTCAGCTTGTGTTCAACGAGAGGCGATCCGACAGGAACTGGGGTGGGGGAGGGGCGAGATGATTGTCGGCACCATCGGTCGGCTGGCTCAACAGAAAGACCTGCCGACCCTGGTCTCCGGCTTCGCCAGAGCCTCACTGACCAACGCTCGCCTTGTCATCATCGGTGACGGTCCCGACCGCGACCTGCTCCATGGCCTGGTCTGTGATCTCGGGATTCGTGACCGGGTGCAGTTCTTGGGGTCTCGGTCCGACGCAGCATCACTGGTGGCCGGGTTTGATGTGTTCGCCATGACTTCCCGCTGGGAAGGGTTGCCCCGGGCCTTGGTCGAGGCCATGGCGGCCCGGGTACCCGTCGTCGCCACCGCCGTCGGTGGTGTTCCCGAGCTCCTCGACGATGGCCACACTGGCATGGTCGTTCCCATCGGCCGTCCCGATGCCGTTGCGGTCGCTCTCCGGGCCCAGCAGGCATATCCATCGCGGGCCGAGGTCATGGCCGGGCGGGCCGCCGACCTGGTCGAACCGTTCTCGGCTCAGCGGATGCGAGCTGCCCTGGCCCAGTTGTGGTTCGAGGTTGCCGGACAAGGCACAGCGCCGGTTCCCAACCTCGATCCGGTCTGAGTCGATGGGGGGCGCGCCGCCGACCCTGAGCGGTTCCCGAGGAGAGACGATCATCACGTCGGCTCTGGTCTCGGTCGCAGCTCAGGGCTTGTCGAGTGCTTCGAACCTGGTGGCCCAGGTCGGGCTGGCATTGACCCTGGCCCCGGTTGCATTCGGGTCGCTGGTGGTCGGGTTCTCGGTCTACTACTTCGCCTTGGCTCTGGTCAGAGCCCTCGTCGGTGACCCGCTGGTCGCCTTGGTGGCTCCTGGTCGGCTGACCGATGGGGGCGGGGAGCGAGGGAGCGGTCGGATCGAGGCGGTGGACAAGGTCTGGCGCCGAGTGCGCGGTCGTTTGGTCGCTATCAGCGGGCTGGCCACGGCCCTCGTCACCGTGACCGCTCTTGCTGCCGGCTCGGTCAGGGTCGAGCTGGCATTGTTGGCCGCGGCGGTGCCCATCCTCTTGACCCAGGATGCATACCGCTACCTGGCCTGGGCTCGGGGTCGACCCAAGGTGGTACTGGCACTCGACGGAGTGTGGGTCATTTCGTCACTGGCCCTGGTCCTGGCCGCCGCGCTCGGCTTGGGAACCAGCGCCGTTACCGGCGCGGTGATCCTATTCTCCTGGTGCGGGGGTGGGCTGGCGTCGGCCCTGTTGGCCCGACGTCTGCTACCCATCCTCCCCCCACCTCGGCCCCAGCCCGGTGCCCCTGGCCCAGCCAACGCGCTCGACGACGACCCTGATCCAGTCGATCGTCCCGATGATCTGGTTCGCTCCTTGAGTTGGACCCAGGCCATTCTGGCTGTCGACGCCAACGGTCTGCCGGTTGTCGTCGCCGCCGTGGCCGGGGCCACGGTCAGCGCTGGCCTTCGGGTGGTCACCCTGCCTTTCATGCCCATCACCACGGCCGTTGTTGCCCTTCGGGTGTTGGCCCTGCCTCGACTACGTGAGGCCGTCAGGATCGGTCAGGGTCGACTGGTCGCCGCTCGCGTGGCCCTCATCTTCGCTTCCGTCGGTGTCGGGGCCAGTGGGGCCATGCTCGGATTGCTTGCTTTCCTGCCCGACCGTTGGCTCGGGCCGAGCGGCCAACTCGTCGAGCCCTGGTTCGTCTTGGGCGCAGTCATAGTCGTTGGCCGGGTGATCAACCTACCCCTTTCCGATGTCTTGGCCCTCGGTGCTGATCGGAGGGGAGCCATGGCCTGTCGGCTTGGAGCCAGCATCCTCAGCTGGACCGCCACCATCGGTGGTGCCGTGCTCTTCGGCCTCCAGGGGGCGATAATGGCCCGGGCTGGAGCCTCGATCGTGTCCATCCTCATCTGGGCCGTGGCCGTAGTTCGGGCCACCGAGCCAGGCGGGGTTGAGCGTTCGAGGCGATTCGGATCCTGAACGATCGGCGGTCGGCCGCTCAACCTCATCCCCCCGGGGCGTAGGCTCGGATGGTGGTCACTCGTCCGCCCGCCGGCTCCGTTCCCGACACCCCGGGCTCCTATCAATTCAGGGACGAGCAGGGCCGGATCATCTATGTCGGCAAGGCGTCGAACCTCAGATCCAGGGTCTCCAGCTACTTCCAGAACCCCCTGAACCTCCACCCGCGCACGGCTCAAATGGTGGCAACGGCCGAAACTGTCGAGTGGATCCAGGTCCGCAACGATGTCGAAGCCCTCATGCTCGAGTACAACCTGATCAAGGAGCACCGGCCCCGCTTCAACGTCCGCCTCGTCGATGACAAGAGCTACCCCTACCTGGCCGTGACGGTGTCCGAGGAGTGGGCCCGAGCCCAGGTGATGAGAGGTCGTAAGCGCAAGGGGACCCGCTACTTCGGTCCATACGCCCACGCCTACGCCATTCGCGACACGCTTGATCATCTCCTGCGCACCTTCCCCATCCGGACCTGTACCAACGCCAAGTTGGACCGTCACGCCAAGTTGGGCAGGCCGTGCCTGCTATTCCACATCGAGAAGTGCTCGGCTCCCTGCGTTGGTGAGATCTCCAACGATGACTACCAGCTCCTGGTTGGTGAGCTGTGCGCCTTCCTCGACGGGGAGACCCAGCCCGTCATCGACAAGTTGGAACAGGAGATGGCTGAGGCGGCCCAAGATCTCGCGTTCGAGAAGGCGGCTCGCATCCGGGATCGTCTGGCTACGGTCCGCAAAGCGATCGAGAAGCAGCAGATGGTTGCCGACCACAACGAGAGCCTCGACGTGGTTGGAGTGGCTCAAGACGATCTGGAGGCGGCGGTGTTCGTCTTCTTCGTCCGTCGCGGACGGGTGACGGGGCGGCGAAGCTTCGTGTTGGACAAGGCTGAGCCTCTCGATGATGCCCAGCTGGTGGACAAGGTCCTCGAAGCTCTGTACGACGAGCTTCCGGTCCAGGGCATGCCCCGGGCGGTATTGGTGCCCTGGGCGTCATCGGAACCTGAGCTATATCAGGAATGGCTCTCCCTGCTGAGGGGCACCGCAGTGGAACTGAGGGTCCCCAAACGCGGACCCAAGAAGGAGCTGCTCGCTACCGTGACCAAGAATGCCGAGGAGGAGTTCACCCGCCATCGCCTCAAGCGAGCTTCCGACCACAACAGTCGGGCCCGGGCCCTCAACGAGCTCCAACAATGGCTCGACCTTCCGACCGCCCCCCTGCGTATCGAGTGTTACGACATGAGCCATCTTCAGGGAAGCGACTATGTGGGTTCCATGGTCGTTGTCGAGGACGGGCTGCCGGCCAAGTCGGAGTATCGGCGCTTCAAGGTGAGGACAGTTGATCAGAACGATGACTTCGCCGCCATGGAAGAGGTACTGACCCGTCGGCTCTCCAATTACATCAACGATCGGGCCAAGCCGGTGGCCGAGCGGGGCAAGTTCCAATACCCGCCCCAACTACTCATGGTCGACGGGGGCAAGGGTCAACTCGGGGTTGCGGTCCGGGTACTCGATCAGCTCGGGCTCAGCGACGAAATCCCAGTGTGTTCATTGGCCAAGCGATTCGAGGAGGTCTACCTACCGAGCCGCCCTGAACCGGTATCCATCCCTCGCCAGTCGGAAGCCCTCTACCTCCTCCAACGTTTGAGGGACGAGTCGCACCGCTTCGCCATCGACTACCACCGCCGCCTCCGGAACCGTCGTATGACAACGTCCGTCCTCGATGACATACCAGGCTTGGGGCCGACGAGGCGCAAACGTCTGATCAAGGAGCTTGGCAGCGTCAAGCAGGTGCGCCTGGCTGAGTTGGAGACCCTGAAGGACCTTACCTGGCTGCCCGATGTCGTGGCCGAGGCCGTCTACGCCAAGACCCATGGGTTGAGCCGGCGGACGGGAGCTGATCGGTGACCGAGCAGGGGAGGGGGGACGGTTGGGACCAGCACGCCGAATGGTGGCAACGGGAGTTCACCGATGGTGTCGACCCGGAGTACACCGAACAGATCTTGCCCATCATTTCTCGCCAGCTGGAGGGACGAGCCAAGATCGTCGACATCGGCACCGGGGAGGGTCAGGTGGCGCGCCAATTGAGAGGTGACGGTGCCATGCTGGTTGGCGTCGATCCCATCAGCAGCCAAGTTGGCTTGGCGGCCAAGCGTGGAGGTGGCGCCCACTATGTCAGAGCCGAAGCTGTCGCCCTACCCCTGGCTGACGCCTCGTTCGAGGGAGCAGTGGCCTGTCTGGTCTTCGAACACATCGATGACATCGATGGGGCGCTGGCCGAGGTGAATCGGGTGCTGGTTCCTGGAGGCCGGTTCGTCTTCCTTCTGAACCATCCCCTATTGCAGACTCCAGGCAGCGGCTGGATCGACGATCAGATCATTGAGCCCCCCGAACAGTACTGGCGAGTCGGGCCCTATCTTCCCGAGGCGGAGACAATCGAGGAGGTACACAAGGATGTCTTCATTCGCTTCCTCCACCGTCCCCTTTCCCGCTATGTGAACGCCGCCGTGGGGGCAGGTTTGATGCTGAGCTCGATGGATGAACCACCACCTCCACCAGGGTTTTTGGATCAGGACAGCCACTATCGAGACGCGGCAACTATCCCAAGATTGCTGGTATTGACGTTCACCTCAGATCCCTCGGCATCCATGTCCTCGAGCTGATAATCAGCGCCACATGACGTCATGTGTCAACGGGTAGATCTTCTGTGGTGATTCGGGATAGGAATCGGCCAGACTGGAGGCAATCTCCCGCCAGGAGGGACCGCGATGTCCTCAGTTACCATGTCCGCCGCCCAACTCGGTCGCAGCTACCGCAGCGCATCCCGACGAGCTTCCGAGCACCCTGCATGCATCCTCATCTTCGATCAGCTCGATATCCGGACTGAGATCCAGCTCAGAAGCCGGCCGTCGAAGCTCGGTGAGTTCGATTCGAGACCGGTCTTGATGCCGAGTCATTTGGCCTTCCAGCTCGACACCCTGGCCGGGCCCCAGCTGGCACCCATCCAGCTCGCCCAGTCAAACCGCCAGGTCAGCGAGCCGGCCCGATTCTCCATGCGCTCATCGTCTCTCGGCTGATCCCGGGCACCAATCAGACACCGTGAACCGGCCAGCCCCGGGGCCGGGGATACAACCCGTGCCTGCCGTGGTGTGGGAAGCTGGTTGGCGTGTCGCGCGTGGTGGTGGTTACTGGATTGTCGGGCGCCGGCCGCTCCATCGCAGCCGGATCGCTCGAAGACATGGGCTGGTTCGTGATCGACAACCTGCCTGCGGTCCTGGTCCCCAAGGTGGGCGAGCTGGCATCGTCGACCGCAGGCAGCCATGATCGGGTAGCCCTGGTAATGGGGGGTTATGGGGAACCGTTGGCCCAGATCGAGGACCTGCAGACCCATGTCGGCGAGGTGACTGTCGTCTTCCTCGACGCCACGACCGAGGTCCTGGTCAGGCGTTACCAGTCGACGCGGCGGCGTCACCCACTGGCCGAGGGTACGAGCCTGGTCGAGGCCATCGATGAGGAGCGCCGACGTCTCGAGCCGACCCGGGCCGCGGCTGACCTCGTCATCAACACCAGCATATTGAACCCCCATCAGCTACGGGAGCGACTGGCTTCGTTCTTCGAGGACCCGACGACCGAAGAGCCGGTGCGGATCGTGCTGTCCTCCTTTGGCTACAAGCATGGTCGACCGCTCGATGTTGACATCGTGTGGGATTGCCGATTCCTCCCAAACCCCCATTGGGTCGAGGAGCTCCGGCCTCTCAGTGGGCTCGATGCCGAGATACAGGAATTCGTCCTGAACCGAGACGTGACCCAGCACTTCATAGACCACCTGACCGCTATCTTGGACTCACTCCTGCCGGCGTATGGAGAGGAAGGGAAGTCCTACCTCACCTTCGCCTTCGGCTGTACTGGGGGTCGACATCGGTCGGTCGCCGTGGCCGAGCGGGTTGCCCGACGCCTCGCAGATCGAGGCTGGCGTCCGAAGGTCAGTCATCGTGACATCAACCGAGAAAGTGAAGTCAGCCAGGCCTGAGCCGGTTGGTGGGCCGGCGGTCGTGGCCCTGGGCGGTGGTCATGGGCTGGCGGCATCACTGAGAGCGGCAAGGACCTATGCTGGTTCACTGACCGCGGTCGTATCGGTCGGTGATGATGGGGGATCGAGCGGACGGCTCCGAGCCAACTTCGGGGTCGCCCCACCCGGAGACGTTCGTCGCTGCATCTCCGCCCTGGCCACCAAGGAAAGCCTCCTGAGCAGCACCCTCGAGTTCCGTTTTGCGGACGGGCCCCTCACCGGCCACCCGATCGGGAATCTCCTGCTGGCAGGATTGACAGTGGCCTCGGGCGACTTTCAGCAGGCCATCGATGAGCTCTGCCGTCTCGTTGGCGTCGAGGGGTCCATCTTCCCCGCCACCATGGTGCCCGTCCGACTTCTGGCCGACTCCGATGAGGGGACCATCACCGGTCAGGTCACGATCGAGCGGGCCGTCGGCATCCACAATCTACGGTTCGATCCGGCCGATCCTCCGGTTGACGAGGGGGCGGTCAAGGCTGTCGAGCAGGCTGACCAGGTCATCATCGGTCCTGGCTCGCTGTTCACCAGTGTGTTGGCCTCGGCTGTGGTTCCCGGGTTGTTGGCTGCCATCCAGCAGACCCAGGGCCAACGGGTCTTTGTGGCCAATGTGGCCAACGAAAAGGCCATGGCCCGCGGCTTCGGCCTGGCTGAGCACCTGGAGGCGATCCTGGACCACGGGGTCGCAATCGATGTCGTGGTAGCCAATGAGTCAGCATCGGTGACGGCGCTCGACGGTGTCGAGGTCTACCGCGCCGACCTGGCGGGCCGGGACGGCTGGAGTCATGACGCGATGAAGCTTGGTCGGATTCTGAGCCAGATCTACGCCGAGCGTCGGCTCTGAGTCGAGTCGGGCTCCCCTGTCCCTTCAACCGCGGCGGCGACGGCTATCGTCGAGGCCGTCGAACGGTCTCAGCGGCTGTTTCCCGGCGGGCAGAAGTCCTGTCAACGCCGTGGGCAAGGAGAAAGATCACCAAATCATGGCAATACGAGTTGGTATTAACGGCTTTGGGCGTATCGGCCGGAACCTCTTCAGAGCAGCCAAGAAGGCCGGAGCAGACATCGATTTCGTTGCTGTCAATGACCTTGGCGCATTGGAGACCATGGTTCACCTCCTCAAGTACGACTCGGTCCTCGGCCAACTCGATGCTGAGATCCGCTCGGTCGATGGTGGCATCTCAGTGGATGGCGATGTCCTCAAGGTCCTGAGCGAGCGCAATCCCGACGAGCTCCCGTGGGGCGACCTGGGAGTCGACGTCGTTGTCGAGTCAACGGGTGTGTTCACCAGCCGCGATGGTGCGGCTCGCCACCTCGAAGGTGGCGCCCCCTACGTGATCGTGTCTGCTCCCTGCTCGGGGGCCGACGCAACATTCGTCGTCGGTGTCAACGAAGATCAGTTCGATCCGACCACAAACAAGGTCGTATCCAACGCCTCGTGCACCACCAACTGCTTCGTTCCGATGGTGAAGGTTCTGGACGATGCTTTCGGGATCCAGCAGGGCCTCATGACAACGGTTCACGCTTACACGGGCGACCAGGCCCTCGTCGATGGTCCCCACAAGGATCTACGTCGGGCTCGAGGAGCGGCCATCAATATCATTCCCACATCGACCGGAGCGGCCAGGGCTACCGGCCTCGTCCTCCAATCGATGCAGGGCAAGCTCGACGGCACCTCGCTGCGGGTACCGGTTCCGACCGGCTCCATCACCGATTTCACTGCCGTTGTCGACGGCGAGCCGTCGGTTGACGAGATCAATCAGGCTTACGCCACTGCTGCCGCCAGCGGCCGGCTGGCGGCGGTGCTCGACTACACCGAGGAACCAATCGTCTCCAGTGACATCGTGACCTCGCCCGCTTCGTGCACTATCGATGCCGGAATGACGATGGCTCAGGGATCCCTGGTCAAGGTGGCCGGATGGTACGACAACGAATGGGGCTACTCGAACCGCCTGGTTGACCTTGCCCTTCTGGTTGGAGCAGCGAACCAGCAATGATCGACGGGGTTGCCGAGCTCGAAGACCTGGGCGAGGTCTCGGGCCGCTCGGTATTGGTCAGGACTGACTTCAACGTCCCCCTCGCCGCTGAACAGATCACCGATGACCTGCGGATCCGGGCTGCTCTGCCAACCCTGAACTGGCTGGTGGAAAGGGGGGCCAAGGTCACTGCCTGCTCCCATCTCGGTCGCCCCAAAGGGGAGCCGAACCCTGCCTACTCGCTCGATCCGGTCCGGACCCGCCTGGCTGCGCTGGCGCCCGACGTCAGCCTCATGGAGAACCTGAGGTTCGATCCAGGGGAGGAAGGAAACGACCCGGCCTTCACTCAGAAGCTGATCGCGGGTCACGACCTCTTCGTCAATGACGCCTTCGGGGCCTCGCATCGGGCTCACGCCTCGATCGTGGGTCCACCTGACTACCTCCCATCGGCTGCTGGTCGGCTCCTGGCCAGCGAGGTCAAGATCCTCTTCGGGTTGAGGGAGCAGCCACGACGCCCGTTCGTGGCTGTGATGGGGGGAGCCAAGGTCTCGGACAAGCTCGGAGTCATCGAGTCCCTCCTGGGGATCGTCGATGCTCTGATCGTTGGCGGTGGGATGGCGTTCACGTTCCTGGCCGCCCGAGGTCACCCGGTCGGGTCGTCGCTACTCGAACAGGACATGGTCGAAACTTGTGGCCGCCTGCTCAGTGGTGGGAGCACCATCTATCTACCCGAGGACATCACCGCCCTCGGTCCCGGCGGCAAGCTCTTCGAGCCCGAGGCCGGCGGAGAGGTACGTCAGGTTGGAGCCAGCATCCCCGAAGGGTGGATGGGGGTAGACATCGGCCCCGGTACGGCCGCCGTATTCGGTGACGTGATCCTCGATGCTGGCACCGTGTTGTGGAACGGTCCGATGGGGGTATTCGAAGATCCCCGCTTTGCTGCCGGCACCCGCGCCGTGGCCGAGGCCATAGCCGAGACCAAGGCCTTCACCGTCGTCGGTGGTGGTGACTCAGCGGCGGCGGCGAAACAGTTCGGCGTTGACCAGGATGTCGACCATGTCTCGACCGGTGGGGGAGCGGCACTCGAACTGATCGAACAGGGTGACCTCCCGGGGCTGGCCGCACTGAGGCGGTCAGCCAAGCGGTCAGCCTCCCCTCCTTCGAATCATGCCGACGGCGCATGATCAACAACCTCGACCTACAGGAGAACTGATGACAGACGCATCAAGCGAGTCTGGCCGCCGCGACCCTGCTCACCACGGTCCCGGCCGTCGCCCCCTGATCAGTGGCAACTGGAAGATGCACAAGAATCATTTCGAGGCTCTGAAACTGGTTCAGGAACTGAGCTACGCCCTCAGCAGGGACGACATCGACGCGGTCGAGGTCTCGGTTCACCCTCCTTTTACCGACATCCGGACCGTCCAGACAGCCCTCGAATCGGACAGGATTCCCTTGGCCCTTGGGGCCCAGCACTGCCATCACGAGGGATCGGGGGCCTTCACCGGCGAGGTAGCGCCTGAGATGTTGGCCAAGCTGGGCGTGACCTATGTGATCGCTGGCCATTCTGAGCGGCGCCAGTTGTTTGGCGAGAACGATGAGACCGTGAACGCCAAGGTTCGTGCCATCCTGGCCGCGGCCATGACCCCGATCTTGTGCGTTGGCGAGACCTTGGATGAAAGGGAGGCGGCCGAAGCTGAGGCCAGGGTCGAACGCCAGGTCCTGGAGGGACTGAAGAAGGTCAAGGCTGAGCAGGTTGCAGCCATGGTGATTGCCTACGAGCCAATCTGGGCCATCGGTACCGGAAGGACCGCTTCGTCAGACGATGCCCAAGCCATGTGCGCCGTCATCAGGGCTACCATCGAGTCCAGATTCGGGGCCGAGGTCGCCCAGTCGGTGCGGATCCAGTACGGGGGGTCGGTGAAGGGTTCGAATGCCGCGGAGCTGATGAGCCAACCCGACATCGACGGAGCCCTAGTCGGTGGCGCCAGCCTGGAGGCCGAATCGTTCGCCCAGATCGTGCAGTACCGGATGCACGACACCGCGACCGACGGTGGATGAGGGCTCGCTAGGCTCGGATCGTGCGCCGTTGGGGCCGGAGCCGGAGGAGACGGTCGTGGATGGCGAACCCAATCGAGGTGGGCTAGCTCGACATCGCGGACGCGCCCCAGATGGCACCCGAGGACTGGCTCTGCTGCTGATTGTGCTAGCGGTTTCGAGCGCCTGTGTATCGAGTACCGATACCGGGACCCAGGATTCCTCGCTCGAGACGCTGATCACTCTCCCGTCGAGCACTGCGGTCGAGACGACTGAGCCGGCGCCAGCCATCGAGGCCCCCAGACCGGGGGAGCTGGTGTGGATCCACGACCGGGAGCCCGCCGACCTCCACCTCGATGACCCCGACAATGGCTCCGACATTGCAGCCTGGGTTCAAGAAGGTCTACTCGAGGGCCTGTTCGGTGTTGATCAGACGATCTCCTACTATCCCGAACTTCTGGCCCGAGAACCGGTCTTGACCGTCAACGACAACGGAACGGTTGCCATTGCCTACGAGCTACGTTCTGGCCTGAGTTGGTCCGACGGAGAGCCACTTACTGCTGATGATGTTGCTTACACCCACCGCATCATCGTCGAGGGGTGCGAAACCGAGTCTGACGGTTCGATCGTCGACGCCACCAATGTCGGCTGCGTATACGACATGGCCAACCGGATTGGTTACGATCTGGTTACGGGCTTCGAGGTGGAAGGCCCAACCTCCTTCACCGTGAGGTTGGCCTCGTTCTTCCCCGGTTGGCGGAATCTGTACCCTCAGGTCTACGCCGAACACGCCTTTGGAGCAGAGGCAACTAGTGTCAACCGAAACCTGCGTCGCTGGCAGGGGGATGATGGTCCATTGCCCTCGTCAGGGCCTCTCGTTTTCGATCGCTGGGATCGCGGCGTCGCCTTGCGAATGGTACGAAACGAGCAATATCACGGCTCGGCGAGTCCCGATGCAATCAATGAGGGACCAGCCCATGTCGAAGCGGTACGGCTCTCCTTCGTCACCGATCGTCAAGCTCAGATCGAGCTGCTAGCCAATGGTCAAGCTCACCTGTTGATGAGCCAGCCCCACCCTGATCTGTCAGCACTCACCGAGAACCCTGGTTTTTCTGTTGCCACCAGTCCTGGTCCGCTCTATGAGCACTGGGGAATGAACCTCTTGAACCCACATCTGGCCAAGCCCGAGGTGAGAGAAGCGATCGCCTATGCCCTGGACAAGGCGAGCATCGTTGCCGAGCTCTACCAGCCCCTCGCTGGAGGGAGCCTGGCCCCCTCTGGACTTGGCAATGCCTACTGGATGCCAGGTCAGAGCGCATATGTCGATCATCAGGTGAAGTATCAGGGCAACAACGTCACCGCCGCCGCGGCCGCTCTCCGATCGGCTGACTACACCCAGGACAGTGATGGTATTTGGACTCATCCCGATGATGGGAAACTCACCATGAGGCTGGGGACCACTGCAGGAAACGTTCTTCGAGACCAAGCTCTCGAGCTTGGTCAGCTCCAGCTGTCGGCGGCCGGAATCGACTCTCGCATTGCCAGCGAGCCCGGTGGGCTGTTCTTGACCGAGGGACCTTTTGCTCCCGCCGCATTGGAGGCGTCTGCCTCCCAAGGGCGCTCAGGTGACTCTCGGTTGTGGGATATCGCGCAATTCGCCTGGGTTACTGGCCCATGGCCAGGAGGAGTCACTGGGATCTTTCGCAGCGGCTCCGGCAGCAACCCCTATGGCTTCGCCAATCCTGAGTTCGATGTTGCCGCCACCGAATGCGATGGACTCGCAGACGATGGGGAACGTGCCGTCTGCTACAACGACCTCGATACCTTTGTCACCACCCTCGACCATGGTGATGACGGCTTGTTCATCATCCCCTTGACCCAGCGCCCACTCTTCTATGGCTTCACCTCAAACACGGTCAGCACAGGTGCCGTTGCCCCCGGCGGCCTGCGTGGCGGGCCCCTGGTAAATGTCGTCGACTTCCAGTTTGCGACCCCATAGAGGCGTCGTCGGGGCTCGAGGCGACCGTGCGACCTGGGCAACATCAGTGTTCAGTAGGAACCGAGGCAAGGTGGGACGCTATGCTTGCGGCTCATGCTCGACCCCAAGTATCGGCCGGTCAACCGGTGAGAGAGACTCAGCCCGTCATCGAAGTCTCTGACCTCACCACCAGGTTCGATACCCAGGACGGCGTGGTACACGCTGTGAATGGTGTCAGCTTCGAACTTCGACCAGGCGAGTTCCTCGGTGTTGTTGGCGAAAGCGGCTCTGGGAAGAGCGTCACGATGATGTCGCTGCTGAAGCTCATCCCGATGCCGCCCGGAGAGATCGTGGCTGGCTCGGCCACCTTCGAGGAGCAGGATCTGCTCTCGCTCGATCTCGCCGAGCTACGCACAGTCAGAGGCGGCAAGATCGGCTTCATCTTCCAGGATCCAATGACCTCGCTCAACCCAGTGTTGACTATCGGTCGTCAGATCACAGAATCAATTCGGCTTCATACCGGAGCGACAGCCAAGGATGCCAATGCGACAGCTACCGAATTGCTCGAGCTCGTTGGCATCCCAGACGCCACGGAGCGGCTCAAGGCATATCCCCACGAGTTGTCAGGGGGGATGCGCCAACGGGTGATGATCGCCATTGCCCTTTCGTGCAAGCCCAAGGTGATCATCGCTGATGAGCCAACGACGGCTCTCGATGTGACCATCCAGGCTCAGATCATCGAGATCGTGAAGGACCTGCGGGAGCAACTTGGCACTGCGGTGATCTGGATCACGCATGACCTCGGGGTTGTTGCTGGCCTCGCCGATCGGGTGATCGTCATGTACGGCGGCCAGGTGGTGGAAGAGGCTCAGGTGAGAGATCTCTACCAGCGGCCAAGGCACCCGTACACCCAAGGACTGTTGAAGTCGATACCTCGGCTTGACCAGAAGGGTCACGAACTGGTCAACATCAAGGGCCAACCCCCGAGCCTCTCGAGCGCCCCGACCAGCTGCTCGTTCGAACCTCGCTGTGAGCACGCCCACGACCGCTGTGGAGCCGAGCTGCCGACCCTTCGCCAGATCGGCCCCGAGCACCGAGTTGCCTGCTGGTGGGACACCGAGAACGAGAGGTCGATCGATGACGACTGAGACCGACGCCGAGCCAAGGACTCCCACCGATTCCGGGCTACTACCTGAGCGGGAGGTGCTCGTCAGCGTCAAGGGCTTGAAGAAGCACTTCCCGATCATGAAGGGTTTGTTCAGACACCAGGTCGGCGCCGTCCGGGCCCTCGACGGCGTCAGCTTCGACATCTATCGGGGTGAGACCCTCGGGCTGGTCGGGGAGAGCGGTTCGGGAAAGTCAACCGCAGGGCGGGTCATGCTCCAGCTCGACCATGCCACCGAAGGCACCGTCACGTTCGGAGGGGAGGATCTCACCTCGATCCCGCGAGAGCAGGTCCGCAAGCTCCGGCCCCGGATGCAGATGGTGTTCCAGGACCCGCATGCGTCGCTGAACCCGCGGATGACGGTTGCATCGATCATCGGCGAGCCACTCAGGGAGCACAAGATTGTGCGCGGTGCAGCTCGCCAAGAACGGGTTGAGGAACTCCTCAGCGTCGTTGGTCTCGACCCATCCCACGCCAATCGGTACCCCCACGAGTTCTCGGGGGGGCAGCGTCAAAGGATTGGGATTGCCCGGGCCATCGCCCTCACCCCGGACTTCATCGTGTGTGACGAACCGATTGCAGCTCTCGATGTCTCGATCCAAGCCCAGGTTGTCAATCTCTTGGAGCAGCTGCAGGACGACCTCGACCTGACCTATCTATTCATATCCCACGACCTGAGCATGGTTCGCCATATCGCTGATCGGGTGGCTGTCCTGTACCTGGGCAACCTGGTGGAGTTGGCAGCGGTCGATGCCCTGTATGAGAACCCGAAGCATCCGTACACCCAGGCATTACATTCAGCCGTGCCGGTACCCGATCCTGTCGTCGAGGCATCCCGCAGTCGCGTAATCCTCCAAGGAGATATCCCTAGCCCGGCAAACCCACCCCCTGGTTGTGTATTCAACACCAGGTGCCCGATCGCCGAGGACCGGTGCCGGCAAGAGGTTCCGGAGTGGCGCCAGCAGGCAGAAGGACACTGGGTCGCCTGTCACCTGGCGGATGGCAGTGGTGCGTCGACGATGTGACGATAATCGCAATGGCGGACGCGACCACCTTACATTGCTAGGCTGCATCAACCATCCACAAGCCGGACGACCCGGCCCGAGAGGAGAGAGACGCATGAGGAAACTCCTTGCGCTGTTGGCGGCGCTAGCACTTTTGGCAGCTGCCTGCGGGAGCGACGATCCGGAAGAGACCACCGGGGACGACGACACGACGGCCGAGACCACCGATGATGGTGATACGACCGAGACGACCGCAGCCGAAGAAGCACCGGAGGGCGCCGAAGCCGGCTCAGGTGGCGATCTGTTGCTACTCCAGTGGCAGGCCCCTTCACAGGCCAATGGCCTGCTTTCGTCGGGAACCAAGGACGCTCTGGCGAGCTCGCTCGTCAATGAGCCGCTGGCCAAGTACGACCCGGACGGCGTCCTTGTCCCATCGCTGGTAGCCGAGATCCCGACCGTGGAGAATGGTGGCGTAGCCGAAGACTTCATGTCGATCACATGGACCCTGCTCGACGATGTGGTGTGGTCGGACGGATCCCCGTTCACCTCAGACGACGTCGTGTTCACCTGGGAGTACTGTGCTGATGAGTTGACCGGCTGTTCGGCTGACTTCACCACGGTTGACACCGTCGTTGCCGACGGTGACTACGCGGTGACAATCAACTTCACCGATCCACTCCCGTACCCGTACCAGGATTTTGTCGGCTATCTAGAGCCGGTCATCCAGCGGGCCCAGTTCGCTGACTGTGTCGGTGAAGGGGCGAGCGCCTGTACCGACGAGAACTTCGCTCCAGTGGGAACGGGTCCGTATATGGTCACGGAGCTTCGTCCTGAGGACACGGTGGCCTATGCCTTCAACCCCAACTACCGGGGTGCCTCCGAGGGCAAGCCATTCTTCGGCACCGTCACCATCAAGGGTGGCGGCGACGCTGAGGCTTCGGCCCGTTCGGTGCTGGAGATCGGCGAGGCCGACTACGCATGGAACCTGCAGGTTGCTCCGGAAATCCTCGGGCCCATGGAAGATGCTGGCAATGGTCGAGTCGTGACATCGTTCACGGCCAACGTCGAGCACATCAACCTGAACCAGACCGACCCCGACGGCGCAGAGCCATCGGAGTACAAGGAAGATGGTTCGAACAATCACCCGATCTTCTTCGACAACTTCGAGTTCGCCAAGGCCTTGTCGATGGCGATTGACCGGGATGCCCTGGTCCAAGTCGGCTACGGTCCGACCGGTACCCCGACCTGCACCCTGTGGCCGGTTGGCGACCAGCGTTCGACCACCCACGATTGGTGTCTGACCCGTGACGTCGAAGGGGCCAACGCCATCCTCGACGATCTGGGCTATGTCGACAGTGATGACGACGGTGTGCGCGAGTTCACCGATGGCACTCCACTGGAGTTCGACTATGTCACCTCGACCAATGCGGTGCGTCAGTCGAATCAGGACATCGTCAAGGCCAATTGGGAAGAGATCGGTGTCGTTGCCAACATGAGCAACGAGGACGCCAGCCTCTTCTTCGATGGTACGAGCGCCAGCGATGCCTCGATCTGGAAGTTCTTCTCCCCGATGGAGATGTTCACCAACGGCTCAGTGGCACCTGACCCAGTCGGGTACTTCAACAGCTGGATCCTCGATGAGATCCCGACGGCCGCTCTCGGTTGGCCATCGTCGGGCAACATCCCTCGCATGCAGTCCGAGGAGTTCGACGAGGTGTGGGCCACGGCTTCACAGACGTCGAGTTCCGATCCCGCATACATCGGTCTTGTCCAGCAACTGCAGGACATCCAGATTGAGACCGGCGCCATCATCCCGCTGATCCACCGGGGCAACGTGTCCGGTATCAGCAACTCGATCGAGGGCTACGGAGATCCCAACGGTTGGGACTCGGAGTACTGGAATATCCAGGATTGGTTCCGAGCTGAGTAATCAGCTCTACTAGGTAGCGAAACCTGAATACTACGGAGTGTGCCCCTCGGGTTACCTGGGGGCGCACTCCGCTATCTGGAGCGAGTATGAAAGAACAGCGGTAGGCGCATGGGTCGATACGTCATCAGGCGAGTGTTCTTCGCCGTACCAACCCTCGTGTTGATCGGCCTGATCATCTTCACCATCCTCGATCTGGCTCCAGGTGATCCGACCGGCCAGCTTCCGCTGACCCTTCCGGCCGAGGTCAGAGAGCAGATTCGAGATTCGCTAGGGCTCAACGACCCGTTCCTCCTCAAGTGGCTGAAGTGGAACCAGCTCATGTTCATCAACGAGCCCCTCCACTTCATGGACTCCGTCTTCGATATCTGTATCGGCGATTGCGAAGCGAGACCTCGCGTAATCTCATGGTCATCGCGGTCGCCGGCTATGGACACCATCTACGAGCGCCTTCCTCAGACTCTGTGGGTCCTTGGTCTGGCCTTCCTGCTGGGCACGGTGCTTGCCATCCCGGTCGGGGTGATGTCGGCCTACAAGCAGTACTCGGCGTTTGACAACATAGGCACGTTCATAACCATGGTCGGCTACTCAGTGCCGACCTTCTTCACCGGCCTATTGTCGATTGTGATCTTCAGCGTCTGGCTTGGCTGGTTCCCGTCGTTCTACACGACGACCCATGATGTCGACTTCACCTCCTGGAGCAGCATCTGGTTCCAGATCAAGCAGTTGATCATGCCAGTCGCCGTGCTCACGCTGTTCAACGCCGCAGTGCTCAGCCGGTTCACGCGAGCTTCGGTTCTGGATAATCTCAATGAGGACTATGTGAGGACGGCCCGATCGAAAGGGCTGAGCGAGACCAAGGTCGTGAGCATCCATGTCTTGCGGAACAGTCTGATCCCTGTCGTCACCCTGATAGCGCTTTCCATTCCCGGCATCTTCTCTGGGGCCATCATCACGGAGCAGATCTTCCGCATCAATGGGTTGGGCCAGCTCCTGATCGTGTCGATCGGCCAGGGTGACCTACCGATGGTCCAGACGCTGACCTTCATTTTCGCCTTCCTGTTTGTCGCATTCAATCTCGTGGCCGACGTGATGTACGGATTCCTGGATCCGCGGATCCGCTACGACTGAGAACGGTGGACGACATGGAAACCATGGAAACGCCAGATGAAGAGGTGCTACAGGAGGGCCCGGCGCCGGCTGATGGGGCCGAGACCATGGGTCGCCACCGCTCCCTTCGCTCCGATGTGTGGCGGCAGTTCAGGCGCCACAAGGGCGCCCTCGTCGGCCTGGTCGTCTTGACGATCGTCGTCATTGGCAGCTACATCGGCCCGTTCGTCTACCCTCTGGACCCGTTCGCCATTGATGTGGATGCGGCCAATCAGACGCCATCGCTGGGTCATCCGATGGGTACGGACAACCTGGGCCGAGATGTGATGGCCCGGGTATTGGTCGGGGGCCGGATCTCGCTGTCGGTCGGCTTTGCCGCCATGCTCGTCGGTGTATTCCTCGGAACCGCAGTCGGGGTATTGGCGGGCTTCTTCCGCTGGCTCGATGGCCCGCTCATGCGGCTCACTGACCTCTTCCTCTCTTTGCCACTCCTGCCCCTGCTCCTGGTTGTCATCATGCTCTTCCGGGAACCTCTGAAGGACTCTCTCGGCCCGAGCCTTGGCATCTTCCTACTCGTGGTGTTCATTATCGGCGCAACCTCGTGGATGCAGACAGCCAGGGTCGTGCGGGGTGACGTTCTGGCCATCAAGGAGGAGGAGTTCGTGCTGGCGGCCCGCAGCATCGGCACCAAGCAACGTCGGCTCATGACCCGTCACATCGTGCCGAACGTCCTCAGCCCGGTCATCGTCGCCGCGTCATTAGGCATCGCAGTTGCCATCCTGACCGAATCAGCGCTGTCGTTCCTCGGTCTCGGATTCCCGGCTGACTTCCCTACGTGGGGCCGGCTTTTGTTCGACGCCAAGGATTACATCACCATCAATCCAATGCGAGTCATTTGGCCCGGACTCCTGATCTCGGCCACCGTGATGAGTGTCAACTTCATTGGTGACGGCCTCCGCGACGCCCTAGATCCAAAGCTCCGGAGCAAGGGCTAGCCGGACTTTCATCTGCCTCGCAGCTCTGGCATCGGTGTCGGCTCAGGGGGCCGCTAGCCTGAGTGGGTCACTCATTCAGGAGAGCAACACCCATCATGGTCCTAGCACTGGGAATACTGTACGTGGTCATCGGGGCCGTCACCGTGGGATTGGTGTTGTTGCACAGCGGGCGAGGTGGTGGACTCTCCGACATGTTCGGCGGAGGACTAGGGGCTGCCGCAGCCGGTTCGACCTCGATGGAGCGAAACCTTGACCGGCTCACCATCATCATGGGGCTGGTCTTCGCCTTCCTGACGGTGATTCTGGCCTTCATGATCGACTCTCCCTAGAGCTCGAAGGGTCCTCCGGCCCGGCCTCTGGCTCCTTCGATCCCCTCATCAGCTGCCCCCTGAGGCCGATGGTGAGAGGTGAATCGGGTTCTGCTGTACAGCGCTTTCGCGCTCGGACTTGCTATCGCAGCCTGTGCAGCGCCGGCTCGTCCATCGGCAGACTGGACTGGGCCGACGGGTACTGGCGGCGAAACCGATCATGGCGAGGTTGGTCACGACAACGGCCCCGAGGGGTTGGCCTTCGATGGCTCCGGGCTCGACCTCGCTTCGCTCCGCTTGTCATTGCCTCGACCGGTATCGTTTCTACCCGCTGAGGTGGCCTTGGCTGACCAGTCGGCCGTGATAGTGAGCGACCTGCTCTACGACGGTTTGACCGAGGCGGTGGGGCTGGAGGGCAGGCTGCGGCCGGGCTTGGCCGAGACCTGGTCTGCGAATGAGGACTTCACCCAGTGGTGGTTCTCGCTCGACGATCGCCGGATCGAAGGGGCCCGAGTTGTCGAGTACTTCGACCAGCTCCTCGATGAGCGAGCCAACCCTGCCATCGCTCCCCTCCTGGTTGATGTGGTGGCGGTCGAGGCCGTCGGCGCCGCTGAAGTCCGATTTGAGCTGGCTGCTCCCAACGCAGGCTTTGCCTGGCTGATGAGCGGAGTCGGGTTGTCGATGGTCGGTGTAGACGGCGCCCCTACTGGTCGATACGCCATAGAGACCAGCGATATCGATCAGCTGGTGCTGGTGCCTGACGAGGACTCGGCCAATTGGCCGACAATTGAGGTCCATTGGGCCGAGAATGACAATGACGCCTACGAGATGCTCACGTTGGGGTTCGTCGACGGAGCGGCTGCCCCGGCAGCTTCCTTGGACGATGCCAAGAGCCGATTCGGATTCGTTGCTGCGGCCAGGTCGATCAGCCGCTTCTACGGCATCGACGCTGACTCGCCCCCTCTTGTCGATGAGCGAGCAGTTGAGGCTGTGCTCCACGCGGTGGACCGCGACGGGGCCGTCGGATCGACGGCCTTTGCTGTCGATGGTCCTGTTGCGCCGTCGATGGCCGGCTACGGAGCTGGTGGTTGCGCCAGTGCCTGTGACTATCAGCCAGACCTGGCGGCCCGCTTGGTCGCTGACATGCAAAGCAGCGTTGAGGCTGATGGTGGGGGCGCGGCGCCAGGATCTTCGAGCCTCAGCATCGCCTACTCCGGCGATGAGAAGCAGGCAACAGCTGAGGCGATCGCTGGTGACCTGGAGGCGGCGGGATTCGCCGTCACCCTGGAAGCCAAGACACCCTCCGAGCTGGCCGAGGCCGTCGCCACCGGCTCGGCCGATCTCTTCGCTCTCGGCTGGCTGGCCGGAGCGGGCTCGATCGACGCTGTCATCCCCCAGCTGTTCGCATCTGATTCGCCTACCAATCTGCTCGGGTTCGATTCGGCCGAGGTCGATGATCTGATTGCCCGAGCAGCCATGACCGCCGACGATACAGCCCGCTGGAGACTGCTGATCGAGGCCCAACGGCTAGCCATGAACGAGGGGCACATACTCCCCTTGGCCGTCGCCAAGAGCCAGCTGGTAGTGGCCCCCCAGGCGTCGGCTCTCATCGTCCGAGCCGATGGATCGATTGACATCGAAGCCAGCCAATAGCCACCGGTCGTCGGCCAATTGTTGATACGATCGAGCGGCCACGTCGGAGTGGCGGAATTGGCAGACGCGCTAGCTTGAGGGGCTAGTGTCCGCAAGGACGTGGGGGTTCAAGTCCCCCCTCCGACACCATAGAAACCCCTGGTCAGAGCGCACGAAAATGCTCCTAGGGGTGTCGTTTGCAAATGGATTTGCTAATGGCAGAGCGCGGAGCTTGACAGAGCGCGGAGCCTCAGCTGAAGCTGGGCGAATGACCGGAATCGTGCTTGCGGGCGGCTGCCTTCGACGCCTTCTCCGGGAGTGTCACACCGTGGTGGAAGAATGGTGTCGAAGAAGGGAGCCATCAGCATGGCCAAGACACGCGTATTCATCAGCTTCGACTACGACCACGACCTCGACCTCAAGAACCTTCTTGTCGGACAGGCGAAGAACGACGACTCCTGTGGGTGCCCGAAACTGCGTCGTGGCTGGTCAGGCGGCGTTCTTGTATTCGTTGATTAGTCCGTGGCATCGGGTGGATCTGACGATTCGAAGCGGTGTGGCCTCAGGGCTTGTTCTCAATTGCGGGTCTTGTCCGAGTGGCGGTCGTTGGCCGAGCGAACGGTGTGGCCGGTGGGTGTTGTAGTGCTCGATGTAGTCGGAGACGAGCCGGTCAAGCTGTCGTTGGTTCCAGATGATGGTGCGGTCTAGCAGCTCGCGACGCAGGGTCCCGATCCAGCGTTCAGCGAATGTGTTCGCGACGGCACTGTTGCATCCACGGATCGGGTCATAGATCGGCGAGGCTGTTGACATGAGCTGTCATCGTGTCACGTCGCCATCGTTTGATCGGTCGGCGTTTGCCGGGTACCGGTTCCCGCCGGAGGTGATCTTGCTGGCTGTGCGCTGGTACCTCCGCTATGGCCTGTCCTACCGAGACGTCGAAGAGCTGCTGGCCGAACGCCGTATCGAGGTGGACCACGTGACCATCTACCGATGGGTGCAGCGCTTCACGCCGATGCTGATCGACGCGGCACGACCTTGTCGCCATGGCGTCGGCAGCCGGTGGTTCGTCGACGAAACGTATGTGAAAGTTGCCGGGAAATGGCGTTACGTCTACCGCGCTGTGGACCAGCACGGCCAAGTCATCGACGTCTCCGTCTCCCCAAAGCGCGACATCGCGGCTGCTCGCGAATTCTTCAACAGTTCGCTGATCGCGCACGGCGAACCCGACGAGGTCATCACCGATCTGGCCCAAGCGTTGGAGACGGTCATCGAGCAGCTGATCCCTCACGTGTTTCACAACACCGACCAGTATGCGAATAGTCGCGTGGAGTGCGATCACGGCCGACTCAAAGCCAGGCTCAGACCGATGCGAGGGCTCAAACGCGACCGCACCGCCTCCGTGGTGATTCGAGGTCACGCATTCATCCAGAACCTCCGTCGGGGCCACTACGAACTCGGAACCGAAACCACCCAACATCACCGGCTCATCGAAGCATTCGACGAGCTCGCCCAAGTGATCTGAGACAGCAACCGCCACCGACGATCCTCCGCGGGTCGACGCTTTATCGCTGGACGCAACAGAGCC
>JAAETV010000320.1 GCA_024227975.1 Actinomycetes bacterium
CGGCCGATGGCCGCTGGATGCCCTCCGGGGGCATCGCCGACGATCAGGGCTTCCACATCGAGGCAGCCGACGGATCCCCGATCCGCCTCGATGACAGCTCGAATCCCGTCACCGACGACGGTCGCCGTTACCTGATCCACGAAGGTGACCTGCTCGACTGCCAGTACGTCTCCCAGTTGTGGCAGCCCGACTCCGGCACCGCCTATCCCTTCGCTCAAGACTTCGAACTCGTCGAGGAGGGCGGGAGGTTCCCGGATCCGCCGGAGCTGACGGGTGAAGAGGTCCCAGGAGACGAGGTCATCGAGCTCGCTGACGGACGTCTCGTCGGTGACTGCACTCGTATCGAGATGCCGGACCGCACCAGCCAAGCCCACTTCGAGTTTGTCTATACCGGGGCGGTGGCTGGAAGCGGATACGGGCAGGGCGGCCAGAGTCACGCCGGTATGATGCCAGGCTTTGGTGGCCTCCTACCCCCTGAGCTCATCCAAGCAGTTGTTGACTACGAGCGAGGCCTGTGATGCTACAACTAGCACTCAACACTGGTTCGACGGCCAGCCTGGCCATCATCGACGGGATAGGCTTCGATCCGTTCTTCCGGGGCCTACTCAGCGTCCTGACTGGCATCCTTGTCCTCATTGGCGGCACCTACATGGTGATGGCGACCGACATCGGGACTCGTCTGGGTCTCATGGTGTCGCTGGGTGCCCTGTTCGGTTGGCTGTTCCTCATGGGAATCGTGTGGACGATCTACGGGATTGGCTGGAAGGGCGAAACCCCAACGTGGGATCTGGCCGAGATCAATGTCGATGACGCCGCCGATCCCGACGACGGGCTGCTCTTCTCCGAATTCGAGCCAGTAGTGGCCTTGACGTTTGGTGCCGAAAATGGGGTGCCATTTGGTGGCCTCGGCACTCTGGGCTTCGACGCAGACGTCGTGGCCGATCGGGTCCAAGACGGCGACAACGCCCAGACTGCTCTCGCCGCGGCGGGCGTGGTTTCCGAGATCGCAGATCCAGATCTAGCTCAGGAAGCGGCCCTCGTCGCTTCTCGAGAGCTCGACCTTGGTGATTGGCGTTATGTCGTCACCTCCGACGCCATCCGTGGTGAGGCCCAGGCGTCGGTCGATGCCTTCCTCGTCCAGGAGGAGGTGTTCGAAGTCGATGGTTATGTGCCGAGCCAGTTTGGTGCCTTCATCCTGGACGGCAAGCCAATCCTCGCTGAGGACGCCAACATTTGGGATCGGGTCGGCCACACTCTGAGTGAGACCATCCTCCACCCGTTCCACGGGCAGGAGCTGATCGTCGTTCAGGTCCAGGGCGCGATCCCGCAAGCTACCCTGCCTGGCCTCCCCCCACCGGTGGTCACCGTCGATAGCGACGCTCCGGTGGTCAGTGTGATCATGGAACGGAACCGAGGCGGCCCAATCCCGGCCCTATTCAGTGGTCTTCGGTTCACACCCGCTATGTTCACTTTGGTCTGTGGCACGATCTTCGCTGTTCTGGCCTTCAACATGCATCTTCGTGACAAGCGAGAAGCGAAGATCAGAGCTGCAGCCGCTTGAGCGCCGATGGCAACCATCTAGGTTGCTGATGGGCTCAACACCGAACGAGAGGAGGAAACAATGGCGCAATATTTGCCTGTGCTGGCCTTGCTTGTCTTGGCCACGCTGTTCGCGGCGTTGAGCTTCGTGGCGTCCAAGTTGCTGGCGCCCCGCAATCCGACCGTTGAGAAGCTGGACCCATACGAGTGTGGCATCACGCCTGGACGGGACCTTCCCGAGCGCTTCCCCGTCAGGTTCTATCTAGTGGCCATGTTGTTTGTGATCTTCGACATCGAGATCGTGTTCCTGTACCCGTGGGCCGTGAACTATCAAGCCCTCGGCTTGTTCGGTCTCGTGGCTGTTCTGATCTTCTCAGCCTTGGTCTTCGAGTCGTTCATCTACCTGATTTCCAAGGGCGCTCTCGACTGGGGCCCCCTCCAGATCTCCCGCCGGCAGGACCCGATGCGGTCAGCTCAGCGGACCGCAGAGTCCACCGTACGCCGGGTTGGAGGCGATGGCCGGATCGAGGCCGTCTCTTCTGTGCAACCCGAGGTCGAGCTGGTGCCGGCCTCAGGGCTCATCGAGCAGGAAGCAAGCTGATGGGTCTCGTATCGAATGTGCAGGATCATGGCTTCGGTGGGCTTGACCACAATGTGATCACGGCTCCCCTGGAGAAGCTGGTCAACTGGTCACGGGCCCGCTCATCGTGGCCGGCATCGTTCGGGCTGGCCTGTTGCGCCATCGAGATGATGGCCACGGGGGGCTCCCACTACGACATCGCCCGTCTCGGCATGGAGGTGTTCCGCGCCTCCCCCCGCCAGGCCGACGTCATGATCGTTGCCGGGCGCGTCTCCCAGAAGATGGCTCCCGTCCTACGTCAGGTCTACGACCAGATGATGGAACCCAAATGGGTCATCTCGATGGGTGTCTGCGCCTCGAGCGGCGGCATGTTCAACAACTACGCCATCGTCCAAGGAGTGGACCAGATCGTCCCTGTCGATGTCTACGCTCCCGGCTGCCCGCCCGGGCCGGAGACCCTGATCCACGCCATCACCACTCTCCACGCCAAGATCGAATCTGGTGAGTTGCTGCGCCGCCGGGAAGCAACCGGAGAAGGAGCCAACATCACCATCGAGCAACGTGATGGTCAGGGTGCGTCCCAATTGGTCACCATGGGTAGGACACCGTGACTGACGAGGAAACCGAAGTCGAAGAGACCCAAGCAACCGAGGTCGAAGTCGAGGTGCCAACCGCCTACGGCTGCCTGGTTGAAGAGGTCAGCACTCAGCAGGTGCTGTACCCCGACCGCGACCGGTGGCGCGAGACGGCCGAAGCCATGCTGGCCGATGGGTGGAACATGTGCGTTGACGTCACCGCGGTGGACTACCTCAATCATCGGGGCCGTCGTCTACCCGAAGGAATCAAGGGTGAGCGGTTCGAGGTCGTCGCCTCCTTGTTGTCCTACCAGCGGCGCCAGCGAATGCGGGCCCGCATCCAGGTCCCGGCCGACGATCCCACCGTCGACTCGCTCTACGACCTCTATCCCGGCACCGACTTCCTGGAACGAGAGGTCTATGACCTCATGGGGATCGTGTTCAACGGTCATCCCGACCTGTCCCGAATCCTGATGCCGGAGAAATGGGAAGGACACCCCCTGCGCAAGGACTACAGCACCGGGTCCATACCGGTGCAGTTCAAGGCCCCCAACCAGGTGAAGCACTGATGACAACTCCGTCGGCGCCAGGGGGCGCCTCATCGCTTGGAGTTGCTGAAGTAACTCCCGAATCGGCTAGCGGTCAGCTCTACCAGCTGCCTCGTCGCCATGCCGTCCTCCGCATGTCCGAAGTGGAGGCCGCCGCCACCATCGACGGTGAGCGTCTCGAGGGCGAAAACGACCAGACGATGCTCATCAACATGGGCCCCGTCCACCCTTCGACCCATGGCGTGCTGCGCCTGATGATGGAGCTGGACGGTGAGGCCGTGCTTCGCTCCAAGCCCATCATCGGGTATCTCCACACTGGCATGGAGAAGACGGCCGAGAATCTCACCTTCCTCCAGGGTCCGACCAACGTGACCCGGATGGACTATGCCTCCCCGTTCTTCAACGAACTGGTGTTCTCCATGGCGGTCGAAGAGCTGCTCGGTCTTGAACTGCCACCGCGGGCGGTGTGGATCCGCACCCTGATGTGTGAGCTGAACCGGATCTCATCGCACCTGCTGTCGATGGCGACCGGTGGTATGGATATCGGCGCCGTCTCCATGATGATCTACGGCTGGCGGGAGCGGGAACAGGTATTGCGTTTCTTCCAGAAGGTCACCGGCCTGCGGATGAACCACAACTACATCCGACCCGGTGGGGTCGCTGCTGACCTCCCTGATGGTTGGCAAGAAGACCTGGTGGCGTTGATGGACATGCTTCCTCCCCGCCTGGAGGAATACGACATCTTGATGACGGGCCAGCCAATCTGGCGGGAACGTCTCCAAGGGGTTGGCGTCATCAGCCAAGAGGAGGCCGTTGCCCTGTCTGCCACCGGGCCCGTCCTGCGCAGCACCGGGGTCAGCTGGGACCTCCGCCGAGACATCCCCTACCTGGCCTACGAGGACCTCGAATTCGACGTCTTGGTCGGGAGCTACGGTGACGCCTTCGATCGCTACGCCATCCGTCTCAACGAGATCCGCGAGTCGATCAGTATCGTCCGCCAGATCATCGAACGGATGCCAGACGGTGACTACCGGGCCCAAGACACCAAAGTCACGCCGCCTCCGAGAGCAAGGATTGACGAGTCGATGGAGGCATTGATCCACCACTTCAAGATCTTCACCGAGGGGTTCAAGGTCCCTGAAGGGGAGGTCTATGTGGCTGTGGAATCACCCCGGGGTGAGCTTGGCTGCTACCTCGTCTCCGACGGGGGGCCGAAGCCCTACCGCATGCACATCCGAGGCCCGAGTTTCGTGAATTTGCAGACGATGCCGCACATGATGGCCAACGGGTTCCTTGCGGACGCGGTAGCCGTCATCGCCAGCGTCGATCCCGTCCTCGGGGAGGTTGATCGCTAGTGGTCATCTACAGGCCTACGTCGGCGATGTTTCGGCCGGAGGTCGAAACTCGGTTAGCGAGCCCAGCGAGCGGCGGGGAGGTTGATCGCTAGTGGCGAGACTAACGGAGGCCAACGTCGAGCTGGCCCATGAGATCATCAGCCGCTACCCACGGCGCAAGTCGGCCCTGATCCCCCTGCTCCACCTCGCTCAGGAACAAGACGGCTACGTCAGCGACGAGGCGATGGAGCATCTGGCCGAGCTGGTCGGAGTGACCCCAGCCGAGGTGCTCGGAACCTGCTCGTTCTACGAGATGTTCAAGCGCGAGCCGGTCGGTCGCTACCTCATCAATGTCTGCGGGACCATGTCGTGCCAGCTGCTCGGAGCCGACGACCTGATCCACCACGCCGAAGAGACCCTGGGCATCAAGGTGGGGGCGACTACTGACGATGGCCTCTTCACCCTGGAACGAGCAGAGTGTCAGGCTGCTTGCACCGAGGCCCCCTGTGTCCAGGTCAACTATCGCCACGAGTACCGGGTCAGCACCAGCGATTTCGATCAGATGGTCGATGATCTCCGTGCCGGCAAGCGGGATGTGCCGAACCACGGGATCTTGTCTCGGGTTCGCCAGGAAATCCCCAACGACCGGCGGGTTGGGGCCGTGGCCCCCGAGGCCGTGACCGGGCCCCCGGCATGGTTGCCGACCGAGGAGGCGTCGTCATGAGTGAGGGCACCCCCAGTCCTAGGGGCTCTTCGAGCTCCTTCGCCCCCGGTTTCGTGGCCAATGACACCCCCCGCATCGTGACCTCTCGTTTCGACGACGAGGTGGGCTACACCTTCGAGCGCTATCTCGCCACCGGAGGCTACGACGGTTTCAAGGCAGCCCTGGCCAGGACCCCGGCTGAGGTCCATGGCGAGATCCGTGATGCCACTGTGTTGGGCCGAGGTGGCGCCGGCTTTCCGGCCGGGGTCAAGTGGGGCTTCATGCCTCCAAACGTCTGGCCCCGCTATCTCGTCGTCAATGGTGATGAGTCCGAACCGGGGACCTATAAGGACCGCCTCCTGATGGAGCGCGACCCCCATCAGCTCATCGAGGGCTGTCTCATCGCCTGCTACGCCGTAGGTCTGAGCCAGTGCTTCCTCTATATCCGGGGTGAGATGGCCCTGGCCCAAGAGAGGGTGGCTGAGGCTCTGAATCAGGCCTACGCCGCCGGTTACATCGGCAAGAACATCCTCGGTTCCGACTTCTCTGTTGACATCATCCTTCACTGGGGTGCCGGGGCCTATGTGGTCGGAGAGGAAACGGCCCTGATCGAGAGCCTCGAGGGTAATCGGGGCATGCCCCGGCTCAAGCCCCCGTTCTTTCCTGCCGCCATCGGCCTCTACGGCAAGCCGACCATCGTCAACAATGTCGAGACGCTGGCCAACCTGCCCTGGATTGCAACCAACGGGGCAGAGGCGTACAAGGCGATCGGAACCGAGACCTCACCTGGTACCCGCATGGTTGCGGTATCGGGCCATGTCAAGCGACCCGGCGTCTATGAGATCATCAACGGGTCCACCACCTTCCGCCAGCTCCTCTTCGATGAGGAGTACTGCGGTGGGATGCGCCCCGGACGAGAGCTGAAGGCCTTCGTTCCTGGTGGCGGATCAGCCCCCTGGTTCCTCCCGGACCAGCTCGATCTTCCCTTCGAAGCCAGTCAGGTCGCGCCCCAAGGTTCGATGCTCGGCTCCGGCGCCATCATGGTGATGGACGACACAACCGATATCCCCCTCGCTGCCTACACCCTCACCCGGTTCTATGCCCACGAGTCGTGCGGCAAGTGCGTACCTTGTCGCGAGGGGGGCACCTGGCTGGAGCGGATTATGGGTCGGATCGTCGACGGCCATGGGACCAAGCGAGATCTGCAGATGCTGCTCGAGGTCGGCGAGTCGATCTGTCCCGGCGAGTTTCCCCACGCCGCCAGCGAGCGCCTCGGCCTCGACCCGGCGCCATTCCCGTACCAGATGACAACGATCTGTTTCGTCGGCCCATCGGCCTATGCCCCGGCTCACTCAGCGCTGACCCTGTTTCCCGAGGAGTTCGCTGAGCGGGTGTCAGATGACGAAGTCGGGGCAGCATTCAAGGCCGCAGCTGCGGCTTCGAGCCCAGTCCCGGTCGAGCTCAAAGGGGTGAGTGCCGGTGAGTGACGAAACGAACGAGACCCTCGTCAGCATCACGGTCAACGGTCAGACGGTCGAGTGCGAGCCCGGAGAGATGGTCATCGCCGCCGCTGAGCGGTCGGGGACCCATATCCCCCGCTTCTGCTACCACGATCGGATGAAGCCAGTCGGCATGTGCCGGATGTGCTTGGTCGAGATCGACGCCGGCCGGGGTCCCGGCCTGCAGCCATCGTGCATGATCCCGGTGGCTGACGGCATGGTGGTCGACACCGAGAGCGATCGGGCCAAGCGTGCCCAAGAGGGAGTGTTGGAGCTACTCCTGATCAACCACCCCCTGGACTGCCCGGTGTGCGACAAGGGTGGCGAGTGTCCCCTTCAAGACAACGCCTACGGGTTCGGCCCTGGCGAGAGCCGCTTCGTCGAGGAGAAACGCCACTACGAGAAACCGATCCCGATCAGCGACCTCGTCTACCTCGACCGTGAGCGCTGCATCCTCTGCGATCGCTGTACCCGCTTCGCCTCCGAGGTGGCCGGTGATCCGTTGATCCACTTCATCGATCGGGGCAACGCCACCCATGTCAACACCTTTCCTGATCATCCGTTCTCCTCGTACTTCAGTGGCAACACGGTGCAGATCTGCCCCGTCGGTGCCCTGACCGCCACCCCATATCGGTTCAAGGCCCGTCCGTGGGACCTCAACGCCGTCGAGTCGACGGCGACCGTTGATGCCACTGGCGCTCGGGTTGTCGTTCAGGCCTCCCAGAACGAGCTGGTTCGGGTGCTTGGGGTCGACAGCGACGCCGTCAACCGGGGTTGGCTCTCCGACAAGGAGCGCTTCAGTTATGAGGCTGCGGCCAGCCCCGACAGGGTGACCCAGCCCTACCTGCGCCACGATGGTGACGAGCTCGTCCCCAGCCGCTGGAGCGATGCCACCAAGGTCGTGGCTCGGGCCCTGCGAGGTGAGCCGGAGAAGATCGCCGTATTGGGGGGAGCTCGCCTCAACCTGGAAGACCAATACGCTTGGGCCAAGCTCATGAAGGGTGTCATCGGCACCGACCACTTTGACTGCCAGCTCGGTGACGGCATCCCGGCTCCAATGGCTCTCGGCCTGGCCCGAGCCACAATCGACCGGGCCTGCGCCCCCGGTGGGGTCGTCGTGCTATTGGGGCCCGATCTGAAAGAGGAGCAGCCCACCCTGTTCCTCCGACTTCGCCACGCCGTCATCAACGATGGGGTCGACCTCATCGAGATGACGCCGAGGAAGACTGGTCTCAGTGAGCTGGCGACGGTCAGCATCCACGCCCGGCCGGGATCGGTCGGCCATGTGGCCAGGGCCATGGCCGACGGTGACACCAGCTCGGACGGGATCGCCCCAGGTGCCCTGGCTCGAGCAAGGGCTCTGCTCACCTCGGACCGTCAGGTGACAGTGGTGTTGGGGCGCGGAAACCTGGCCGAGACGGCCCGCTACACCGCTGATGCGGTGGGTGCCATGCTCAAGATGGCGCCCGAGGTCCGCTTCCTTCCTGCCCTGCGCCGAGGCAATGTGTTCGGCGCCTTGGAGATGGGCCTCACCCCCGGCTTCCTACCCGGAGGCATTCGCCGCTCCGGGGCCGAGCTAGAAACCTGGCCCTTCGTCCCCGACTTCGACGGTCGCGATGCCGACGGTTTGTTGAGGGCGGCCGCTGACGGCGAGATCGAGACCCTGGTCCTATTGGGGGCCGATCCGTTGGAGGACTTCCCCGACCGGAATCTCGTCGATCTGGCCTTGGAACAGGTGACCACCGTTATTGCCCTCGATGCCTTCGTGACCTCGTCGGTGGCTCGGGCCGACGTCATCTTGCCCGTGGCCCTCTTCGGTGAGGCCGACGGCACCTTCCTCAACCTCGAGGGCCGCCTCAGCCCCGTCAGGGCCAAGGTCACCCCAGCGGGCCAAGCCAAGGCCGACTGGATGATCGCGGTCGAGGTGGCAAGCGCCCTTGGCTTCGACCTTGGCTTCGTCACCATCGACGAGCTGCGAGCTGAGCTGGGCGCCACCGCTTCCTCCCTGGCCGAGATCAACTGGGCCACCATCGATGGTGTCGATGAGGGACCCTTGATCAAGCGGGATCGCCACTGGGTGCTCGAGTTCGGTGAGGCCGCCGATCAGCTCGACCTCGGTGATGGCCTGCTCCTTGTTGTCGATCACAAGTTGTGGGACGAGGGCACGATGATCGCCCAATCCAAGTCGCTGGCCGGACTCCCGGAGCCTGCTGTGTTGCGCCTTGCCGCCGCCGACGCCACCCGGCTGGGGCTCGGTTCGTCGGGGACGGTGAAGGTCGACGGCTCCTCAGGAGAGCTCGAGGTCGGGTTCATCGTCGATCCGGCGGTGACGGTCGGTACAGCCTGCATCTCGATCCGGCTCCCCGGCTTCGATGCCAGAGACCTATTGGTTGCCGGTGAGCCGGTGACGAGGTTGAGCCTCGAGCCAGGGGAGGAGAGCTGATGTCGCTAGCTACCCAACTGGCCCAGGACCTCTACCTGAGCGATGGGGTCGACTTCGGTGACGTGGTGCTGGCTATCGCCAAGGCTGCGGTGGCCTTTGTCGTGTTGCTCGTGTCCGTCATGTTGATGGTGTGGTTCGAGCGCAAGGTCGTCGGCCGGCTCCAGAACCGACTCGGCCCAACGGTGGCCGGCCCGGCCGGGATCTTCCAGACCCTGGCCGACGGGATCAAGCTCTTCTTCAAAGAAGACATCATCCCCAACCGGTCTGACCGGTTCGTGTTCCAGCTTGCCCCCTACCTGGCGCTGGTCCCTGCCTTCCTCACCTTCATCTTGGTGCCGATCGCTGGTGACTTCTCTGAAGGGGGCAATGGTTCAGTCACCGTCTTCGGGCGCGAAACCTTCCTCCAGGTGGCGGATGTCCCCGTCGGAATCCTGTTCTTCTTGGCCATGAGCTCGATCGGTCTCTACGGCATCATGTTGGCCGGCTGGTCATCGGGCTCCAAGTACCCCCTCCTCGGCTCCATCCGGGCTTCGGCCCAGGCCATCTCCTATGAGGCTGCCCTCGGCTTGTCGCTGGCGGCAGTGCTGCTGGTCTCGGGCTCATTGAGCACCAACGAGATTGTGATGGTTCAAGCCGGTGAAGGCTTCCGGGGGTTCGTCCCCAACTGGAATGTCATCGTGACAGGGTTCGTCCCCTTCGCCGTCTTCCTGATCGCGGGCACGGCCGAGCTGAACCGGCCCCCCTTCGACCTGGTCGAAGCGGAGCAAGAGCTGGTCGGTGGGTTCCACACCGAGTACTCGTCGATCCGCTTCGCCCTGTTCTTCCTGGCTGAGTTCATGAACACGGTCACCTTGTCGGCCATCATCGTCACCATCTTCTTCGGCGGTCCGGCCGGCCCCAACTTCGGCATCCTCCCGGGCTGGTTGTGGGGTTTCGTGTGGTTCTTCCTGAAGCTGTTGGTGTTCCTCTTCACCTTCGTCTGGTTCCGGGCCACCCTGCCCCGCCTCCGCTACGACCAGCTGATGGACCTGGGTTGGAAGCTGCTCATCCCCCTGGCCCTGGGTTGGCTGCTGATCCTGGGTGGAATTCGGGTGGCCCAGACCGGTGGCTTCGGCTTCACCGACTCGACCGTCGCCGACACCTTCATCGTCTTGGCTATCGGGCTCGCCATTGCCCTCGTTGCCGCTGGCCTACTCATGGCCTCCATTCGCACCGCTCGAACGGAGCGATTGCGAGGTAGGGGACTGGTTGAGCTTCCGTACGGACAGGAGGCGCCATAGTGGGATACCTAGAGGGGTTCGCCGTCACGTTCAAGAAGTGGGCTGAGGGTGTCACAACCCGTCAGTACCTTGGCGGTCGGGGTGGAGCGAGTGACCAGAAAGCGCCGAAACCGCAGCGGCTCCATGGGCGCCATGTGCTCAACCGCTACGAAGACGGTCTGGAGAAGTGCATCGGGTGCGAGCTGTGCGCCGGTGTCTGTCCGGCCAAGTGCATCTATGTCCGCGGGGCCGACAACCCGCCGGAGGATCCGACGTCTCCCGGCGAGCGTTTCGGCTACGTCTACGAGATCAACTATCTTCGCTGCATCCATTGCGACCTCTGCGTCGAGGCCTGCCCGGTCGGTGCCATCACCGAGTCGAAGTTGTTCGAGTTCTCCTTCACCAGCCGCCAAGACGCCATCTACACCAAGGCCGAGCTTCTGGTTGGCGACGATGGCAAGCCCCAGCAGATGCCATGGGAAGACTGGCGTGAAGGCGAAGATGAGCACACCTCGGGTTGGATGCGGGCCACCGCCCCGGCCGGCAAAGCAATCTATGAAGGGGTCGTTGGCTGGTCGGCCGAGCTTGGCTACGGGGTCCGTGCGCCGGAGTTCGGCCAGTCTGCTCCCTCTTCGTCATCATCTGATAACGACGACCGTGGCCATGATGATCACGACCATGAGGAGGATCACTGATGGAAGTCATCGTCTTTGTCGTCTCGGCTGCCATCGTGTTGGGCGGGGCCATCGGGGTGGTCCTGAACCGAAACCCTGTGCGGGCTGCCCTTTCGCTGATCGCGACCTTTTTCGGGGTTGCCGTCCTGTTCATCCTGCAGCAGGCTCACTTCCTGGCTCTCGTCCAGATCGTGGTCTACGCCGGCGCCATCGTGGTCTTGTTCTTGTTCGTGATCATGCTGCTCGGCGTCGACCGATCTGAGAACCTCTCGGTCGAGCCTCTGGCCGGCCAGCGAGTGGCCGGAGTGGCGGTCGGTGCCCTGGTTCTGGCTCTCTTGCTCGGTGGTCTGTTCCTATCCGGGCCAGGCGGAGACGAGGGGGCTCTGGCCCTCACCGGCCAACGAGGCGGGACCCAGCCGATCGACCCCGAGACTCCCGACGTCGATCAGTTGGCCAACGATCTGTTCACCCGGAATGTCCTGGCCTTCGAGGCCACGGCGTTGCTGCTGACCATTGCCACCGTCGGTGCTGTGGTCCTGGTTCGCAACCAGGGAGCCGAAGACCTGGTGGTCGATGAACCCGGTCAGGCCGCAAGTTGAGACGCAGGGAGGTATCACGACGATGACGATGCTTCGCTCCCAGTGTGGGCCGGGCCCAGGAGGTCAATCATGGAGGTGACGGCAACCTGGTATCTCGTACTCAGCGCCCTGCTGTTCACTGTGGGCCTGATCGGTCTGCTGGTCAGACGCAACCCGCTGGTCATGTTCATGTGCGTGGAGCTGATGCTGAACGCCGTCAATGTCTCATTCGTGGCGTTCTCGAACGCCCTCGATGATCTTGCCGGACAGACCGCAGTATTCTTCGTGCTCGTCGTTGCCGCTGCCGAGGTAGTGGTTGGGTTGTCGATCGTGGTAGCTGTGCTTCGCCGCCGTCCGTCGGCGACGGCCGACGACCTGACATCGTTGAGAGGCTGATTGCTGTGCTCGAAGCAGCGTGGTTGATACCTGCATTTCCCTTGGCCGGGTTCGTCGTACTCGTCGCCTTCGGTCGCCGTCTTGGTGAACCCCTTGCCGGCTGGCTGGCTACCGCCGCTAGCGCCGCCGCCTTCGTCTCGACTCTCGTCGTGTACATCGGATTGGTCGGTGAGCCAGTTGAAGGTCGGTTCTACATCCAGACCCTGTTCACCTGGGTCGCCTCTGGCTCGTTCAATGTAGATGTTGGTCTACTGATCGATCCCCTGGCTATCACGATGAGCCTCTTCATCACCGGGGTCGGCACCCTGATCCACCTGTACTCCATCGGGTACATGCACGGTGATGCCAACTTCTCGAAGTTCTTCGTCTACCTCAACCTGTTCATCGCCTCGATGCTGGTCCTGGTCCTGGGTGACAACCTTCTGCTCACCTTCCTCGGCTGGGAAGGGGTCGGCGCCTGCTCCTACCTCCTCATCTCCTTCTGGTTCCGAGACGAAGCCAATGCCAGTGCCGGCAAGAAGGCCTTCGTCACCAACCGGATCGGTGATTTCGGGTTCATGCTCGCCACCTTCCTCGTGTTCATCGAGCTGAGCTCGATCCGCTACGCCGACATCCTCACCCGTTCCTCTGAGCTCGAGAGTTCCGCAGCCACCCTCATCGTGGTCCTGTTCCTGCTAGGGGCCGCTGGCAAGTCAGCTCAGCTCCCCCTCTACGTCTGGCTGCCCGACGCCATGGCCGGCCCGACCCCAGTTTCGGCTCTCATCCACGCTGCCACCATGGTCACCTCTGGCGTGTTCCTCCTGACCCGCCTCAACCCCGTCCTGGCCCAGGCCGAGACCTGGAGCCTCGGCCTGGTGGCCTGGCTGGGAGCGGGGACAGCCCTGTTCGCGGCAACGGTGGCCGTAGCCCAGACCGACATCAAGCGGGTCCTGGCCTACTCAACGGTGTCCCAGCTCGGCTACCTATTCCTGGCCGTAGGGGTCGGCGGTTATGTGGCCGCAATCTTCCACATGGTCACCCACGCCTTCTTCAAGGCCCTTCTCTTCCTCGGTTCCGGTTCGGTCATCCACGGCCTCCACGACGAGCAGGACATGCGTCGCATGGGGGGCGTCGCCCGTTTCATGCCGATCACAGCCACGACCTTCATCATCGGTTGGCTGGCCATCGCCGGCGTGCCCCCCTTCAGCGGGTTCTGGTCCAAGGACGAGATCCTCCTCCTGGCCTGGAATGCCGAGGACATCGGGGGCAAGGGCCTCTGGTTCGTCGGATTGGTGACGGCCCTGCTCACTGCCTTCTACATGACTCGCCAGGTGATCCTGACCTTCCTCGGTCGTACCCGCTTCTTCGACGTGACCTCCGATGAGATCGATGCTGCCATCGAGGCCCAGATCGAGGCGGCCCGAGCCGAGATCGCCACCGCCGAGGAGGCCCACCAGGCCACCATCGATGCCGTGACCAAGGCCGAGGCCGACATCACCAAGCGGACCGAAGCACTGGCCAAGGCCCAAGATGGGGCATCGAGCGCGTCGGCGGCCCTCGACGATGCGAACCCAGTCGACGAGAGCTACGACAAGTTGGTCAAGGCGCTCGACAAGGCCGAAAAGGCCGTACCCAAAGCCGAGGCGGCGCTGGCCAAGGCCAAGACCGGGGTCGAGACTGCGACCGAGTCGTTGGCCGCAGCCAAGCAGACGGTGGAAGACGCCGTCGCTCGTCTCAACGAGCTCCAGGGGTGGCCGGCCGAACGTCCTCCAGCCATCGTCACCGCTCTCACCCCCGCCACCGAGGTCGGCGAACTGGCCGAATACTTGCCTGAGAGCTACGCCTCCCGCCAGGAGTACAAGCCTCACGAGTCACCACGAACGATGACGATCCCCCTCATTGTCCTGGCCGTGTTTGCTGTCATCGCTGGTTTGATCAACCTTCCCTTCAGCTCTGACCTCCACTTCCTGGGGCATTGGCTCGAACCGTCACTGTTCGGCCACGAAGCGGAGGTCACGGTCTCAGCTGGGGTCAAGTGGCTGTTGGCGGCCATTGCCATCTCGATCGCCTCTATCGCCGTCATCTCCGCCTTCGCCGTCTATCTCCGAGGCCGTTTGGATCCCAAGCAGATCGAGCGTGAACCTCTGGCCCACGCCTGGTACATCGACGAGAGCTACGCTTCATTCTTCGGCGGGCCCGGCCGTCGCCTGTTCGACGCCGCTGCCTGGTTCGACCGCACCATCGTCGACGGGGCGGTCAAGGGCACGGCGCATACCCTGCTGATGGTCGGCCGCGGCCTGCGGGTGACCCAGTCGGGCTTCGTCCGCAGCTATGCCCTCGGTATCGGGGTGGGCGCCGCCTTCGTCATGATCTGGTTCCTCGGGAGGTTGTGGGCATGATTTCAACCCTGCTCATCGGGGCCGAGGCGGCGGCACCGACATTCCCCGTCCTTCCGGCTCTGATCGTTGTCCCCGTCGTTACCGCTCTGGTGGTAGCCCTGTTGCCCGCGGCCCGGGCCGACTACACCAAGCTGGTGGCCTTGGTCGGCTCATCGATCACGGGCGCGCTGTCGATCTTCGTCCTGGCTGATTTCGAGCTAGGCACCCCCGGCCTGCAGTTCGTGAGCCGTCACGAGTGGGTCCCGAGCCTGGGTCTGAGCTGGTTCCTGGCCGTCGATGGGATCTCCCTCTTCCTCGTGGTCCTCACCGGGATCCTGTTCCCCATCGCCATCCTGGCTACTGAGCCCCACCATGACCCCAAGCCCTACTACGTCTGGTTGATGTTGCTCATGGCCGGCTCGATGGGTGCCTTCGTCGCCCTCGACCTCCTCTTGTTCTTCCTCTTCTTCGAGGTCGTGCTGGTGCCCATGTACTTCCTCATCGGAGGCTGGGGTCACGAGGGCCGCGTCTACGCCGCGATGAAGTTCTTCCTGTACACAATGGCCGCCTCTGCTCTCATGCTCGTAGGCATCGTGAGCGTGGTGTTCCTCAGCAAGGATGAGATCGGAGAGATCACCTTCGATGTCACCCGCCTGGCCGAGGCCCAGGCCCTGACCGACACCGCCGCCCTACTGGTGTTCTTGTCCTTTGCCGTTGCCTTCGCCGTGAAGGTACCCCTGGCGCCCGTCCACACCTGGCTACCAGACGCTCACACCGAAGCACCAACGGCGGGATCCGTGATCCTGGCTGGTGTCATGTTGAAGTTGGGGACCTACGGGTTCATCCGCTTCGGGGTCTACCTCTTCCCCAAGATCGTCGACGACTTGGCTCCCATCTTCCTCACCCTTGGAGTCATCGGTATCGTCTATGGGGCTGCGGTGGCAACCATGCAGCGGGACCTGAAGCGCCTGGTGGCCTACTCCTCGGTGGCCCACATGGGCTTCATCGTCGTCGGCATCTTCGCCCTCAACACTCAGGGGCTCCAGGGCGGGGTACTCCAGATGATCAATCACGGGATCTCGACCGGAGCCTTGTTCATCCTGGTCGGCTGGATCTACGAGCGACGCCACACCCGCGAGATCGCGGCCCTGGGCGGACTCCAGTCGGCGGCCCCGATCATGGCCGCTGTCTTCACCCTGGTCATGTTGTCAAGCGTTGGGCTGCCGGGCCTCAACGGGTTCGTCGGTGAGTTCCTCATCCTCCTCGGGGCCTTCTCCAGTGCTCGCTGGTGGTCGGTGGTTGCTGTCAGCGGTGTCATCCTGGCCGCCCTCTACCTCCTCTGGGCTTACCAGCGCAGCTTCCACGGCCCAGCCGAAGGCGACAACGCGACCATGGCTGACCTCCGGCCGAGTGAGGTCCTGGCCATCGCACCCCTATTGGCTCTGATCGTGGCCCTCGGCGTCTACCCCAAGCCGGTTCTGGAACGGATCGAGCCGACGGTCGACGCTCTGGTGGCCCATGTCGAGTCCCATGTCGAGGGGTTCACCGAGTCAGAACCGACCGAGGTACCGGTGTTGGGCGTCGAGGAATTGATCGCAACCGCCACCGAAGCGCACGAAGCATCTGGTCATGGTGAAGCCGACAGCCATGACGAGGGCGACAGCCAAGGCGAAGTCGATGACGACCACAGCGAGGGCGAGTGATGATTGAGATGCTGGCCCAGGTCGAGGTTACGACCGTACTCACCCCTGACATCGCTTGGTCCCTGATCTGGCCCTTCGTCATTTTGGCCATCGGCGGGGTCTTGCTGGTCACCATCACGTCTCTCGTCCCGGCCCTGCGCGGCGGGGGTTTTCCTGCCGCCTTCACCGGAGCCGTTGCCGTGGTGGCCGGCGGCTTCCTCGTGCCTATCTGGAGCCGGCTCGAAGACGAAGGCCCGTTCCTCGCCGTGGCCGATGCCATCGGCATCGACGGCTTCACGGTGTTCATCACGGCCGTGATCTGCGTTGCCGTCTTCTTCTCCGCCATGTTGCTCGACGACTACCTGCGGAGGGAGAACCTGGATGGTCCCGAGTGGTACGTCCTGCTGCTCATGTCGGCTGCCGGTGGCGTCCTGCTGGCCTCGGCCGAGGATCTCATAGTCACCTTCTTGGGCCTCGAGATCTTGTCCATCGCCGCCTACGTCATGGCCGCTCTCCACCTGCGACGGGCCGAATCGCAAGAAGCCGGCTTCAAGTACTTCTTGCTCGGGGCGCTGGCCTCGTCGTTCCTGCTCTACGGCATCGCCCTCGTCTACGGGGCGACCGGCTTCACCTCACTACGAGCCATTTCGTCGGCTGGAGCCAACGAGGCCGGTCTCAGCCCGGCCACCGAATCGTCGATGATCCTGGTTGGCATGGCCCTCCTCTTGGTCGGCTTCGCCTTCAAGGTCTCAGCCGCCCCCTTCCACCTCTGGACCCCCGATGTCTATGAGGGAGCGCCGACCCCGGTAGTGGCCTTCATGGCCTCGGGTATCAAGGTGGCCGGCTTCGCCGGCCTGGTCCGTGTGTTCTGGGTCGGTTTCGGTTCCTACCTGGCCGACTGGCGCCCCATCATCGCCGGGCTGGCCCTACTCACCTTGCTTCTCGGCTCGCTGCTCGCTTTGGCCCAGTCCAACGTCAAGCGGATGCTGGCCTACTCGTCGATCACCCACGCCGGGTTCATCCTGGTGGCGGTACATGCCGCATCGTCGCCGAGCAGCAGCGGTCTGCTCGGCGGTGAGGCTTTCCTGTTCTACCTGCTGGCCTACACGGTCATGGTGGCGGGGACCTTCGGGGTCGTCACCATTGTCGGCGGAACCGGGGACGGTGGCCACGACATCGACGACTACAAGGGCCTGTCCCGCCGTCAGCCGGTTCTGGCCGTGATGATGGCGGTGTTGTTGTTCGCCCAAGCCGGGGTGCCCTTCACCTCCGGCTTCTTCGCCAAGTTCCGGGTGATCGCGGCCGCCGCCTCGGAGGAGTCTTACATCCTGGCCGGAGCGGCCATGCTGGCTGCTGTCATCGCCGCCGTGCTCTATCTTCGCATCGTGGTCTCGATGTTCCTCATCGAGGGCCCGGAGGAAGCCGCGGCCGAAGCCAGCGACGACGAGGCCGACGAGGCCACCGAGATCGTGGACACGACCCCCGCACCAGCTCCAGCCTTTTCTGCCGTGTTCGCGGTCGCCATCGCCGCCGTCGTCACCATCATTTTGGGCCTCCTCCCCGACATCGGGGGCGGTGTCCTCACCGAGGCCGCCGAAGCCCTCTCCGCTTTCCGGTAGTACTCCGTCTCTCCGCAGTCGATCCGCCAAGAAGCCATCGCGGAGGCCATGATGATCGGGGGATCATCATGGTGATGTCGAGTCTGGCCAAGTAGCCGACCAGCAGTAGCTCCTCGTCAGCCGCCGGATGTGGCGGAATCACCGGCGGCACCGGCCACAGTGTCGTCGTCGGGGTCGTCGAGCCAGCCGTCGGGGAGGGCCACCGTTTGAGGGCCCCGGGTATGGCCTCGGGTCACCCGCCAGTTCTCGATCGGTAGGTCGGCCTCGGGAACCTGAGCTAGCAGCGAATCCAGATGGTCGAGGCTCTCGATCAAGCCCAGTTGACCTCGCAGTTCCCCACCGACCGGGTAGCCCTTCAGGTACCAGGACGTGTGCTTGCGGAACTCCCGGATTCCCGTGTGATCACCGAACCAATCCACCAGCAGCTCGGCGTGACGCCTCATCACCGGCACCACCCCGGTCGTTGGTGGTGGGGGAGGGACGGGATCGCTCCGGAATGCCGCTGCCAGCTGACCGAACAACCAAGGGCGACCAAGACAGCCCCGGCCGATCACGACCCCGTCGCATCCGGTCTCGGCCACCATGGCCAGCGCATCGGATGCATCCCAGATATCACCGTTGCCAAGCACCGGGATCGAGGTCACGGCCTGCTTGAGTTTGGCGATCGTCGACCAGTCGGCCTGTCCGCTGTAGAGCTGGGCCACCGTCCGCCCGTGAAGGGCAACAGCAGCCACCCCGAGGTCCTCCCCAATTCGGCCGGCATCGAGGTAGGTGACATGGTCGTCGTCGATCCCGACTCGGATCTTGATCGTCACCGGGACCGCCCCCGCAGCAGTTACCGCAGCGGCAACCACGGCCTCGAAGAGCCGCCGCTTGTAGGGCAAGGCCCCGCCCCCACCATGGCGGGTCACCTTGCGCACCGGGCACCCGAAGTTCAAGTCGATATGGTCGACCCGTTCCTCACCGACCAAGCGTTCGATGGCTCGGGCCACATAGACAGGGTCGACGGCGGCCAGCTGAAGGCTGCGGGGCGACTCGTCGGGTGCGAAGCTGGCCAGGTGATCGGTCTTGTCGCTCCCCTCAGACAACGCCCTAGCCGAGATCATCTCGCTCACATACAAACCCGCCCCGTACTCACGGCACAGCCGACGAAACGGGGCGTTCGTCACCCCTGCCATAGGGGCCAACACCACCGGCAACTCCACTGACAGTGGCCCGATCCGAAGCGAGCCAAGAAGCCCAAGCGAGGCATGAGGCCCGGGTGTGGGCCCAGGCTGTGCTGGGCCCTGGGTCGAGGTCGTCGCCGTCATGAGATTCATTTTGCCTGAAACCGGGCGTCGTGCCCCCGAGGTTCTTGTCGTTGCCCGTCCCCGGTCTGCCGACTGGCGTTGGGCGCCACTATGGTCCCGGTATGACTGTTGCCTTGATCACCGGCGCCAACTCTGGGCTCGGCCGCGGTGCCGCGGTCGAGCTGGCCAAGAAAGGTTGGACCGTTTATGGGTCCATGCGCAGCCTCGACAAGGGGGAGAAGGTGGCGGCCATGGCGGCCGAGGCTGGGGTCACCGTTCACCCCGTCGTGTGCGATGTGACCGACACGGCCTCGGTCAACGCGGCCGTGGATGAGGTGACCAATGTCGCCGGAAGGATCGACGTGTTGGTCAACAACGCCGGTGTCGGCGGCAACGGGGTGGTCGAGGAATCATCGATCGAGCACTATCAAGCGGTCATGGACGTCAACCTCTACGGCACCATCCGTTGCGTTCAGGCCGTCGCTCCCCAGATGCGAGAGAGAGGAGACGGTTGCATCATCAATATCTCCTCCGTCGCTGGCGTCATCGCCGCCATCTCCCAGTCACCATACGTGGCCTCGAAGTGGGCCGTCGAGGGCCTCAGCGAGGGGCTGGCCCACGAGTTGGCTCCATTCGGTATCCGGGTCGCCGTCATCGAGCCCGGCATCATCAAGACGGCGATCTTGGCCAAGAACACCGATGCCCCCAATGCAACCGGCGCCTACGCAGCCCACTACCGGCGCCTGTTCGCCTTCTACGCCGCTGGCCTGCGAGATCCTGGCCGACCGGAGGAGGTGGCCGAGGTGATCTACGCCGCCGCCACCGATGAGTCACCCCAGTTCCGCTACACCTGTGGGTGGGGCGGCCCCGAGTTGAGCTCCCGCAAACCAGGAGTAGCCGACCGAGACTGGATCGATATGGGCGCCCTGACCGACGACGCCGACTATGCAGCCCGCTTCCAGCAACTCTTCGGCCTAGATCTGAGTGGAGCTCTGATCGGGGAGTGACCCCCATCTGCTTGTCGATGCATCTAGGCTCGAAGCATCATGAGCAGCCACGAGATATCCGTGGTGTTGCCGGCCTACAACGAAGCCGACAACCTCAAAGCCGTCATTACTGAGCTCCGCCCCATCCTGGCCCGGGGCTTCGACCGATGGCAGATCCTGGTGGTTGACGACGGCAGTACCGATGACACCCGTAGGATCCTGTCCGAGCTCCAGGAAGAGAATCCTGAGCTGGCCGTCATCACCCAGCGCCGCAATTTCGGCAAATCCGAAGCGTTGCGTGTCGCCTTTGAGGCCGTCGATGCCGATCTGGTGGCCCTGATGGACGCCGACGGCCAAGATGATCCGAGCGAGTTGAACAAGATGCTGGTCTCCATCGAGCAGGGTTTTGATCTCGTCACGGGGCGACGATCCATTCGCAATGACCGTTTCGTCAAACGCGCCACTTCCCGCTTCTACAACTGGTGTACGGCCAAGGTGAGTGGGGTCGACGGCCGCGATTTCAACAGTGGGTTCAAATTGATGAGGGGTGAGGTTGTCGATGACCTGGACATGTACGGGGAAATGCACCGCTACATCCCACCCCTGGCCGAGTGGGCCGGATACCGCTCGGTAGAAGTCGACGTCAATCATCGGGAGCGTCTGGCCGGACATTCGAAGTTCGGAAGAGCCCGGTTCTGGCGCGGCTTCTTCGATCTCATCACCGTCAAGTTCCTCACCACCTACGACAGCCGCCCCTTCCACCTCATCGGTTCGGCCGGTGTCCTGTGCGGGCTGATCGGCTCGATGTTGCTGGTCTGGATGGCCATCGAGAAGCTGCAGGGCAACGGAATCGGCACCCGACCGGCCCTTACCACCGGGGTGCTGCTGGTCGTCGTTTCGGTCCAACTGATCTCAGTTGGATTGTTGGCTGAGCTGTTCGTGCATCACACTCGACGCCAAAAAGGTGGCCGCGGCCGCCGCTGACCCTCTCGGCTCGGTCGGCGACTAGGAGGGTCAGCGGCCCCGGCCCCCCAGGCCGGGTATATTCCAACAGAATGTCATACAGCTGGATCTTGGATCGGCGCCTTTTGCGCAGGTAGGCTCGCCATTCGTGTCGAACTTCCTCCGCGAGTATTTGCTCGTCATCTTGTTCGCCGTGCTCGCCTGTGGTGTCGTCGGTGGCTTTATTGGGCTGGCGTCGCTGATCCGCCCCAAACGTCCGACGGATGCGAAGATCGAGAACTATGAGAGTGGGGTCGACCCGGTGGGATCCGGCTGGTCTCAAAGCCAGATCCGGTACTACATCTTCGCCCTGTTGTTCGTGATGTTCGACGTGGAAGCTGTCTTCATTTTCCCGTGGGCCACCCGGCTCGAAGCGTACAGCTACTTCGGCCTCGTCGAGATGGTCATCTTCATATTCATTCTTGCCCTCGGCCTCGCCTACGCGTGGCGCAAGGGCGTCCTGCGCTGGGCCTGAGAAGCAGTGCGGAAACAGACAACGGTCAGGGGAGATGAGCATGGGAGACACCGAGGGAGCTGAAGAGCTGGCTGTCGACGAAGCCAGGGGAGCTCTGCTGGAAGCACTCGAGCTGGACCTTGGGGATGCCATCGTTGGCACCCACCTCGAGCCAGGCCGGGATCTCTGGATTCGGGTCAACCACGAGGTTTGGGCTTCGACCGCTGACTATCTCCGCAACCGGCAGCGGTTCCGATTCTTCGACTGGCTTTCCGTCGTCGATTGGCTTCCATCACCCTACGGGCGCAGCCTCGAAGCCGAAGTCGACGGGAATCCCTCGGATCCCCCTGGGGCTGGAGATGCTGGCTCCGAGGAAGACAACACTCTCAACAGTGGGGTTACCGGCGGTTCCTCCCGGTTCCAGATGATGGCTCGAGTCCACAATCTGACCGCCTCCCTCGGCCTGACTATCAAGGCCGACCTCGGGCCTGACCTCGCCATCGCCACCTGGACCGAGCAATACCCCGGCGCCGATTGGCATGAGCGGGAGGCGTGGGAGATGTTCGGCGTGACCTTCCTCGGCCACCCCGGCCTGCGGCATCTCTACCTTCCCAGTGGTTTCGAGGGCCACCCGATGCGAAAGGACTACCCCCTGTTGGCCCGCCTGGTGAAGCCCTGGCCGGGAATCGTCGACGTTGAGCCGATGCCGCCGCTCCCTTCAGCCGCCAACGGAGCTCCGGAAGGTGGTGGCTCGTGAGCACAACCGAATCAGGTGTCGGCCGTTCGGCTGCCGACGGAATCGCTCCAGACGACGTCGTCAGCCCCGAAGCCCGGCGCCAGCTGGCCTATATCGCGGCCCAGGCCGCCGACTCCAGGGTCAATGTCGAGCTCGAAACCGAGGGCATGACACTCAACATCGGGCCCCAGCACCCTGCCACCCACGGCACCCTGCGCATCGTGGCCCGGCTCGACGGTGAGCAGGTCATCAAGGCCGATCCTGTTATGGGCTACATGCACCGGGGCTACGAGAAGCTGGCCGAGGTCCGCACCTACCCCCAGATCACTGCCCTGGTCAATCGCATCGACTGGCTCGGGAGCTTCGCAAACGAGGTCCCGTTCATCCTGGCCAGTGAGCGGCTCATGGGTATCGAAGCCCCACCCCGAGCCCAGTGGATCCGCACCATCCTCTTCGAGCTCGCTCGGATCTCGAACTTGACCTTGTTCCTGGGTGACATGGGGGTCCAGCTCGGTGCTGTCAGCCCCGTGTTCTACGCCTTCCGTGATCGTGAACACGTCCTGAACCAGATCGAAGCCGCCACCGGCGGACGGTTCCACCCCAACTTCGACCGGATCGGGGGCGTCAAGGACGACCTCCCCGCCGGCTGGATCACCGAGACCAAGCGGTCCCTGGACAAGATCCGGTCCTTCTGTCAAGAGATGGAGGATCTCCTCGTCGGGAACGAGATTTTCACGACCAGGACCCGCGGCATCGGGGTCATCCCTCCCGACGTTGGCCTGTCGTATGGCTTGAGCGGGGCCAACATCCGGGCCTCCGGTGTCGACTGGGACCTCAGGCGAGATGTCCCCCCGGGCCAGCCATCGGGTTTGGTCTACGACCAGATCGACTGGAAGGTCTGGATCCACCCCGACGGTGACTCCTTCGCCCGCTACTGGGTCCGACTCCAAGAGGTCCGCGAGTCGTGCAACATCGTCGAGCAACTCCTCGACGGACTACCCAGTGGGCCGATCATGGCCAAGGTACCCCGCATCATCAAGGTGCCTGAGGGGGAGGCATATGTTGCCACCGAGAATCCCCTCGGTGCCATGGGCTACTACATCATCAGCCAGGGAGGATTGGAGCCGTTCCGGGTCAAGATCCGCTCGGCCAGCTTCTCCAACATGTCCATCGCCCCCTGGCTACTCGAGGGGACCTATGTGCCGGACGTGGTGACCATCCTGGCCTCCCTCTACTTCATCTTGGGAGATATCGACCGGTGACCTACACACTTGCTGCCGAGTTCTCGTATGGGTGGACGATCTTCAAGTTGGCGATGGCGTTCGTCGCGGTGCTGATCCCGGCCGGGGGCACCGTCTACCTCTACCTGTTCAAGATGGTCAGTTTCATGCAGAGCCGGCTCGGGCCCATGGAGGCCGGCCCCTACGGGTCGCTGCAGCTCATGGCTGAAGTGGGCAAGAACGTCCAGAAGGAAGACATCATCCCGGCCAAGGCCGACCGTTTCGTGTTCGCCGCCGCCCCCTACGTCGTGCTGATCAGCACCTTCCTGTTGGTCCTGGTCATCCCCTTCGGGCCCGATGCCCTCTTCGCCGACTTCGATACTGGTGTCTTCTTCGCCCTCGCTGTTACCTCGATCTCGGTCATCGGCATCCTGATGGCGGGCTGGGCCAGCGCCTCGAAGTACTCCCTCCTCGGCGGGCTCCGGGCCGCTGGGCAGCTCATCGCCTACGAGCTGCCTCTGGTACTGGCGGTCGTCGGTGTGGTCATTCAGGCCGGCACCCTCAACCTGCAGGGCATCGTGATGGCTCAGGTCAACGGGGAGATCTTCGGCTGGGGTGGGATCGGGAATCCCTTCTTCATCACCCAGGTCGTCGGCTTCTTCATCTTCTTCATCGCGGTCCAGGCCGAGCTGACCCAAACCCCATTCGATATGCCGATCGCTGAGTCAGAGCTCGTCACCGGCTACATCACCGAGTATTCGGGCTTCCGCTTCCTGATGTTCTTCATCGCCGAGTTCGCTACGGCAAACATCTTCGCCTTTCTCGGCTCGGTCCTCTTCCTCGGAGGTTGGGCCGTACCCCCGTTCGTGACCGACCTGTTCGGCATCGATCCCGACTCGAACGTCATGAACTTCATCGGCCCGCTGGTAATGATGACGAAGATGCTGCTGCTGACCTTCGTCATCTATTGGGTCCGTTTCACCTACCCCCGTTTCCGGGAAGACCAGCTCCAGAAATTCGCGTGGAAGATCCTGATCCCACTGGCCCTGGTGAACATCGCTGTCACTGGCCTGCTGAAGGTGGTGTTCGTCTGATGGGGCTCGTACCCGGCGTAATCAAAGGACTTGGGGTCACCCTCGGGGAGATCACCAAGACAGTTGTCAAGGGGGCGCAGACCGTCCAGTACCCCCACGAGAAGGAGGAGCCTCCTCCTCGGGCGCGGGGAGTGATCGCCCTCCAGGAGGAGAACTGCACCGCCTGCATGTTGTGCGCTCGGGAGTGCCCCGACTGGTGCATCTATATCGAGGCTCACAAGGAGCTCGGTCCTCCCCGTCGGCCTGGGGGCAAACCCCGCCAGGTCAACAAGCTCGACCGCTTCGACATCGACTACGGCCTCTGCATGTACTGCGGGATATGTGTCGAAGTGTGCCCCTTCGAGGCATTGTTCTGGAGTCCGGAGTATGAGTACTCCGAGCTGCGCATCGCTGATCTCCTCCATGACAAGACCCGACTCGGGCACTGGATGGAGACCGTCCCCGACTTCGAGCCATACGAGTCAGGCTCGGAGGCCAAAGTACTGAAGGTGCCTCGATGAACATGTTTGCTCAGGGGGCGGTGACCGAGCTGACCAACACCGACATCTGGGTCATCAATGCCTTCTTCGGCGTGATTGCCCTGATCGCCATCGTGGCCGCCCTTCGCATGGTGACAACGACCAATGTGGTCCACGCCGCTCTCTACCTCCTGGTTGTGCTCTCAGCCGTGGCCGCCGTCTATGTGATCTTGGGAGCAGAGTTCGTGGCCGCCACCCAGGTCCTGGTCTACCTGGGGGCCATCATGGTCCTCCTCTTGTTCGGAGTCATGCTGACCAGAGCCAAGATCGGAGCCGAGACGGACCTCGATCACGAGCAGCGCTGGATCGGGGCCCTCGTCGCCGCCGGCATGCTGGCCGTCATGACCTTCTCCTTGTGGGAGGGATTCAGCGACGAAGAGCTGCCGGCCTCGTTCGCTCCCCAGCGGACCCAGGAGGTCTCGGATGAGATCTTCAGTACCTACATCGTTCCATTCGAAGCACTCTCGGTGCTGTTGCTGGCTGCCCTTATCGGGGCCGTCGTTGTCGCCCGGAGGGATTGAGCGGCCATGTTTCTCAACCAGTTCTTGATCTTCGCTGCCGTGTTGTTCTGCATCGGGGTGTATGGGGTTCTCGTTCGTAGGAACGGGGTACTCGTGTTGATGTCGATCGAGCTGATCCTCAACGCGGTGAACATCAACCTGGTCGCCTTCGGTGCCTACAACGGTCACATCGCCGGCCAGGTCTTTGCCCTGTTCGTGATCGCCGTCGCTGCGGCCGAAGTCGGCGTTGGTCTCGCCATCGTCCTGCTCATCTACCGCAACCGTCGCAGTATCGACATTGCCGAAGCCAACCTGCTGAAAGGGTGAGACTCATGTCTAGTGGTGTGATGCTGCGACGTTCGGGGCGACCCGTAGGGGTGGTCCGAACTCGACGCGCCGGGCTCCGGCCGGCGCACGCCAACCTGCTCAAGGGCTGAAGGACTGACCTGTGCTTGCTGTCGAAACCACTGTGCCCTGGCTCTACGAGAACGCCTGGCTCATCCCTGCTCTGCCGGCTGCTTCGTTCGTGCTGATCCTGTTCTTCGGCAAGCGGCTGCCCTACAAGGGAGCCGAGATCGGCCTCGCCGCCGTTGGCGCCGCTTTCGTCCTAGCCCTCCTCACCACCTTCGCCTGGATTGGTGACGTCCAAGATGATGTTGCCTCCGGCGGTGCTGAGCATGGAGAAGAAGCCCCGGCTGACGGCGAGGGCTCCTCAACCGACGAGGAACATGGCTCCGCTCCGCTTGGTGATGCATTGGTCTCTGCCGACGGGAATCCGCTCGCCTCGGTCACCCTGACCGCAGCTACTGCGACCGCAGCGGAGGAAGCTGAAGAGGGGGGCCACGGCCCAGCTCGAGGGGCGGCCGTCGTCAGCGACGTCCAGTGGTTCGAGAGCGGGCTCAACGTCTTCAGGGTCGGCATCCAGATCGATGGCCAGTCGGTGATGCTGCTGTTCGTCGTCACCATCGTTTCTGGCCTGGTCCACATCTATTCGACCGACTATGTCGACGGGGACCGGCGCTACACCCACTATTTCGCCTTCCTCTCACTGTTCACCGCAGCCATGTTGTTCATGGTTCTTGCCTCCAGCACCCTCCAGTTGATCGTCGGTTGGGAGCTGGTCGGTGTTTGCTCGTTCGTCCTGATCGGACATTGGTGGGAGGAGAAACCGAACTCCGATGCCGCCGTCAAGGCCTTCCTGACCAACAGGGTCGGCGACATCGGCCTCCTGATCGGTGTGATCACCCTGTTCTTCGCCGCCGGCCAGACCTTCAGCATCGTCGAGATCAACTCCAAGGCCGTCAGCGGTGAGATCTCCAGTACGGCTCTGACGGTGGCCGCCGTCGCCCTCATGGCGGCCGTGATGTCGAAGTCGGGCCAGTTCGTGCTCCACACCTGGCTGCCCGACGCCATGGCTGGCCCCACTCCCGTCTCGGCCCTGATCCACGCCGCAACCATGGTGGTGGCCGGGGTCTACATGATCGGCCGCCTCTACCCCGTGTTCTACGAGGGCCTGTCGATCTCGGGCTCCAACATCAACCTCATGGCCTTCATCGGGGGCCTGACCACGGTTGGTGGCGGACTATTGGCCTTCGTCCAGCGGGACATCAAGAAGGTACTGGCGTACTCGACGGTGTCTCAGCTGGGCTACATGGTCCTCGCCCTGGGGATGGGGGCCTACACCGCCGGCATGTTCCATCTCTTCACCCACGCCTTCTTCAAGGCCTGCCTATTCCTCGGGGCCGGCTCGGTCAGCCACGCCTGCCACCACAGCTTCGACATGAAGTCCGACATGGGTGGTCTGCGCAAACACATGCCGATCACGTTCTGGACGTTCCTCATCGGTTCGGCCGCGCTGGCTGGTATCCCGCCGCTGGCTGGATTCTGGTCGAAGGACGAGATCCTGGCCGGGGCCGGGGTATGGCCAGGAACCGGTGGCAATGGCACCTACCTGATCCCCTTCATCTTCGGGATGATGACCGCGGCCATGACGGCGGCCTACATGACCCGCACCATCTGGCTCACATTCTTCGGCGAGTACCGGGGTCATGAGCATCCCCATGAGTCGGGCAAGCGGATCACTGTCCCCCTGATCATCCTGGCCTTCATGGCCGTGGTCGTCGGGTTCTTGAACATGCCGGCAGCATTCGTCGACAAGATCGGCCTGCCCTCCGGCTGGGCCCACCGCTTCGAAACCTGGGTCGAACCGGCGGGCCAGCCAAACTTCCCCCCAGAAGGCTTCACCCACGCCAACCCCAGCCTCACGCTGGCCATCGTGGCCACCTTGTTGGCCGTAGGCGCTGGCTTCGTGGTGTGGCGCTACTACCAGGCCCTCTACGCCAAGGACCCAATGGCTGCTGAGTACAGCGACGGGCTCCGCTCCAAGAACAAGCTGGCTGCCACTGGCTATCAGGTGCTGGAGAACAAGTACTACCTCGACCATCTCTACACCGATGTCATTGCCGGAGGCACCAAAGGCCCAGTCGCCCGTGCCGCCTACTGGACAAACCAGAATGTGCTCGACGGGATCGTCAACTTCGCCGGGACGATCTCGGTCAAGACAGGGCGGTTCGTATACCGCTATATCGACCAGGGTGTCGTTGACGGGACGATCAACGCCTCGGGCCGCACCGCCTCCACTATGGGCCAGTTCCTCCGCCGCATACAGACAGGCCAGATCCGACACTACGCATCGCTGATGTTCGGGGCGGCCGCCCTCCTGGCCGCCGTCTTCATCCTCGCCGTATGAGTTCTTTCCACCACAACCACCGGGAAGTAATTGCATGACCGACTTTCTAGATAGCTGGGGCATCTCTCTCATGGTCTTCCTCCCCCTCGTGGGGGCGGCCATCATGATGCTGGTCCCAGAGCGGGATGAAGAGACGCACAAACTGATCGCCCTGGCCGCCACCGTGGCGTCGGCCGTGGTCGGGATCTTGTTGTTGACCAAGTTCAACTACGACGACACCCAGACTCTCCAGTTCGTTGTCGACAAGAACTGGATCGACGTGATCAACGCTCGCTACATGGTGGGCCTCGACGGGATCTCGCTCCCCCTGGCGGCGTTGACCCTGCTGGTGACCCCCCTGGTGGTGGTTTACAGCTGGAATCACATCCCTGAACCGGGCAACGCCAAGGCGTTCCTGATCTTGACCCTGGTGCTCCACACCGGCATGCTCGGGACCTTCGTGGCCCAGGACCTGGTTCTGTTCTTCGTATTCTTCGAGGTCGTCCTCCTCCCCATGTACTTCATGATCGGAGTCTGGGGCGGTGAGCAGCGCCTCTACGCCGCCATCAAGTTCTTCCTCTTCACCCTGTTCGGTTCCGCTCTGATGTTGGTCAGCTTCCTGGCCCTCTACTGGGTCACCGGCTCTACCACCTTCTCCATGGCCGGCTTGGCCGATGAGGTCGCAACTCGCGACATCGCCCTCGGCACCCAGGTCCTGATCTTCGGTGGCATGTTCATGGGCTTCGGGATCAAGGTGCCGATGTTCCCCTTCCATACCTGGCTGCCGGACGCTCACACCCAGGCCCCGACCCAGGGTTCGGTCATCCTGGCCGCGGTCCTGTTGAAGCTCGGAACCTACGGTTTCATCCGCATCGCCCTGCCCATCCTCCCCGAAGCCGCCGTCGAGTGGGCTCCCTGGATCGGCCTCCTGGCCGTCATCGGGATCATCTATGGCGCCCTCGGTTGCCTGGCTCAGACCGACATGAAGCGCCTCATCGCTTTCTCATCGGTGGCTCACATGGGTTACGTGATGCTCGGCATTGCTACTCTCACCGACTTTGGCTTGAATGCCGCCATCTTCGGCATGGTGGCCCACGGCCTCATCACTGGCATGTTGTTCTTCATCGCTGGGTCGGTGAAGGAGCGCTACCACACCCTGGAGATCAAGCGGCTCGGTGGGTTGCTGATCCAGGCCCCCAAGATGGGCTGGATCCTCGGGTTCACCACCATGGCTTCCCTCGGCCTGCCCGGCCTGGCCGGCTTCTGGGGTGAGTTCCCCGCCATCCTGGCGGCCTACAACCCGGGGGGCGGGCTGTCGACGAGCCTGTTCCGGGTCTACATGGTGGTTGCCGCCGTCGGCACAGTCTTGGCTGCCGCCTATCTCCTATGGCTACTCCAGCGGACTGCCTTCGGTACCCCGTCCGAGGAGTTCGCCGACGATCCTCACATCCACGACACGGTCTTCACCGAGTGGGTGGCTTGGGTGCCGCTCCTGATCCTGATCTTGGTTCTGGGCTTCCTTCCCGGCCTGGTGTTCGACGTTACCAACGGGCCCGTCACGGCCGTAGCCGAGGCCTTCCAGAGTGTTGAACCTACGACGGCGATAGGGGGCTGACGTATGCTCGTCGCTGCGCTCACGCCGTTCGTCGCTTCGCTCCTCACTAACGGAGCTTCGGCCGTGCCGAATCTCCCGGCTGCCTTGGCTCAGGTCGAGGCGGTTCCCTTCGATCGGCCGGCTATCGACTGGCATGCCGCCGCCCCTGAGCTGGTGCTGCTGGGCTGGGGCGCCCTGGTCACGGTCATCGACATCATCGGCTTGGAGAAGGTACGCCGCTTCATGCCGCCCCTGACCGGCATCGGGTTCCTACTGGCTTTGATCCCGGTGTTGACCTTGTGGAACGACGGTGCCGACCGCATCATGTTCGACGGGGCCTACGTCGTTGACCAGTACTCCCTGGTCCTCAAGGGTCTGTTCCTGGTCGCGGGCTATGTGGTCGTCCTATTGAGTACGAACTACATGGCCGACGGCGATTACTACGACAGCGAGTACTACCAACTGATCGCAGCCTCGATACTGGGCATGCTGATCATGACTTCAGCCCGGGACTTGATCTCGATCTTCGTGGCTTTGGAACTGATGTCGATCCCGGCCTACCTGATGGCGGCGTGGCGCAAGCGTGACCTGAAGTCCAACGAGGCTGGCCTCAAATACATGCTCATGGGGGTATTTGCCTCGGCCATCATGCTCTATGGGATGTCGCTGCTCTATGGCATCGCGGGCGATACCCGCCTAGAGGTCATCGCCGATGCTGTGGGTGGCGATGAGGCCGGTGCGGCCCTGACCCTGGCCATCTTGTTCACCATCATCGGATTCGGGTTCAAGGTCTCCGCTGTCCCGTTCCATACCTGGGCCCCCGACACCTATGAGGGGGCACCGACCCCGCTGACCGCTTTCTTGGCCGTGGCCTCGAAGGCTGCTGGATTCGTGGCCCTGGTCTCGATCGTGATCGTGGCCTTCCCCGCTCGGGCCGATGTCGTCGAGCCCTTCATTTGGGTCCTGGCGGCGGCGACGATGACGATCGGCAACCTGATCGCCATGCGTCAAACCAATATCGTGCGGATGCTGGCCTACTCCGGCGTTGCCCAGGCTGGATACATGCTGGCTCCTCTGGCCGTGTTCGGCTCGGTCCCCGACTCGGCTCGAGAGGCCATTGTCACCTATTTGGTGATCTATGCCGCCATGAACCTCGGAGCCTTCGCGGTTGTCATCGCCACCGCCCGCAAGACGGGTTCGAGCGAGATCTCCTCGTTTGGAGGCATGCTCAGCTACGCCCCTGGCTTGACGGCGGCCATGAGTATCTTCTTGTTCTCCCTCGCCGGAATCCCGCCGATGGGTGGCTGGTTGGCCAAGTGGCAGGTCTTCAGCGCCCTGCTGGAACCGCGGACCGGGGCAGGTGTCGCCTTGGCTGTAGTGGCTGCGGTCAACACAGTCATCGCTGCCTTCTACTACCTGAACGTGGCCAAACAGATGTGGTTCATGCCTGCCCCCGATGGTGACACCTCGCCGATCAGGATCCCAGCCCCGCTGGCGGTGGCCGTTGGCATCACTCTGGTGGCAACCATGATCGCCGGCGTGACCGGGCTCGTGCCTGATATCACCAACTTCGTCGAAGCGGCCGCTCAGCCCTGACGGGAGTGAGCGAACGGTTCGATATCTACGTCGATCGGTGTCTCTATCACCCTGATCGTGGGTTCTACACGTCGGGGACAGGGATTGCGGGCCGTTGGCGAGGAGACTTCCTGACCAGTCCCGAGGTCGGGCCGCTGTTCGGTGAGGTCCTGGGTCGATGGCTCGATGAAATGTGGGTGCATCTAGGCCGTCCCGACCCGTTCGAGGTCTATGACGCCGGCACCGGGCCCGGCACCCTGGCCCGCCAGCTGGCTAGCGCTGACGGCCCCTCATCGGAGGCCCGTAGGGTCAGCGGTTTCGACCGGGCCTCGGTCCACGGATCGGGTTCACTTCCGGCTGATCGCTCGTTTCCCGCCGACCTGGCCGGGTCGGTCGTCATTGCCAACGAGTTGCTCGACAATATCGCCTTCCGGGCTATCGAATATCGAGACCAACGTTGGCACGAACTCTATGTGGCGACTGGAGACGACGGCACCCTGGTAGAGGAGCTCCAGCCGATCGACGAGCCAGAAGCCGACCCATACCTTCAAGTTGTCATAGCCAGTCTCTCGGGCAGGGGGCTCGTGGCCGATGAGCTGATGGATGGCATGCGTGTCCCGGTCGTCGAGGAGGCGAACCGATGGCTCAGCCGGGTTCTGGGCCAAGGGCCGGCCGCCGTCGTTGCTTTCGACTATGGAGCTCGGACCACGGCTGAGCTGGCCCGACGAGGGGGTTGGCTTCGAACCTATCGCCGACATGAAGTCGGGACCGATCCTCTGGTCGAGCCTGGCCAGTGGGACATCACCACCGATATCGCTATCGACCAGCTGCCCCCACCGGCTGAAGTCGTCGACCAGGCCCAGTTCTTGTGTCGGTGGGGAATCGAGGAGCTGGTCGATGAGGGCCGACGGTATTGGGCCGAGAATGCTGCCCAGCCCGATCTTGCCGCCTTCAAGATGCGCAGCCGGGTTTCGGAAGCCGAGGCCCTCCTCGACCCAGATGGGCTCGGTAGCTGGTCGGTTTGCACCTGGGGGGCGGTTGTTGGTACCGAAGAGAGATCGGTTCCACGATAGGTTGGCCCCATGTCCGCTTCGACAAAGGCCGGTCTCAGCCGCGACATCATCGCTGGCGCCGCCCTGGACATCACCGATGACGGGGGGCTCGACGGGCTCTCGATGCGCAAGCTCGGCAACCAGCTCGGTGTCGAGGCCATGTCGCTGTACCACTATGTGGCCAACAAGGACGATCTGCTCGACGCCGTCCTCGATCGGCTCTACGCCGAGATCGAGCTGCCGGTCGATGTCCCAGACGAGCAGTGGGAAACCGCCATCCGACTGGGCCTCCAATCCTTTCACGATGTGCTGGTCAGCCACGAGGCAGCCCTCTCCCTGTTCTCGGGCCGGCCGGCCAAGAGCAAGGATGCCTTTGCCGTCTTGATGTGGGCCCACAATCGATTCCTACTAGTGGGGCTTGATGCCGTTCGAGCTCAGCAGGCCCTCTATTTCGCTGTGTCGTTTGTGATGGGTCATGTCGCATCAGAGTTGGGCACCATGGCCCTGATCCGCAACGAGGCCGGTTTCGATTCTGACAATGTCGACGACCCCGAGGTGGCCGAGTTCATTCGTCAGACCCAGCACCTGACTGGCGCCGATATGTTCAGCGCCGGCCTCGATGCTGTCGTTGCTGGTCTACGGAGTGCCTACAACCTTCCCTGATCCGAGTCGCAGGCAGTAGGATTCGCACGCCGAGGGACGTTTCGTCACGCGGCAGCTCGGTTGGAGTGGAAGCCGAGCGGCAGACACGAACAGAGGTTGGAGACGTAGATGTCGGAGACGATCGGTGTATACGAGATAGAGGACCGCACCTTCCCGCCGCCCGAGGCATTCTCGGCCCAAGCCAATACCAACGACCGGTCTCTCCACGATGAGGCCGAGACCGACTATGAGGCCTTCTGGGCCCGTCAAGCTCGTGAGCTCGTCAGCTGGGATTCCGACTTCCACACCACACTCGAGTGGGATCTGCCCTATGCCAAGTGGTTCTTGGGCGGAGAGTTGAACATCACGGCCAACTGCCTCGATCGCCACGTTGATGCTGGCCGGGGCAAAAAGGTCGCCTACCACTGGGAGGGTGAACCGGGCGACACCAGGACCATCACATACGCCGAGCTGCTGACCGACGTCAAGAAGTTCGCAAACGTGTTGAAGGGTCTTGGCTTGGAGAAGGGCGATCGGGCCGCCATCTATATGCCCATGATTCCTGAGTTGCCGGTGGCCATGTTGGCCTGCGCCCGGATCGGGGTGGTCCACTCGGTGATCTTCGGTGGCTTCTCGGCCGAGGCCATCGTCGACCGCTGTGAGGACGCCGAAGCCAAGATCATCGTCACCGCCGACGGTGGCTACCGCAAGGGTGCGGCCGCCGCCCTGAAGCCGACTGTCGATTCTGCTCTCGAGACGGGCGCATCGTCGGTCGAGCACGTGGTGGTCGTCGACCGCTGCGGTCTGGATCCGGCCATGACCGGCGGCCGTGATCTGTGGTGGCATGAGCTCATGGCCGGTGCCGCCGACGATTGTCCGGCTGAGCCCATGGATTCTGAGCAGCTTCTGTACCTGCTCTACACCTCGGGCACGACGGCCAAGCCCAAGGGCATCATGCACACCACCGGCGGCTATCTGACCCAGGTCGCCTTCACCCACAAGTACATCTTCGATCTCAAGCCCGAGACCGACATCTACTGGTGCGCGGCCGACATCGGGTGGGTAACCGGTCACAGCTACATCGTCTATGGGCCTCTGGCCAACGGCTGTACCTCGGTCATGTATGAGGGAACCCCCGACACGCCGGGTCAAGACCGTCTGTGGGACATCATCGAGCGATACGGGGTGACCCAGCTCTACACCGCTCCCACTGCCATTCGTATGTTCATGAAATGGGGGGCCCAGGAGCCGGCCAAGCACGATCTGTCCTCGCTTCGGGTCCTCGGCACCGTTGGTGAGCCCATCAACCCTGAGGCCTGGATGTGGTACCACGAGCACATCGGTGGCTCGGCCCGTCCGATCGTCGATACGTGGTGGCAGACCGAGACCGGTGGACACATGATCACCCCGATGCCCGGTGTCACCACAACCAAGCCTGGCTCGGCCTGCCACACCATCCCGGGCGTGTTTGCCGAACTGGTTGATGACGACGGCAACACGGTCTCCGTCGGGGGTGGATACCTCACCATCACCCATCCTTGGCCGTCGATGCTGCGTGGCATCTGGGGTGACCCCGAGCGCTACCAGGACACCTACTGGTCTCGATTCGACGGCCGCTACTTCGCCGGAGACGGAGCCAAACTCGACGACGACGGCTACCTGTGGTTGCTGGGTCGGGTCGACGACGTCATGAACGTGTCCGGCCACCGGATCAGCACGACCGAGGTCGAGTCGGCCCTGGTTGATCACTCGGCGGTGGCCGAGGCAGCCGTAGTCGGTGGCAACGACGAGGTCACAGGCCAAGCCATCATCGGCTACGTCATACTCCGGGGTGGGAACGAGGCCTCCCTGGAGCTGGGCGACGAGATTCGTGACCATGTCGGAGTCAAACTGGGAAAGATCGCACGGCCCAAGACGGTGATCATCGTCCCCGATCTCCCCAAGACCCGCTCGGGGAAGATCATGCGGCGGCTGTTGCGCGATGTTGCCGATGGCCGTCAGCTCGGAGACACCACCACCCTGGCCGACCCCGGAGTGGTAGAGGAGATCGCCCGCCGCGCCACCGAAGAGGATGACGAGTAGGTCTCTGCGAGACTGGGTGTCATGAAGAGAGTCTGGGTGTCATGAAGAATGGTGTGAAGACAGCCGTTTTACTGGCCGGCTTGGCTGGCTTGCTCATGGTCTTTGGTGCCCAGTTCGGCCGCGGTGGCCTGATCATTGCTTTCGGCATATCGATCATCATGATCGGTGGGTCGTACTGGTTCAGTGACAAGGTGGCGATCCGGTCGGCTCGGGCCGTCGAGATCGAGCCGAGCCGGATCCCCCAATACCACGCCATCATGACGGAGCTGACCCAGTTGGCTGACATGCCGATGCCCCGTCTCTACGTCTCGCCGGAGCAGCAGCCGAATGCCTTCGCCACCGGTCGGGGCCCCAACCACGCTGCCGTCTGCGTGACCGAAGGACTCCTGCGGACCCTGTCGTGGGATGAGATCCGGGGGGTGTTGGCTCACGAGCTGGCTCATGTGAAGAATCGGGACATCCTGATCGGGTCGGTGGCGGCCACCATCGCCACCACCATCAGCTTCGCCGCAAACATGGCGATGTGGTCCGGCCTGTTCGGAGGGCGGGGAGACGACGATGACGGAGGCAACCCCATCGTGTTGCTGGCCTTCGCCATCCTGGCCCCGATTGCTGCTGGGATCATCCAGATGGCCATCAGCCGAAGCCGTGAGTTCCAGGCTGACCGGAGTGCGGCCCGGATGATCAGTGATGGTGAACCCCTGGCCCGGGCGCTGGAGAAGCTCCACGGTTACTCGACCCGGATCCCGTCGCATGTGCAGCCGGCCCAGGCCAGCAGCTACATCATCAACCCATTGGCCAACCGCAAGGTCAGCTTCTCCAACCTGTTCACCACCCACCCCCAAGCTGAAGAGCGAATTCGTCGCCTCCGCTCCAATGAATGGCGTGACCTGATCTGATAGCTCTGCTGGGTTCAGGTCAGCCCCCATCAGGATGGGTGTCCTTCTCGAGCTTGTTGTGCCGGCTACCATCGCGGTCGCGGCGAAGTGGGGTGGACGGGCACGCCGTTGATGGTTGTGGAATTCGTTCCAGATGCAGTCGGCCGAGGCCGACCGGGAGCAAGCATCAAGACCTCGCCTGGCACCTACACCGGCCAGACGAGTCAGATCAGTCGCGGAAGTTCTCGAATTGAAGGGGGAGGTCGAGATCGAGTTCTTTGAGCGCGGCGATCACGGTTTGGAGATCGTCACGTTTCTTGCCAGACACCCGGATCTGGTCACCCTGGGTCGAAGACTGGATGCCCTTCATCTTCATCCCTTTGATGTGGGTGTTGATCTTCTTGGCCGCCTCGGAGCTCACGCCCGCCTTCAGCGATGCCGACACCCGGGCCCGCCCACCGGCGGCATCCTCGATGTCGCCGAATTCGATGGCCTTCAATGACACCTTGCGCTTGATCAACTTCTCCTCGACCACCTGGCGAAATGCCGTGATCCGGTCGGAACTAGCTGATTCCAAAACGACCGACATTGCCTTCTGGTCGAGGTCGATCGTCGAGTTGGTGTCCTTGAAGTCATATCGGTTGGCGACCTCACGGCCCGCCTGATCGAAAGCGTTGTTGACCTCTTGCATGTCGATCTGTGAAACAACATCGAAGCTCGGCATCCCCTCAACCTACCCGCTCCTACTGGGCGTACTGCTCGAGCGGCAGGCGGCGACTGTCGGCGCCTAGCCGAGAGAGCTTCAGCGTAAAGAGGTATGGCTTGGCACCGGCAGCCGCTAGCCTCGTTGGCTCATGGGTCGGTGCCCGAGTGGCCAAAGGGAGCGGACTGTAAATCCGCCGGTTACGCCTACGTAGGTTCGAATCCTACCCGGCCCACGGGAACTCGGTCTTGGCCGAGTTCCTTCAAGTTTTGCCTTGGGCGGAACCTCGGGCCTTCGTACTGGGTCGGGTGACGAACTGCGGCTCGACGGGGGCTCGCAGCCAGGTCGGGTTGAGTACCTGGCTGCGAGATCGAGGGGCCGGAGCGAGCTAGACGAGGGTTGCCTCGGTCGTCGGTTCGGTGAGTCCGCCGAGATCGGCTGCCTCGTCTGGGATTTCCATCTCGGGCATCGGGAGGCCGGCCTCGCCTTCGATGTCGATGGTGGGTAGGAGCCGATCGAGCCAGTCCGGGATCCACCAATTGGCGTCGCCCATGAGCTTCATCGTCGCCGGGACGAGGATGATCCGCACGATGGTGGCGTCGACGAAGATGGCGGTGGCCAAGCCCAGGCCCATCATCTTGATGACCGGGTCATCACCGAGCACGAACCCCCCAAAAACGGAGATCATGATCAGGGCGGCCGAGGTGATCACCCGGGCTGTGCTGGCAATCCCGTGGATGACCGAGGATTCGTTGTCCTTCGTCATCAGATAGTTCTCGCGGACCCGTGAGAGCAGGAACACCTCATAGTCCATTGACAACCCGAACAGGATGGCAAACATGAACATGGGGATGAAGGAGACGATCGGCACCGTTGCCTCCAACCCGATCAGGCTCATACCCCAACCCCACTGGAACACCATCACCAGCACCCCGTAGGCCGCCCCGATGCTCAACAGGTTCAGCAAGGCCGCCTTCAACGGGACGAGGATCGAGCGGAACACGAACATGAGCAACAAGAACGACAAAGCGAGGACGGCCGCGATGAATAGAGGGAGCCGCTCGTTCACCCGATCGCCAATGTCGGCGAAGCTCGCCGTCTGACCTCCGACATGGGCCTGGGCCGGGCTCTCGTCGAGCACCGTCGGGAAGACCTCGGAGCGGAGACGCAGGATCGTGTCGAGGGTGGCGTCGTCCTGGGGTGCTGTCAGGGGGAAGGCAACCAGGGTCGCAACCCCAGCCTCAGGATTGACGACGGGAGGGGCGATGGCGGCGATCCCCTCGTCGGCCACCACCGCGGCGGCCAAGGTCTCGACGACGCCAGCATCGCCGGCCAAGTCGATGGCGATCACCAGAGGACCGTTGACCCCGGGCCCGAACCCGTCGGCCACCAGATCGTAGGCCCTTCGCTCGGTGCGGGACTCGGGCAGGGTCCCCTCGTCGGGGAAGCCGAGGCGGAGGCTGAGCACAGGCGCGGTCAACGCCAGCAGGGTCACGGTCACGCCGATGGCATAGGGCCAGGCGTTGGCCGACACATGCTCCCCCCAACGCTGCCAGCGGCTGCTGACCGCAACCCCTGTGGCCGCCCGCTTGGTACGGGGCAGACCGAAACGATCGATTCGATGGCCAGCCAACCCCAAGAAGGCGGGTAGCAGGGTGACCGAGGCCACCACCATGATCAGTACCACCACTGAGGTGGCGATCCCGGCTGCTGTCATGAACGGCACCCCGGCGACAGCCAGACCGAGAATGGCTATGACCACGGTCCCGCCGGCAAAGATCACGGCCTGACCGGCGGTAGCGACAGCCCGCCCGACCGACTCCTCGACGGTCATCCCCCGTGCGAGATGCTCACGATGACGGGTCACCAGGAACAGGGCGTAATCGATGCCGACCCCGAGCCCGATCATGGTTGCCATCTGGGGTGCCCAACTGGGAATGTCGACCAGATAGGTGATGAGTGGCATCGAGGTCACCCCGAGAGCCAGGCCGAACAGAGCCATGCCGATTGGCAAGCCCATGGCGATGAGCGAGCCAAAGGCCAACAGTAGGATGACGATGGCCGCCACCAATCCGATCATTTCTCCGATACCGGTCTCGGGCTCCTCGAATGAGAAGAAGAGGTCGCCACCCATCTCCACCTGCAAAGGAGATCCAACCTGGGCCTCCTCCCCGAACTCCTTCAAGTTCTCCAGGTCGTCGATCGAGAGGTCCTCTATCACCGGGTACTGGATGCGGACCACGGCCACCCGGCCGTCAGCCGAAACCGTCCCACTGGTCGCCGCCGCCTCAGGTCCTGCCGCCAGGGCTCCGGCGGGGTCAGAGGTTGCCAATACGTTCGGTAGGTTGGCTGCTCCGGCCTGGACTCTGGCCAGGGCAACCTGAGCTTCGGCCGAGTCGAAGAAGGTGGCACTCTCGTCCAGGGGGCTCAATACCACCTGGGCTGTCAGTCCGGCTTCGCTGGCATCGGCCGCCGTCAACAGTTCGACGGCGAGCTGGGAGTCGAGACCGGGAACGGCAAAGGAGTCCTCCAGTTCGCGCCCGAACATCGTCGATCCACCGATGACGAGCACGGAGGCCAAGAGCCAGGCTCCGAGAACCCTCCATGGGTGGCGGGCGGCAAGGCGGCCCAATCGATACAACGCATGTGACATCGCAGCTACTCCTTCGGCTGTACTCGGTAGCTACCACCGTCGTCGAGCCCGGTAGGGCCGCGGTGGCGTACCGCTTGGGTCTTGGTTGAGTCAGAGGTCGATTGCTCAACCGAACCCCAACCGGGCCACTGGCGGTACCCAACCGGGGGAGGTCACGATATCGACGTTGCCCAGTGACCGGCGGCCGAGTGACCGGCGGCCGAGACGATCTATGGGAGAGTGGATGGCAGAGGGTAAGGGGTGCAGCTCGGTGGTTCAGATACGTCTCTTGGGCGGGGTCAGCGCCTTCACCGATCATGGGGATCCCGTCGACGTAGGGCCAGGCAAATGCCAGGCTGTCCTGGCCGCCCTCGCCCTCTCGGCCGGAGCCGCCGTTCCGGTCTCGCGTCTGGTTGAGATGGTGTGGGGCACCGCACCTCCTCGGACCGCCGACAAGACCCTCCAGTCGTATGTGACCCGGCTGCGCAAGGGTCTCGGCCCAGACTCGGTTGAGCGGACGGGTGCCGCCTACCGGCTCAATGTCGACGCCACATCGGTCGATGTCGCCCGCTTCCTAGACCACCTCGAATCCGGCGACATAGAGGGGGCTCTGGTCGAGTGGACCGGCCCACCTTTGGCTGGGCTCGAGGCCGAGGGACTGAGCGCCACTGTCGATGGACTCGTCGAGCAATGGCTGGGCGCGGTCGAGACCGACCTGGAGCGCCAGATCGCATCCGATCCGGCTGCTGTCATAGGCCCTCTGACCGAGCTGACGGCCAATCATCCCTTCCGGGAGGGGCTGTGGGCCCTGCTGATGACAGCTCTCTACGGGGCCGGGCGCCAAGCCGATGCCCTCGCTGCCTACAGCCGGGCCCGAAACCACCTGGTCGAGCAGTTGGGGGTAGAGCCGGGGCCCCGTCTCCAAGAACTGGAGTCGCTGATCCTGGGCCACGACCGGACGCTGGCCGTCGACCGCTCACCCAAAGGAGCACCCCTCGGCCTGCCCACGGGCACTGTCACGTTCGGCTTCAGTGATGTCGAGGACTCGACGCGCCTGTGGTCGACTCAGGCAGTCCCCATGGGGGCGGCCATGGTTCGCCATGACGAACTGGTGCGCTCGGCCGCCGATCGTCACGGAGGCTATGTCTTCGCGACCGGCGGTGACTCATTTGGTATCGCCTTCCATCGGGTGGCCGACGCCGCCGCCTGGGCTGTCGACATCCAGACCGAGATCTCCGGTGAGCCGTGGCCCGGTGGGTTCGACCTGCGCCTTCGGATCGGACTTCACACCGGGGAGACCGAGGAGCGGGGCAAAGGCTATTTCGGGCCGGCGGTGCTGGTTGCGGCCCGTTTGGCGGCCACTGGTCACGGGGGACAAACCCTGATCTCGGGGGTGAGTGCGGCCCTACTCGATGGAGTCGAATTGCGCGACCTCGGTCGCTATCGCCTCGACGGGGTCATTGGCGAGCAACGCATCCTCCAACTGGGGCCCGGAGAGTGGCCTCCGCTACGAACCGATCACCGTGCCCAAGGGAACCTACCCCTGCGAGGTATTCGCCTCATCGGCCGCGATCAGGTTCTCGACATCGTGTCGACCGCCCTGGCCAATTCACCCATCGTGACCCTGGTCGGGCCGGGCGGGATCGGCAAGACCGAACTGGCCCTAGCGGTGGCCCGTCGGGCCGAGGTCGGTGCCGGTGGGGGAGCGTGGCTGGTCAAGCTGGCCGACGTCGCCTCGCCGGACGATGTGGCCCGAGCGGTGGCCGACGTCCTCGATGTGAAGGACCGCCCCGGCCTGACCCTGACCCAATCAATCGTCGAGGTGTTCCGGTCACGAGAAGCCGTGCTCGTTCTCGACAACTGTGAGCACATCATGGGTGGAGCCGCCGAGATGGCCCAAGCCCTGACCGAGGGTTGTGAGGGCATCCGGGTGCTGGCCACCTCACGCGAGGGACTGGGGCTCAGTACCGAGCAGCTCATCCCTGTCGCCCCCCTGGAGGCTGATGGGGCCGGGGTCGAGCTGTTCAATGAGCGGGCCTCAGCCGTGGCCCCCGACTTTGATCCAACCTCGAGCCGGGTCGAGGTGGCCGAGATCTGCCGCCGCCTCGACGGGGTCCCGCTGGCCATCGAATTGGCCGCGGCCCGGGCCAGAACCATGTCGCCCGCCGACCTCCTGACCCGGCTCGACGACCATCTCCGCCTCCTTACCGGAGGCCGTCACGCCAGCGTCGAGCGCCACCGCACCCTGCGAGCCACCATCCAATGGTCCTACGACCTGTTGAGCCCAGCTGAACGGCTCCTCTTCCAGAGGCTGTCGATCTTCGCCGGCCCCTTTGATCTGCCTGCCGCCGAGCAGGTCGTCGCCCTCAGCACCGCCCTCGACGAGGAGCCTGACGTCGATGCTGACATCGACGAGCTTCTGGGGTGGCTGGTCGAGCGGTCGATGCTGGTCGTCGAGTCCGGCCCCTTTGGTCGCCGCTTCTGGATGCTGGAGACCATGCGCCAATTCGGCTCGGAGCACCTCTCCGACAGTGGTCATACCGATCTGGTGGCAGCCCGTCATGCCCAATGGTGTCTTGATCGGGTCACCACCATCGGTCGGGGTCTGGCCGGTCAGAACGAGATCGAGGCCGTGGTTCGGCTGGCCGAGCTGTGGCCAAACCTGCGGGCCGCCGTCGACTGGGCCTGTTCCACCGGCGACTGTCACCTGGCTGTGTCCCTGATCCGTCCGGTGGCGGCCGAGATCTATCTCCGCAGCCAGAACGAGATCGGCGACTGGGTCGAACGCGTCCTGGCCATCACCCCACCCGAAGACGAGGAGCTGATCATCTTCTGTCTCACCTGGGCCGGCCGACGCTATATGCGAAACCTCGATCGTCGCCGATACGAGGCCCTCATGGACCGCTACGGAGAACCCGACCGGCCCATGATCCGCTACGCCCGCGCCTTCCTCGACGGCGACGGGCCTGCTATGAGCCGCTTCGGTACCGATGTGGTGGTCGAGCTCCGTGCCGGCGGTGACTACTACACCGCCGACCTGTTCGAGGTGGCGGGGATGGGGGTGGTATTGATGATGACGGGGCGGCTGGCGGAGCTCGACACCCACCTTGGTCGTCTGGCCGACCAATTCCGACGAGATGGGCCACCCACCTGCTTGAACTGGTCCCTGAGTCTCCTTGGCATGTCGGCCACCATCCAGGGCCGCCCCGATGAGGCTCGCCAGGCCTTTGAGGAGTGCCTCGCCGTCGATGTTCCTGAACGGACCCACACCCTGAAGAACCCGCTAGAGGCCAGGGCCGCCCTTCGTCGAGGAGACCAGTCAGGAGCGGCCAGAGCCCTGCTGTCCTATGTCGAGGAGGTCATCGAGCAAGACAATGTGTGGCTGGTCAGCATTGCCGGCCAGGAGTTCGTCGACATGATGATCGAGATCGACGACCGGGACGCAGCAGCGACCGTGCGGAGTCTTCTCGGGCCAACCAGCGAGCGTGGCCCATCGTCTCCCATTGATGCTCGTCAAGCCCTCGCCCACATGCAAGAGACCCTCACAGCGCTGGCCTCGAAGCGTATTGCTGGTTGAGGCCGCTCGATAGTCGGGTTTCTGAGTGCGCGGTTGGGAACTGCCCCTCGATCACGCTCGCCAATACTGTGTTGAACGGGTCAGCCCTCTATCCGGTCGGATCGGGTTCCAAGTAGCAACGAGGTCATAGGCGGGGAGGAGTCAGAGGAGTCTCTGCATGAGAGCGACGTCGTGCCAACGACCGAACTTTCGTGCGACTTCTCGCTCCACCCCGACGATGCTGAAACCGTGCTTCTGGTGCAGGGCAACGCTCGCTGGCTGCTGGTCGACGATTCTGGCGAACATGCTGTGGAATCCGTGATTGGTGGCCAGTGTGACGAGCTGACCCAACAGGGCGTGACCAACCCCCTGGCCTTGGGCCCCTCGGTCGACATAGATAGAGTCCTCGACTGAGGTCCGGTAGCCAGGCCGGTCCCGGTAGAAGCTGAGGCTGGCAAACCCGGCAACCTCCCCACCGATCTCGGCGATGACCACGGCCAACCCACCGGAGCGATCGACTAGATAGGCGCGCTGCTGCTCCAGGGTCCTGGCGACGAGATCGAGGGTGGCCGTCGACTCCTCGACCTCCCGGTTGTAGATGTCACAGAGGTGTTTGGCGTCCGCCATTGTGGCCAGTCGAACCTGCACCCTCCGAACCCTACCCAGCTGAGCTGGACTCAACGGTCCATCTCCCACAGGGGGCGGCTCTCAGCCCGACCACTGATGGTCCAGCTGCGAGTTGAAGCCGTCCTCTGCGGGCCCTGTTGCCACCTATCACGCGGGAATCTGGCGGAAATGGGTTGGGGGCCCTCCGAGACCGTGGCACACTTCGTCTAGCCCGCATCTGCGGGTCGTTCCTGCCTGGACGGCATCGATGTCATCGGTGGTCGCCAGCTCGAACCAGAATGCCTCCTTAGCTCAGTCGGCAGAGCGTTTCCATGGTAAGGAAAAGGTCGTGAGTTCGATTCTCACAGGAGGCTCCGGCAAAGCCTCAGGTCAGGGCCCTGCGTCGGTCGGCTTCTCTCGACCGATTTGTCGAGCTAGTGCGACTGCCAACCCCATCGCTAACCACGGGAGCGTGGTGAGACTCGACTTGCAGTGAGGTCGCTCGCATCGAACCAGCTGATTGACCAGTTCCGTGGTGACGTGACTAGACGCAGGTCCACCTAGCTCAGATCAATGACGAACAGCCCTCGCGCCAGACCGACGGCCAGGGCACAACCACTCAGGTCAACAGCGAGAGCACCGCTGGCAGGAACCACAAACAGGCAGCCACTTGTGGCTGGGTCCCATACCCTCACCGTGCGGTCGTAGCTGGCAGTTGCGAGGCGGGGTTGGCCGTCGATCTCACCCCAGGCCACACCCCGAACCCAGTTGGTGTGGCCTTCGAGGATGTTGGTGGTGTCGCCCGACACCGGGTCCCATACCCTCACCGTCTGGTCGTCGCTGGCAGTTGCGAGGCGGGGTTGGCCGTCGATTTCGCCCCAGGCCACACCCCGAACCCCGTTGGTGTGGCCTTCGAGGATGTTGGTGGTGTCGCCCGACACCGGGTCCCATACCCTCACCGTCTGGTCGTAGCTGGCAGTTGCGAGGCGGGGTTGGCCGTCGA
>JAAETV010000321.1 GCA_024227975.1 Actinomycetes bacterium
ATCTTGCCACGGGCGGGTTCAGTAGCGTCGGATCAACCCCGATGACACCGGATCAATCCGGCCGGCCGCGTGGCGAGAAGGTCAGGGACTGGTTTGGGTCGGGATGGTGAGGGTGAAGCGGGCGCCGCCGAGAGGGCCTCGGGTGCAGGTGAGGTCGCCTTGGTGGGCCCGGGCCACCTCTCGAGCGATGGCAAGCCCAAGTCCGGCGCCCCCGCCGCTGCGGTCACGGGCTTCGTCGAGCCGGGTGAATCGTTCGAATACGTGTTCGTGTTGGTCGACAGGGATCCCCGGCCCGTCATCGTCGACATGGATGGTGGCGTGTTGGTCATCGCTGGCGAGGGCGACAGCAACATGGTCGTTGGCGTGGCGAGCGGCGTTGTCAAGCAGGTTGCGGATGGCGCGGGTGATGAGTTGTTGGTTGCCGGCAATACGCACTGGTACCGCGGCGGTGATGTCGATGTCGGCGGGTTGGCGGCCGGCTTCGTCGACGATGATGTCGTCGAGGTCGATGTCGGTTGCGGAGCCGAGGCTGGTTTCGTCGAGTCGGGACAAGGTGAGCAGATCGTCAATCAGGGTGGTGAGGCGTTCCTGTTCCGCCAGTACCGCTTCTGTGGTGGCGGCCCAGTCGGTCGTGTCCGGGCTGGCGGCGGCGACTTCGAGCTGGGCGCGGCTGACGGCGACGGGACTGCGCAGCTCGTGGGAGGCATCAGCGACCAGTTGACGTTGGCGATCCCGGGCCTTTTGGAGCCGGTCCAACATATTGTTCACGGTGACGGCGAGGTGGCGGACCTCATCGTTGGCGTCGTGGACGGGGACTCGTTGGTCGATGTTGGCAGCGGTGATGGCGCCAGCTTGGGTTGCTATGGCCGCCACCGGTCGTAGGGCGCGGCTTGCTGCGAGCCAGGTGATGAGCGATGTGGCGAGAACCAAAGCAGGCACTGCGAACCACAGCAGGCCCGTGATGGCATCGAGGCTGTCGGTGACGGGCCGAAGCGGGTTCGAGACGCCGACCTCGATGGTGGCGCCATCGGTGAAGGTCAGGGTTTGGGCCACGGCGACGACATCGTCACCGAGATCGATGCGACGAGGCTCACCGGTAGGCACCGGCCCGGCTATGGCGATCGATGTTCCGTCGGGTCCGGAGAGGACGCCGCTAGTGGCGTCGACGGCGAGCCCTACTGTTGAAGCGGAGGTGATGATGCCGCCGCTCGCAGGGATGGCACCTCTGTTGTCGAAGGGTCCGCCAAGCTGGTCGATCGGGATGATTGCGGGGGGGTGTTCGTTGAAGCTGGCCATGAGGGTCTCGAAGTAGTCGTACTCGCTGATCTCCTGGCCCGCCGCGTCCAAGTAGAAGAACCGGCTCGTGGCCTCGGGGTCGACCACCCCAACGGTGGCGACACCGCCGTAGATCGATTCGAGATAGCCACTCAATACGGCTTCGGCACTGGCTCGGGTGTCAGCAACGAGGCGGTCCTCGACTGCCTCGATGACCAGGACTGACGTCATAGTGAGGGCAGCGGCGAAGACGATGGTCACGAAGATCGTGAGCCGGGCCCTCAGCCCGATCTGGCTGATCACGGGGCAACCAGCCGGTAGCCAACTCCCCTCACGGTGTCGATGCGGACACGCTCGGGGTCGAGCTTCCTTCGCAGGTAGCCGACATAGACGTCGACCACATTCGACAGGGTGTCGTGGTCGCCGCCCCAGACGCGATCGCGCAGCTCTCCGCGGGTCAGGGGTTCGTCGACATGGCGGGTGAGGGTCTCGAGGAGCGAGTACTCCCTGGGGGTCAACTCGAGGGACTCCTGGGCCAGCCAGCAACGTCGGGTGACAGTGTCGATCGATAGCTCACCAGCCCTCAGGGTGTCATCGGTGGAGGCTGAAGTGCGCCGGATCAGGGCGCGCAGCCGGGCCACGAGCACGACGAAACTGAAGGGTTTGGTGAGGTAGTCATCTGCGCCCAGGTCGAGGCCTTCGGCGATGTCGTACTCCCCGCTCTTGGCCGTCAGCATCAATACCGGCACCGATATGTCCTCAGAGCGCAGTGTGCGGCAGATCTCATAGCCATTGACTCCGGGCAGCATGATGTCCAACACGATCGCGTCGTATGGAAACTCGCGGGCCCGCCACAGTCCATCAGAGCCGTGGCGGCTGACATCGATGTCGAAGCCCTCTGCGATCAAACCTCGCTCGAGTGCGTCGATCATCGCGTCGTTGTCTTCCACGATCAGAATCCGCATGAGATGAGTATCCCCGATCAATGATGAGAGAACCATGAGAGGCCGGCTGCTCGATGAGAGCGCTCTCATGAGGCGGCTCTCATCGGTTCTCATCATTGTCTCATCGGCACCTCGTCATGATCGCCCTGTATCCGACTCACCCCTACCAGATCATGGAGGCTCACAATGCCAACCTGGCATTCTCACCAGAGTGCTCGCCGAGGCAGCCACTACGTTGTCGTGGCTGCGCTCGCATTGTTCGTTGTCGCTTGCGGCGGCCGTGCCGATGTCACCGACATGGCCGCCTCGAGCGGCGAGGACGGTGTCGCCTCCATCGGCGACACTGACGACGATCGTACGGCCGGCAAAGGCGACGAGGCCGAGCTCGAAGCGCCGGAGAACCCTGAAGATGCCTTTGAGCTGTTCAACCAGTGCATGGCCGATGCCGGGGTTGGCATAGGTGGAGGTGTCAGCATCAGCGGCTCCTCCAGCTCCGCTGGTGCAATCAGTGTCGCCCCGACCGAGGGTGGGGCGCCCGATGGTACCGATCCGCAACAACACAGATTGGTCGAGGAGTTCGATATGGAGGAGTTCGAAGCGGCCAACAACGCGTGTGCCGGGCATCTGGCCAAAGTCGACTCGTACTCCGACCTGAGCCCTGAAGAGAGAACGGCTTTCGAGGACGCCCAGCTCGAGTGGGCCGGTTGCATGCAAGACCATGGCATTGAAGTCCCTGACCTAGAGGGTGGCGCAGCCAGCATTGCCATCTCATCTGAACCGGCCGATATGGACCCCCAGAGTGGTCAACCCTCCATTGGCGACACCGAATTCGAAGCATTTGGGGAAGCCGCTGAGGCCTGCCGGCACCACTTCGATGATCTCGATCGGGGCTAGCCCTTCCATGGTCATCCAACGTCGACAACACCCTCCGCAACCTTCACCGCCGGTCCTGAACCGCCGCCGTTTCGTCACCTCCGCGGCGATTGCCACGGCCACCGTTGCCGCCGGTGCTGCCTCCGGACTCTGGCTATTCAACCACGACCTTGGTGCGGTAGCGGCCCAGAGCGATTCAGACTCCGCTGCCACCTACGAGACGGTGATGGTGCGGAGGGGAAGCCTGTCCTCTGAGCGGGACTTCAACGCCACCGTCAGCTACGGCGAGCCGTGGCTGATCAATATCGCCGCCGCCGGCACCATCACCGGAGCTCAGCCGGAGGGCAGCGTCATCGGATTCGGGGAGTCCTTGGTTCGTGTCGACGACAAGCCGGTCACGTTGGCTCGGGGCGAGATGCCGATGTATCGCCAGCTCCGCAAGATCGATACCCGGAGTCGAGACGAGAACGGCAATCGGCTCGAGCTCCAGACCGGGCCCGATGTTGACCAACTGCAAGCTTTCCTCCTCGATCAGGGCTTCGATGCCAACGGAAAGCTCGAAGTCGACGGTGAGTTCGGCGGCGACACCGAAACTGCGGTCGAGTCGTGGCAAGAAGCGAACGGGCTTCCTTCAACCGGCCGAGTCGACAACACCCAGCTGATATTCACACCCGACCCGGTCCGCATCAACACTTCAAGCCGTGTTGGTGACGCCTTCACCACCGTGGAAGTCACCGGTGCCGATTCCAAGGTCCTCGTCGACACCTCGACTCGGGACCGCAGCGCCCTCACGGTTGGTACCACCGTTGACATCGACATCAATGGAACGCTGACGACCGGATCTGTGGCCGGTCAGGAGCAGATCACCAGCACCGACGGGTCGCGGGTGTGGCGGACCACCGTCGTTGCCGATAGTGCGCTTCCGGCCGAGGCACTATCGGCCAAGGTGACCGCAACCCAAACCATTGCTGATGATGTCCTGCTCGTGCCGGTTGCTTCTCTGTTGGCCCTCAGCGAGGGAGGCTTCGCTCTCGAAGTCCCCACCGGTTCGACCACGGTGTTGGTCCGGGTCAACGTCGGAGAAGTCCTCGACGGCAAGGCCGAAGTCGATGGCGATATCGCTGAAGGTGACACCGTGGTGATCCCGACATGACCCGCCTCGATTTTCCCCGTCCTACCGCGGCCTCCGTCGGCACCAACACCAGCACCGGCGTCAGCACCAGTGACGTGGTGCTGGAGCTGGTGGACATCGCCAAGCACTACCCAGGAAACCCACCGGTCAAGGCGCTCGACGGCATCTCAATGTCGGTTCGGCGAGGGGAGCTCCTTGGCATCGTCGGAGCCTCCGGGTCGGGCAAATCCACCCTGTTGAACATCATCGGCACCCTCGACCGGCCCACAGTCGGGCGGGCCTACATCGAAGGCACAGCCGTCGACGACCTCGGCGATGCCGCCCTCGCCGGTATGAGAGCGGCCCGCATCGGGTTCGTATTTCAGCAATTCCATCTCCTGGAAACGGCAACCGCGGCTTCCAATGTCGCCACCGGGCTCCTATACCAAGGTGTCGCCCGCAAACGCCGATACCGACTTGCCACCGAAGCCCTCGAACATGTTGGTCTCGGCCACCGCATCGACCAGAAAGCCTCGAAACTCTCTGGTGGGGAACGCCAACGCGTAGCTATCGCCCGCGCCATCGTTGCCAACCCCGCCATCGTTCTGGCCGACGAACCAACCGGCAACCTCGACTCCAGCACTTCGAACGCCATCGTGGAGCTTCTGCGAGACCTCAACGCAGACGGCACCACTATCGCCGTTATCACCCACGACCATGAGGTCGCCGCCACCCTGCCTCGGCGCATCACCCTGTGTGACGGCCGGATCATCGCCGACGACACTCGAGCCCCTACTCTGACCGCGAGCGCGCCATGACCATCATGTCTTCTCCGACGGTGACTGCCTCCACCAAGCCACCCCGATCCAAGCTTCGCGTGAGTGACGTGGTCGCCACCGGCACCCATGGGCTACGTAGCCGCAAGGGCCGTACCCTGTTGACCGCTGTCGGTATCGCCATTGGCATTGCTTCGATGATCGCCGTTCTCGGCATCTCCGCCTCATCCAAGGCCGACCTCCTCGCCCAGATCGACCGCCTAGGAACAAACCTCCTCCAGGTCCAAGCGGGCAGCGACATCTTCGGTGAGTCGGCCAAGCTCCCCGAGCAAGCGCCAGCCATGGTGCGCCGTATCGGGCCCGTCACCCAGGCCACCTCCGTGTCGGCGCTCGACACCGACGTACAGCGCAACGTCTTCAGTGACGACAACAATGGTCTCGGCGTTCTTTCCACCGAAACCCATCTCTTCGACACCCTTGAAGCCAGCCTCGCCAACGGCCGCTTTCTCGAACAGCAAACGGCCACTTTGCCAACCGTCGTACTCGGCTCCGTCGCCGCCCAGCGTCTCGGCATCGACAGTCTTGCGGGCGCGCCCACCGTCCGCATCGGCGGGCGTCCCTTCAGCGTCATCGGGATTCTTGACCCCCTGCCGCTCAATCCGGATATCGACCGCTCAGTACTCATCGGCAACGCCGCGGCGGAAACGCACCTCGGCGCCGACATCATCCCGACTGCTATCTATCTGCGGACCACCCCCGATCATGTCGAGGACGTCCGCGGCGTCCTGGCCAGCACTGTCAACCCTGCCGACCCCAACGAAGTCACCGTCTCCCGCCCCTCCGATGCTCTCGAAGCCCGCGCCGAAGTAGACCAGAATCTCCAGAACCTCCTTCTCGGCCTCGGTGGTGTCGCCCTCATCGTCGGCGGTGTCGGCATCGCCAACGTCATGATCATCTCGGTACTCGAACGACGTTCAGAGATCGGTCTACGCCGCGCCCTCGGTGCCACCCGCACCCATATCGCCACCCAGTTCATCACTGAGTCCACTGCGCTGGCCACCCTAGGCGGCATCATCGGCACCATCCTTGGCACCGCCGTCACGATTGCCTATGCCAGCCAACAGAACTGGCTCATCGACATCCCGGCCGAAGCCCTCGCACTCGGCATTACGGCCGCCCTGGCCCTTGGAGCCCTCGCCGGGCTCTATCCCGCGAGCCGCGCCGCCCGGCTCGATCCCGCCGAAGCCGTCCGTCCCACTACCTGATAGCGCAGTCTGACAGCACAGTGTTGTGACGACGCTCTCAGCTCCTGCCGTCTGGGTCCGGATCGTCAGCCGCTGCAGTGGATGCTGCCGTCGATCACGTCAATGTTCGGGAGTAGGACTTCGTGGGTCGATGCGTCTGCGGCGTGAATCTTGAGCTCATGGACGCCGTCGGTGTTTCCTTCCCGTGCGAGCCACAGGCTGGCCACCGACCCGTCGGGCAGAACGCATGGGGAGTTGTCGTTGTCGAAACCTGAGTGGATAGTCGTCGTACCGTCAGAGAACCGTTGCCAAAGCCCTTCGGTGCCGCCCCAGTCAGCTTCGAAGATGAGGCTTCTGTCGGGGGTGATGTCACCGCTTCGGGCTGCATTCGACAAGGTGGCGTATGTCCCATCTTCGGGTGCGACCAGACGCTCGATCTCCCCACCGTCCAGCGAGATCTGGCAGACCCCTGTGCCTTCCTGGCCGTACTGTGAAGGGCCACAGTCGAACACGACGGTGGTGCCATCAGGGGTGATGCGACCGCGTTCGTTGTGGGCGTATGGAGAGGAACCGCTGATCATCTCGGGAGCTGGCCACCGCGTCGAGCCCAACCAACCCAATCGGCCCTACCAGGGGAACCAGCCCAATGGAGGGCTGCTGGTGGCGCGCCACAGCGCCCGGCTAGTTGGCTGGGCACCGTGGTCGTTTCGCTGAAGAGATGTGGATGAGATCGCTACCAGGTGACTCCTCGGTTGATGGTGGGATGGGCTTGGTTCTCGGATGGGTATTGGTTCATAGTTCTCAGCTCCAGCCGTTGCCGCTCCAGGTTGCCCCGGACCATGTAGTTCCGCTCCAAGTTGCTCCCGACCAGGTTGCTCCTGACCAGGTACCGCCGCTCCAGGTTGCCCCGGACCATGTAGTTCCGCTCCAGGTCGATCCTGACCAGGTTGCTCCCGACCAGGTACCGCCGCTCCACGTCGATCCGCTCCAGGTCGATCCTGACCAGGTCGATCCTGACCAGGTACCGCCGCTCCAGGTCGAGCCCGTTGGAGCGGTGAGGCCAGTCCCTGAGCCGGTGGCCCGTGGGTGAGACGGCGTATTCACACCGAACTGGGGCGACTCCCAGGAGTCCTCAGCGTCGATGACACCATTGCCGATGATCTTCCGGCTGTATCCCAGGTCGGTGTCGGCCTCGTCGGTAAGCGATTGCTTGAGCTCGTTGGCGTCCATGTATGGGTAGTGGTCGAACATTCGAGCGGCGACGCCGCTGGTCACGGCAGCGGCCTGCGAGGTGCCCGATCCGATGAACAGATCGTTGCCGTAGCGGGCCGATGGGTTGGCGACGTCGGCCGTCGATCCTGGGACCCGGTAGGAGGCGATCGACCGGCCCGGGGCTACCAGGTCAGGCTTGCGGGACTTGCTCCCTCGTGACGACCAGGCCGGCACGGGCTGGTTCTCCTCGTCGAGGCCGGTGGTGTCGTCGGAAGCACCGACCGCCAGCACATAGGGGTCGATAGCGGGGGAGTCCAGGTGGCCTTGGGTGCTTCCTCGGTTGCCGGCGGCGACGACGACGAAGATGCCGGCATCCCAGGCCCGCTCGACTGCCGCTGATAGTGAGTCGCCGGAATGGGTGCTGATCCCAGCCTGACCCAAGGAGAGGTTGAGGACCCGAATATTGAGCCCATCACTGTTGCGGTGCTCGACGACCCAGTCGATGGCCGCTACTACCTGGGGCACGGTCGTGACCCCGTCGTGGCCGGCAACCTTCACACTGACAATGCGAGCTCCCGGGGCAATACCTTCCTGGCCTTGGCGATCGCCGGCGATGATTCCCGCCATATGGGTCCCGTGGCCGAAGGTGTCCAGGTACGCAGCCTCTGGTGACTGTCCTTCGAATGACAGGTCCGGACCATGAAGCACCTTGTCTGGGCCGTCAAGGCCCGCCACGGGGGCAACGCCGGTGTCGATCAATGCGACATCGATACCGGACCCGTCGCTGCTCTCTTCAGCGAACCGTTCCAGCACATCGTCAGCTACACGGGGCAGTTCGATCGGGTTGGTCTGGTCGGCACCCGTTAGGAAATCGACCGACGAGGGACCGATGAGTCCCACCGATGTTGATGGACTGGGCGAGGCACCGGCCGGAGTCAGGGCAACCACCATCAACAACGCGGCAGCGGCGATGAAC
>JAAETV010000322.1 GCA_024227975.1 Actinomycetes bacterium
CAGCGGGCCTTGTTCACCGGGACGAGTGATCATCTCCTGTTGTGCCAACACCGACCGGTGTTCACTCTCGGTCGCAACGGCGACGCGTCGAACCTGCTAGTCGATCCGGCGAAGGTAGGGGCCGAGGTCCATCGGGTCGACCGTGGGGGCGACGTCACCTTCCACGGGCCGGGCCAGCTCGTTGGCTACCCAATCGTCACCCTGCCCGGCAAACGGGGTGGGGGAATGGCCGACACCGTCGCCTATGTCGCCTCCATCGAGCAACTGATCATCGATGTGATCGCCGAGCTGGGTCTTGATGCTGGCCGGCTCCGAGGCTGGCCCGGGGTGTGGATCGACGACGACGGCTCTGGTCGTGGGCCCAGGAAGCTGGCCGCGGTCGGGGTCAAGGTGAGCCGGGCCAGGACCATGCACGGCTTCGCCCTGAACATCGATACTGACCTCAGCTGGTTCGACAAGATCGTCCCCTGCGGGATCAGCGACAAGGGAGTGACCTCGCTGGCAGCGGAGGGGGTGACCACGTCCATGCAAGAGGTCGTTGACCTGGTGGCCGACCGTGCGGGCGGGCATCTCGCTCCGGGCCGGCGAGTGGCTCGGCAAGATGTTGCCTGGCGTCACCGAAGTACCGATCTGGCCCCCTTCTCGCGCCGTGCTGGCCCTGACACTCCATCTGGCGAGCACCAACCTCCGGTACAGGACTCGGCTGTCATCGGCCGATCGACCGGATCCGCTCGGGAGGGGGTGTCGGTTCGGCTGAGCGGCCGCATGGACGAGGCTGGAGTGGGTGATGGGCGCCCCATCAGTGAGCGGAAACCACCATGGATGCGGGTGGAGCTGAGAACTGACCCCACTTATCGTCGCCTCAAGCAGTTGTCTCGCCACCATGAACTGTCGACGGTGTGCGAAGAAGCCCGCTGCCCCAACATCTTCGATTGCTGGAACGAGGGCACGGCCACATACATGCTGCTCGGCGACCGTTGCACCCGGGCCTGCGGGTTCTGCCTCGTCGATACCCGCCGGCCCTTGGCGGTGGACGGGGGTGAGCCGGCGAGGGTGGCTCGAGCTGTTGCAGAGCTTGATCTGAACTATGTCGTGCTGACCATGGTTGCCCGTGACGATCTCCCCGACGGGGGAGCCAGTCTTGTGGCTCGGACCGTCGAGGCCATCCATGTCGATGGGAATACTGGAGTCGAGGTTCTCATCTCCGACTTCGCAGGATCGTCCGATGCGTTGACGAGGATCTGTTCGGCTCAGCCCGAGGTTCTGAACCACAACATCGAAACCGTGCCCCGACTACAACGAGCCGTCAGGCCCTCGGCCTCCTACGGGCGGAGTCTGGCGTTGCTGGCCCGAGCCCGGGAGCAGGCCATGACGACCAAATCGGGCATCATCGTCGGGATGGGGGAAGAGATCAGCGAGGTCAGGGAGACCCTTGTCGACCTGTCCTCGATCGGGGTTGAAATCGTGACCGTCGGCCAGTACCTGCGACCGACGACCAACCATCTCCCCCTCCACCGGTGGTGGACACCTGAGGAGTTCGCCGAGCTGAAGGCCTTCGGCGAAGATGAGCTCGGTATCGCCCATGTCGAAGCGAACCCCCTCACCCGGTCAAGCCATCACGCCGGGAGGGCAGCTGAGGTAGTCATTGGCGCTGGCGACCAGCCTCCCGGGTAGACCCCGGACCTCAGGTTGGTTCGATCCCGGCCTTGGCCTGGCGGGAGCCAGTGGCGAACCAGAGGCGGGCTACGATCAGCCATAGCCCGTGGATGACGGCCATCGCCACCCGTCCGCTCAGAGCCCAGGCCAATAGGGCTACAGTCATCCCGATTTGATGGCCGGCAAAGGCCAGCCGATGCTGAGCGGCGATGATACGGGTCAATCGAAAGACGATAGGCAACGCCAACCCGTAGCCGAGCAGGAACAGAGCGGTCGAGACTGGGTGCACGTTTTCTCAGGCTAGCGCCTGAGAAACCCGGGTTTGGCGAAGCCAAACCCGCGGTCGGGGTGGGCGTGCTGCTTGGGGGCTAGCGCCTGAGAAACCCGGGTTTGGCGAAGCGAAACCCGCGGTGGGGGTGGGCGTGCTGCGCGGGGGCGGCGCGCTGCTCGGTCTATGGCTCGAGGTACTGCGACCTGGGGCTCGTAGCTGAGAGGATCCGGGTCTGGAGGATTTGGGTGAAGCGGTGGTTGGCGTAGATCTGGATCTCGCGATTGGCCAACTCGAAGGCCGACAGGAAGCGATCGCTATGGCTCCAGGGGCCTCGGTCGAGCAGTTCCATCTCGGCTGAGGAGATCAGCAGCTCGGCCTCACCCGGAGTGTGAGTGGCGATGGTGGGCAGGGCACGGATCAGCGCCGCTCGCCGGAGTCGACGTTGCCACCATCGACCAAGTTCGTCGATGCGGTTGGCTGCTGACAGGGCCAGTCGGAGGTCTTCGATCATGGGCTCGATGGTCCTTTGGGGCGGAGCCGATGCATGACTCAGGTCGAAGAATCGGTGTTTCGACGTCATCCTGGGTCGAACCCCACCCTGCAGTCGGGTCATCTCCTCGTCGATGACGGCGATCCCCAACCGGGTCAAGCGTTGGGCCCGTGGTTGGGCTGTCGTCTCCCAGAAGTCATTGGCGGCTGGGGCCTGGCCCACCCGCAGGAGTTGTCGAACGGCTCGCTGGGTCGCTGCTAGCTCCCGCCGCCCGAGGCCATACGAGGCCTGAACGGCCAACATCTGGCGGTGAAGCCGGCCTGCAGCCGCCCCAACCTCGTTGGAAAGGCGCGAGGGGGCCCCTCGTTCCGAGCGCGTCGAGACGGGTTGTCTCGTCGCTACCGAGCTTTGCTCGGCCATGGTCATCCCTGAATACATGATCTCCGCCGGTCTTCTGCCGTTGGGCAACGTCCAATGTCGCGCTCTACCCATCGGCGGGGTCCTGGCCGCTTCAACGATTCATTCGCCTCAGCCGTTTCCGCCGACGGCCCACGGGCTCCGGCCATCATGGGTCCAGAGGCCCGTTCTCGGTCGTGGCCAGATGCCCTCGGCCTTATCCTGTGGCCATGTTTGAACCTCGGATGGCACGAGTTCGTGAGGCGATGGCGCACTCGGGCGTCGAGGTGCTGCTGCTATCTGTCGGCCCCGACATGCCCTGGCTGATCGGGTGTCAGGCCAAGCCGCTGGAGAGGCTGACAATGCTGGTTGTCAGAGCCGACAGCCAGCCCCAACTCGTGATCCCCGCCTTCGAGGTACCAGGGGTGGTCGAGCGGCCGGATCTGTTCTCCATCGCCGCCTGGGCCGAGACCGATGACCCGGTGGCGACCGTTGCCTCCTTCGTAGGGTCAGCGTCGAGCGTCGCCATCGGCGACCACACATGGAGTCGCTTCCTGGTCAGGCTGCAGCACGCCTTGCCTGCGGTCAGGTGGAGGGCCGCTAGCGAGGTCATAGCCCCCCTGCGGGCGGTGAAGGAAGCAGGGGAGATCGGGCGTCTCCAGTTTGCTGCTTCGGGCGTGGACCGGGTGGCGGCTGCTCTTCAAGGGGGCGAGATTCCCCTCATCGGACGGACCGAGGCCGATGTATCGGCCGAGCTGACCCGGCGGATCCTGGCCGAGGGACACGCCAACGTGAACTTCGCCATCGTGGCCTCTGGGGCCAACGCCGCAATCCCGCACCATCACGCCTCCGACAAGGTGATCGGACCTGACGAGGTGGTGTTGTGCGACTTCGGGGGGAGGACGGCTGAACCATACGGCGAGCCTGGCTACTGCTCCGATATCACCCGATGTGTTTACACCGGTGAGCCGCCAGCTGCCTTCCAGGAGGCCTATGACGTGCTCTACGATGCCCAAGCCCGTGCCGTAGGGGCGGCAACGGTCGGGACCGAGCCTCAGGCCATCGATCAGGTGGCACGCCAAAGGATGGCTGAGGCTGACCTGGCCCAATGGTTCCTCCATAGGCTCGGCCATGGGATCGGGGTCGAAGAGCACGAGGATCCGTACCTGGTCGCAGGAAACGCAGAACCCCTGGTAGCCGGAAATGCCTTCTCGATCGAGCCTGGCTTCTACGTCGCCGGCCAGTGGGGGGCCAGGCTGGAAGACATCGTCGTAGCGACCGAAGATGGACCTCTTGCCCTCAACCAGGCCAACCACGATCTCGTCGTGGTGGAGAACTGATGACCTGATCGAGGCCGGCGCGTCGTCGGTACTGCTCCAATGAGCGACCACCGACCCCCCTTCTCTGGGTTCTGCATTCTTCCCGGCGTTGCCTCCAATGGTAAAATTGTTGGTTCGACCGAGGAGAGGTGCATGGCGCGAGCCATATGGAGTGGGGCCATCAGCTTTGGACTGGTATCGGTGCCGGTCAAGCTCTTTGCGGCTGTCAGTCGCAAGACGGTCCGCTTCAATCAGCTCGATGGCGAGTCGAACACCAGAGTTCGCCAGAAGCGGGTCAACAGTGAAGGGGAGGAGATTCCCTACGACCAGATCGTGAAGGGCTACGAGATCGCCAAGGACTCCTACGTCATCGTCACCGACGATGATTTGGCGGCGCTGGCCCCCAAGGCGACCAGGGTGATCGACATCAGTGATTTCGTCGATGAAGCCGAGATTGATCCCGTGCTCTACGACTCGGCCTACTATCTCGTCCCTGATGAGCTGGCGCGCAAGTCGTATGTCTTGCTGGCCCGGGCCATGGAGGAAGCGAACCGGGTTGCCATCGCCAGCTTCGTCATGAGGACCAAGCAGTATCTGGTCGCCATCCGGCCTGTCAACGGTGCCCTGATGATGTCGACCATGGTCTATGCAGACGAGGTCGTGGCCTCCGCCGATATTCCGGGGTTGGATGAGCTCGATGGGTTCGAGACGACCGAAGCTGAGTTGGCCATGGCCGGTCAGCTCATCGACTCCCTCACCACCGATTTCGAGCCCGACCGGTACGAGGACGACTACCGCCACCAGGTATTGAGCTTGCTCGAAGCCAAGGCATCGGGTGAGGTGACCACCATCGAACCACCAGCCCCGGCCCATGACGATGGGATCGTCGACCTGATGGCCGCACTGGAAGCCAGCGTGAATGCGGTCAAGGAGTCCAGGAGTGGAGAGGCCGCTGGGGCCGACCCCGAGCCCGGGGCGAGATCGGCCTGAGGGCCGTTCGTTCTCCCGAGACAATGGCCAAGGGAGCAGACAGCCGGGTTGAGATCGCCATCGGCGACCGCTTGCTCAGCTTGTCGAACCTGGACAAGGTCATGTACCCCGAGGTCGGCTTCACCAAGGCTCAGGTAGTCGACTACTACGCCCGGATAGCACCGGTGATGCTGCCCCACGTGACCGGCCGCTGCATGACGTTGCGTCGTTGGCCCGACGGGGTGGACGGCCCGTCGTTCTTCAACAAGCAGTGCCCCTCGCACCGGCCCTCCTGGCTCGAGACCTCTATCGGGCCTGGTGAACGTGACGGCGGCCTTCACTACTGCCGCCTGGAGGAGGTGGCGGCCCTGGTGTGGACGGCCAACCTGGCAGCGCTGGAGCTCCATGCCCCCATGGCCCGCGCCGTCGACCTCGACAACCCTACGATCATGGTCTTCGATCTCGACCCTGGCCCACCGGCGGGGATGACCGAGTGTTGTGTGGTTGCCCTCGAACTGCGCGAGATCCTGGCCTCGGTCGATCTGGTTGGGTTCCCAAAGACCTCTGGATCGAAGGGCCTCCAGGTGTATGTCCCCCTCAACTCAGACAGCACCCACAGCCATGCATCGAGTTTTGCTCTCGCTGTCGGCCAGTTGCTCGCTCGCAACCATCCTGATCAGATCCTGGTCGAGATGGCCAGTGCCCTCAGGCCGGGAAAGGTATTCATCGACTGGTCGCAGAACTCACTCCACAAGACGACGATCGCCGTCTACTCCCTGCGAGCCAGGAATCGGCCAACGGTCTCGGCCCCAATCGATTGGGAGGAAGTTGCCTCCGGTGCCACTGGTGAGCCCCTCACTTTCGAAGCAGCAGACGTAGTGAAGCGGGTAGAGGAACGGGGCGATCTGTTTGCTCCCGTTGCCGATCTGGTTCAGTCTCTGCCCAATCCGACCTGACCCGAGCCGAGGCCTGGAACACCCCTCGAACACCCCGAGATGCCGTAGGGTTTGCGGCCGAATACAGTTGTTCGCCATGCCAACCGTTTCGACATCTACAGCCGTGCCGCGATCGGCCACCGCCTTTGACCTCCCGGTCGCCGCCGATGAGCTGGGAGACCTCCCAGCCGACGTCGGCCAGTATGCCGCCAACCAAGGATTCGAGGGCAAGGCCGGCCAGACGTTGGCGATGCCTGCCCCCCGGTCATCGAACCGCTCCCAGATCCTGGTGGGCATTGGACCCCGGAAGGACGTCTCACCCACGGTTCTGCGGACGGCGGCCGCCGCCCTAGCCCGATCAGTCTCCAAACATGAGACGGTGGCGACGTCGTTGGTGGCCCAGGTCGACGAAGACGACCGGGACGGAGCCATCGCCGCCGTTGTCGAGGGCATCAAGCTCGCCACTTACCGCTACACCGGCTACAAGTCGGGCCCGAAACCAACCTTGCGTCGAGTGGCAGTGTTGGCCAAGGGGCGGGGCGTCAAAGCGGCGGCTGAACGCGCCGCTGAGCTATCGGACGCCGTGATGCTCGCCCGCGATCTGAGCAATGAGCCAGGAGGGTCACTGACCCCAGCGGCTTTCGCGGCCAAAGCCAAGGAGCTGGGAACGGCCTCTGGGTTCAAGGTCTCAGTCTGGGATGAGCGGCGAATCACCCGCGAGAAGCTCGGTGGGCTACTGGCCGTCAACCAGGGGTCTGAGAACCCACCCCGATTCCTCAAGATGTCATACACCCCGGCCAAGAAGGCCAAGGGCAGGGTCGCCCTCGTTGGTAAAGGAATCACCTTCGACTCCGGCGGACTCTCGCTGAAGAACTCGGCTGGCATGGCAACGATGAAGGTCGATATGTCAGGGGGTGCCATTGTCCTGGCCGCCATGACGGTGTTGGGCTCCGCTGGTGTTCAGGTGGCGGTTGACGGCTATATCCCGCTCACCGACAACATGACTGGCGGAAACGCTCAGCGGCCGGGGGATGTGTTCACGGCCCGTAATGGCAAGACGGTCGAGGTGCTCAACACCGATGCGGAGGGGCGCCTGGTACTGGCCGACGCTCTATCTGTGGCCGCCGAGTCAAACGTCGACGCCATCATCGATATCGCAACGCTCACCGGGTCGGCCTCGGCTGCCCTGGGAGCGAGCTATGCGGCCCTGATGGCGACCGACGATGATCTGGCTGGCCGTCTACTCGACGCCTCCAGCTGGACTGGAGAGAAGATCTGGAGGCTACCTCTCCCAGAGGAGTACCGGTCCCAACTCGATTCAACCATCGCTGATCTCAAGAACATCGGTTCTGGCCCCTTTGGGGGTGCCCTGGTCGCCGGCCTCTTTCTCAAGGAGTTCGTTGGCGAGATCCCGTGGGCCCACATCGATCTCGGAATGTCGGCCATGACCGATGCCGAAAAGGGTATCTATGTGAAGGGGGCGACCGGATTCGGGGTCCGGCTCCTGGTCGAGACCTTGCAGCGCTGGTGAACTGGGCCTCAAGCCCACCTCGGTTTCGCCCGATCACTTCTATGGCTGATCGCTGACGATGGCATCAGCGCCAACCCAGTGTGCAAGGGATCACCCACGTGGCAGTGACCGAGACCAGCCTCGGGCGGTCGCATCGAGTAAGAGGAGAGCTTGGCCAGTCGGGCGCCCCGCGGGCGCGGTCCGGGCTCGTGGTCCTCGATGTCATCGCGATTCTGATGGGGCTTGTTGTCTCGTCGGCTATTCACACTCCAGGTAAGGACCACTTCTGGGCCATTGCTCTGATGAGTGCGGCCTATGCCGTCTGGCTGGGCCAGGCCCGCCTCTACCAGTCGAGATTCATTACGCGTAGGACCGATGAGATCCGGCGCATCGTGAACGCAGGTGTGCGTTCGGCCGCCACCCTCGTCCTGGTCAGCTTCATCTTCGAGCTCAGCCTCGACCGGATCTGGTTGATCCTCGGCACGATGTCAACCGTGGCCCTGCTCGCCATCGACCGTGAGATCATGCGCCGATGGTTCGACAGTCGTCGTCTGTCCGGCCGGCTATCGCGCCGGGTTCTCATGATCGGCGACAATGCCGAGAGCTTGGGATTCGCCGCCATGTTGGAAGCAGAGCCGAGGCTCGGCTACTCGGTGGTCGCCACCATTGATCCGGCATTGGCAGCCGACCCTCGGCAGTTGACGACGCTCGTCTTGGCCTCCGCCCGTCAGAACAATGCCCATGGTGTGGTCGTTGCGGCCACCGCCATCGACGTACAGTCATCCAACCGTTTGATCCGGGATCTGGTCGAGGCTGGCATTCATGTCGAGCTGAGCTCAACGCTAGCCGATATCTCATTCGACCGTCTCACAGTGAGACCCCTCGGCCGGTTCCCCGTCGTCTACATCGAACCTCGGAGCCGCCACGGCTGGCGAGCAGCGGCCAAACGGCTGTTCGACGTCACGGTGGCCAGCTCAGCTCTGATCTGCCTGAGCCCGGTCATGGTGGCCCTGGCCTTGCTGGTCAGGCTGGGATCCTCGGGCCCGATCCTGTTCCGACAGGAGCGGGTCGGCAAGGAGGGTGAGCCGTTCATGATGCTGAAGTTCCGCACCATGGTGGTTGGAGCAGAGGACATGCTGGCTGAGTTGGAGACCACCGACGAGGGGGCCGGCCCCCTGTTCAAGATGAAGCAGGATCCCAGGGTGACCAGGATCGGTTCCTTCCTACGTAAGACCTCGCTCGATGAGCTACCCCAGTTGTGGAACGTGATTCGCGATGAGATGAGCCTGGTTGGGCCGAGGCCGGCTCTCCGCTCAGAGATGGTCGACTGGAGCGAGGAGCTCTACACCCGCCTTCGAGTCAAGCCCGGGATCACCGGGATGTGGCAGGTGTCGGGCCGTAGCTCGACCACCTTCGAGGAGTACACCCGGCTCGATCTCTACTATGTCGACAACTGGTCGTTCGTCGTCGACCTGGCCATCATGGCCCGCACTGTTCCAGCCGTGATCAAGAGCCGCGGCGCCTACTGATCA
>JAAETV010000323.1 GCA_024227975.1 Actinomycetes bacterium
CGAGTCAAGCCAATACCTTCGGGCCCGATACGAGAGGTCGTTGAGTCGTTCAACCGGATGGCCGGCCGGCTCGAAACGGCGGACGATCAACGGCGTCAGCTCCTCGCTGAGGTTGGTCACGAGCTACGAACCCCACTCACGATCATCCGCGGCGAACTGGAGGCCATGGTCGACGGTGTCCGCCAACTCGACGACGGCCGGGTCCATCAGTTGCTGACAGATGTCGGTGTCATGGAACGTCTGCTCGACGATCTCCGAACCCTGAGCACGGCAGAGGCCGGTCGGTTGGAGATCCATCGGGAACCGACTGATCTCGTCAGATTGATTGGCGACACGGTTGATCGGTTCAGGGCCGAAGCGGTCGAGGCCGGTGTGGCCCTGGTGGTGGAGGTAGCTGACGATGATCTGCGCTCCACCGAAGCCAACGTCGACTCGGTTCGTGTCCGTGAGGTCGTGGCCAATCTGGTTGCCAACGGGTTGCGAGCCACCGACCCCGGAGACCGCGTGGTCGTATCTGTCGACGGTCGTGAGATCGATGGCAAGCAGCATGCCGTCATCGACGTCGTCGATACTGGGCGCGGTATCCGAGACGAGGAGTTGGACCGGGTGTTCGATCGCTTCCACAAGGGTTCGGAATCAGACGGCACCGGCCTCGGGCTCACGATCACGCGTAACCTCGTTGAGGCCCATGGCGGCTCCATCACCATCGAGAGCGAGTTGGGTCATGGCACGAGGGTGTCGGTGATGGTCCCGCTTGGCCTCGACGAGGTCTGAGCTGTACACCACTGCTCGACAAGATACGTCAGATGCTCAGGGCCTTGGCGATGTGGTTGGCGGCGGCGGCGACCCCCGAGCCCCCAAGAGGCATGCCAAGCGAGGTGAGCCCGGCCTCGATTGTACCGAGGGTGCCCAGGATCATCGGCGGGTTGAGGTGGCCCATGTGGCCGATGCGAAAGGCCTGCCCCTCGAAGCCACCTATTCCAAGTCCCAGGATCAGACCCATCTCCCGCTCGCACACATCTGCCAGTAGCGACGAGGAGAGCGAGCCGGTGAGAACGGTGGTTACCGCATTCGACCGATACTCGGGAGTCGGGATCTGGAATCCGATCCCTTCCGGAGTCGACCAGGCGTCAACCGCAGCGTGGACGGCTCCCGCCAGCACCTCGTGGCGAGCCCACACGGCGTCTATCCCACCCTCCTCGTCGATCATGGCCAGGGCCTCCACCAGGCCGTTGAGATGGGGGATGGGCAGGGTGCCGCAGTAGAGGAGATAGTGGGCATCCGGGTTGATGCGGGCCCCCCAGTCGAAGTAGCCATTTCGCAGATCGGCGGTCTCATAGGCCACAAGCGCCTTGTCGTTGGCCCACACGAAGGCAATACCTGGCGGGACCATGAGGCCTTTTTGGCAGGCGGCGACGGTCACGTCTGCTCCCCAGGCATCCATTTCGTAGCGGTCACAGCCAAGAGAAGCGATGCAGTCGACCATGAACAGGGCGGGATGGTCCGTGGCGTCGATAGCGGCCCGCACAGCCTGGATGTCGTTGCGGATCGAGGTGGCGGTGTCGGTCTGGGCAATCAGGACGGCCTTCAGCTCATGGTCCACGTCGGCTTCCAGTCGGGCCCTGAGAGCTTCAGTGTCGGCTGGGCATCGATCGTCGCTGTTGAGGACCTCGACCTCGACACCGGAGACAGCGGCCAGGTTGGCCCAGGCCACGGCGAAGCGTCCGGTCTCGATGGCCAATACCTTGTCGCCTCGGGACAAGGTATTGGACACGGCCATCTGCCAGGCCGCGTGACCATTGCCTATCACGACGAAGGGTTGGCTCTCGGTCCTGGCCAACTCCCCCAGCCGGGAGAAGACCTGGTTGGAGATCTCGACGATCTCGCCTCGGTACATGTTCGGCATCGGCTTCGACATCGCGGTCAGCACCCGATCCGGGATTATCGAAGGCCCGGGGCTGACCACCATCGGACGGCCATATCGCAAAGACATGGTCGCGACTGTAAGGAATCTGGTCCGCCAGCACCTCACCGGAGCCCGAGATCACCGAGCGGGCCGAGTGTCAAGGAGAGAGGTGAGCGTACCGATGTTCGATCTGACGCTTTGAACCTCTAACAGTTAGACTCTCTAACCATGCGCCGATCAGTAGTGACGACGAATAGGGGTGCCTTCTCGTCATTCAAGGCCGAGGGATACCCGACCCTGTGGTTGGCTGGCCTCTTCTCCTTCATCTCGGTCCAGATGCAGTTCCTCTTGCGCGGCATCCTGGCCTGGGATCTGACCGAGCGCGAGGGTGCCCTCGGTCTGGTCTACCTCGGCTTCGGGCTTGCCATGCTCGTCTCGACCCCCCTCGGCGGTGTGGCCAGTGATCGGTTGTCGAAACGAGCCGTGCTGATCGGCAGCCAGACAGCCCTCATGGTGGTTGCTGTCGTGATGGGGTTTGCCGTCATCACCGGTGTCGTCCAGTTCTGGATGTTGCTGATTGCTGGTGTCGTCCAGGGTGCCTCGTTCGGGTTCTTCGGGCCGGCTCGGGTCGCCATAGCGGCCGAGATCGTTGGTCGAGAACACCTTGGCAACGCCATCACCCTCTCCTTGTTGAGCATGAACGGAACGCGGGTGTTCGCCCCTGCCCTGGCCGGGGTTCTGGCTGGGGTGGCCTTCATCGGGATCGGCGGTGCCTACCTGATTGCCGCTGTCTGTTCGTCCGTCAGCTTCATCTACCTCCTACGGTTGCCAAAGCCCGAGGCCGCAGCCTCTCCCCCTCGACTGGCACTGTCCCCCCAGGCGGTGACGGCCGGCCCAGCCAGAACCCCCGAGGTCGAGCGGGCGAGGCCACTGGCCGAGATCGCCGCTGGTGTCCGCTATGTGTGGGCTCGCCCTCCCCTGCGACGTCTGGTGATCAGCTCATTCTTCGTGATCATGTTCGGGTTCAACTATGTCGCCTTCATCCCCGCCCTGATCAAGGGTGAGTACGGGCTCGGTGACAGCTGGGTCGGAGTCATCAGCTCTGCTGGCGCCCTGGGTGCGGTTCTGGTTTCGGTGCCGTTGGCGGCCAGGGCTGATTCGGTCTGGGCCAAGGTGATGATGACGGTGGCTGGGCTTGGGTTCGGGCTCGGTGTGATCGGAGTCGGAGTTTCCGGCTCGTTCTGGATGGCCTTCGGCGTGATCTTCTTCATCGGTGGCGCAACCACCACCTATCAGTCGCTATCGAACACCCTGGCCATGGCCATGACGGATGATGCTCACCATGGACGGGTTCAGTCCCTGATGCAGCTCTCGTTCGCCGGCTTCGGGATAGCGGCTCTTCCCCTCGGGGGCCTGGCCGAACTGATCGGGTTGAGGCCGACGATCATGATCATGGGCATTGTGGCTACCGCTGCCATCACCGTCTACGGCATCTTCGAGGGAGGCTGGCCCGGTCTGCGTCCGACGCATGGTCCAGCCTCCGCCAGCGCTGAGCGTGATGCCGCACTCCCTGCAGCTGCTACCGCCGGATCCTGAAGAAGCCGTCCCGTATAGAACGACCCAGCCCGTGTGGTCAAGGCGATGGGCGCCCGACTGGCAACTCGTTCACAGGCCGACCAACCGCGCCAACCCGCGAGCCGTGTCCCTGTGCCGCCAGCCAAGCGGGGTGGCCGAAGATGGGGGTTGAAGGCCTCGGTGACGGTCCCGGCGAGTTTCGCGTCGTTTGACCGGTTCATGTCAGGCCGCTCGCTCGAAGTGTGTGGTGGACATCTTTCATCAGCAGCACGAGGTGGAGCGGATCAGTGGGCGACGGTTCGAACTCGGCGATGAGGTGAAGATAGAAGTCCCGGGCGGCCTCGGTCTCGGCGTGGATCAGCAGACCGCGACACCCAATCGTCGTCCCGAGCTCGGCCACTCGGCCGATGACGTCCTTGAGTAGCGCCGCGCCGAGGCCTCGGCGTTCATGGGCGATGTCGACGCCGAGACGGGCGAGAAGGGTGACGGGTTGGGGGTAGCGGCCAGCCCCTTTGCGGAGTCGCGCGGGGGCAGCGTCGACCGTGATGCTGGCCATCGCCCAGGCGTAGTAGGCCACTACCTCACGAGCATCCTGCTCGGTCACCACGAGAACCTTGGCCGTGCCTGTGGCGTTGGCTCGGCGGGCGTGGTGAGCCAGCCACTCGGTCTGTTCTGGTGAACGGCACTCGAATCCATCGAGGATGTCGTCGGCCGCTAGGAGTCGAGGTCGGAGGTAGCTGGGGGTCACCCGTCGACGAACGGTGAGGGCCGATCCATGAGCGACCGCAGCCCGGTGAGATCTCGAGGGGGTTGCTCGTTGACGGCCTCCCACGTTGCTCGAGCAGCAGCGTCAAGTGGGAATTCACGGCGATCGGCAAGCACCCGCTGGGCGGCAGCGGTCAGGTTGGCCACCACGAAGCTGGTTAGGTCCGTGTCTGCAGCTGCGACTGCTCGATCGATCAGAGCTCGGTCCTCGGGTGTCGTGCGCACTTCGATGCGCTCACTTCGAGTTCGTCTCGTTCCCGTAGCCATGACTGGCACCTCACCTAATGTGTACGGCCATTGTACGGCCGTATCGCGGGTGCGTCAACCCTGCGTCTGAGCGTGGTCGGGTAGGGGAGCGACGCTCATGCGTGCTACCGAAGTCGGTAGATCACTCCCGGGTAGCCCGCCCGTCAGATAGCCGACACGGTTCTCGGTCCGGAGGCCGGGCCCGGGCTCGTCCGCTTCCACTGCCCGTGAGGTCGTCACCTGTCGGTAGTGATGCGTGGACGGACCGACGAGCACAGCAGCCGTGCCGGAGTGCTGATCGTTGGGTGGGGTGAAACTCAGTCAAAGGCGATGACGCTGCGGGCTATGGTGCCCGTCTTCATCTCCTCGAATCCGTCATTGATCTCGTCGAGGGTGATGGTCTTCGACACCATCTCGTCTAGTAGCAGGCGCCCGTCGAGGTACATGTCGACGAAGCGGGGCATGTCGGTCCGGAACTGGTTGGAGCCCATGTTCGACCCGGTCAATGTCTTCTCCGAGATGAGCTCTGGCCCGTGGATTTCGACCGTGGTCCCGACGGGGATCATCCCGATGACGGTGGCCTGGCCCCCGCCCCGCAACATCTTGAACGACTGCTCGGCCGTCGTCTTCATGCCGACAGCCTCGAAGCTGTTGTGGACCCCGAGCCCATTGGTTATCTCCCTGACCTGCTCGACCGGATCACCCTCACCGGCGTTGATCACATGGGTGGCGCCGAGGGTCTGAGCCAATTCGAGCTTGGAAGAGACCATGTCGACGGCAATGACCCTGTTGGCCCCGGCGATGCGGGCTCCCTGGATGGCAGATAGCCCGATGCCTCCACAGCCGATGACGGCGACGGTGGATCCCGGTTCGACCTTGGCCGTGCGGAACACGGCCCCCAACCCGGTCGTTACTCCGCATCCGATCAGGGCGGCTTTGTCGAGTGGCATCTCCTCGTCGATCTTCACCAGGGCATGCTCATGGACCAGCATCTGCTCGGCAAACGACGAGAGGTGGAGGAAGGAGTTGACGGCCTCACCGTCGGGGCGTGACAGCCGTGGTGGCTGACCAGGCTTGCGGACCAGTTCGGTTGCTTTGTTCTCGCAGAGTGTGAGGTGGCCGCTGATGCACTGCTCGCAATATCCACAAAAGGCCGACAGGCAGGTTATGACATGATCCCCGGGAGCGACATAGTTCACATCGGAGCCGACCTCTGTCACTATCCCGGCCGACTCATGGCCCAGGACCGCAGGGCAAGGGTACGGGTAGTTGCCCTCCATGAAGTGGAGGTCGCTGTGGCAGAGCCCGGCGGCCGAAGTACGGATCAGAACCTCTCTCGGGCCGGGGGAATCGATCAAGATCTCCTCGATATCGAGTTGGCCGGGAATGCTGTTGAGGACCGCTGCCTTCATGGGTGCCTAGCTTCCATGGGTCGTTGGGATGTCTGGCCAATAGGCCAAATCCAGGCGGCCACCAGGCCGCACCTACTGGTGGTTCGGTGCGTGATGAGCCACGAACCGGTCGACTGACTGTACGTATCGTTCGAGATACTCGGCCAGTTGGACCTGCTCTTCGGGGGTGAACTCTTCGAGGATCTCCTCGAGCCCACCCTGGATCTTGGCGTTGAATACCTCGAAACGGGCTTGCCCCGCTTCGGTCGGGGAGACCAGGATCGAACGATGATCGTCGGCGGCCTTGACTCGCTCGACATACCCCTTGTCGGCCAAGCAGCTGACAGCCCTCGTTGTCGAGGCCGGGGTGATCTGGAGGGCTTCGGCTAGCTCGCCCATACGCAGTGAACCTTGCTGACACACCACAGCCAAGGCATCGGCCAGAGCCAGATCGAGAGTGTCGTCACCGGTGCCGTAGAACAGATCCTTTACTCGGATCGCGCTCGCTCCCCGGCGGATCTGCCGCCATGCACGCCCGACACGGCGTCGCACGTCGGTGTCCACGCTGCTAACGGTTGCCATCCGAACAATTGTGGCGGGTAATGAGCCAGAAGTCACATAGAGGCATCGGATTCGGCCCCCAACGCCTCAGCTGCCAGCTGTCTGATCGGTACCCCGGTGGCCTCACTGGCGATGGCCAGATCATCGTATTCTGGCTTCGATCCGTATGGGCCGTCCTTGATGGCGACCCGGTGGCCTCGTACCTCGACGGTTCTGGTCGAGCGATCAAGGACATGTTTGGCTACCTGCTCGGTCCTGATCCCGAGCGAGCCCGTCAGGGAGAACATGAGAGCCCGAAGCTC
>JAAETV010000324.1 GCA_024227975.1 Actinomycetes bacterium
AGGAGGAGGCGACCCGGCTGGCCGGCGAACTCGGCCCGGTGGTCAAGATCGTGAGCGTGTCCGGCGATGTGATCGCCAGCCAGGACAGCCTGGCCGCCTTCACTGACGCGATGATGGTCTCGCTGCCGATCGCGTTGATCCTGACCGTAGTCATCGTTGGTCTCGTCCTTCGGTCGGTCCGGTATTCGACTGTGACGATCCTGCCCATTCTCCTGGTCGTGTTCGGGGTCTGGGGTTACATGTGGCTCAGAGGCTTCACCATCAACGTCGTGACGGCCACCATCGCAGCCATCGCGGTAGGGGTCGGCATCGACTTCTGCACCCACTTCAGCGTTCGGTTTCGAGAGGAGTTGACAGCGGGGTTCGATCGGATGACGGCGGTCCGACGGGCAGGTGAGGGTACCGGCTCGGCTCTAGCCGTGTCGGCCTTCACGTCGATCGTGGGTTTCGGTGTCATGACCGCAGCCCCCGCTCCCATCTTCGCCAGCTTCGGTGAGCTGATGGCCGTGATGATCGCACTCTCCGCGCTCGTGGCCCTGCTAGTCCTGCCGTGCCTGCTAGTGGTGGTCACTCCGGCCAAGACCACCATCGACGCCGGCTCACCGGGCGACGACGTCGACCTGCACACGGAACCCCAGACGTCGATGCCGATCGAGGGTCCACCGATCGTGGTAATGGTCGAGTCGTGAGCCTCACCGGGACCAGGAGGCCCGACCAATGTCCCGGACTGGCGACGCTCCCAGTCGCGGCAAGAGGATGCTGAGGTCTGAGCGCGGCAAGCTGTCCAGTCGCCGCATGACGGACGAGCCCCTTGCCCGTGATGGACGCGCTGCTCCGGGGCACACATGCTGCGCACGAACTCGTCGGGACCACCCGTCCGGGATCCTCATATCTGATCGGAGACGTCGTCTCCGAGAACGGCCCCTCACCCACTCGGAGATCGCGGGCACGCACCCCGAACGCCGCGCCACAGAACCGGCCGAAGTCGCTCGGGTCGACTCAAACCCGGTCCGCTACACAATCACGGATCGCGCCCTCGTGGAGGCGTCCGGGTCCGGCACTTCTTCGGTGCGCTGGTACGCCGGGCCTCGGCGGCCAGTGCCACTGAACGTGGCGATCTGAGCCGGTAACGCTCAGACCATCGTGAGCATTCTCGTTTCGGTCCGCTCGAAGCGTCCGAGATCGACGTTGGTGTTGTGCCCGTTTCCCTGTTACGGCACGATTATTGGGTGGGTGGTGAGACCGGGGAAGTCCCCTTGTGGCGAAAGTGGGCTCGGGCCGGCTGGGTTTGTGTCCGGGCACTGGCACTGTTCGTCGTCAGTGGCTTCTTGGTCTGGGTCATGGTTCCGCTAGGCCTGGTGGTCTGGCCGGTCCTCGCTGTCGTTCACTGGCTACGTACCAGGCAAGATTCCTCGGGACCGATCTCGCCGAAGCAGTCGATCGGGTACGTCGTCGGCGGCCAGCTGTATATCGTTGCGTTTGGGCTAGGGCTAGCTCCGGAGCTGTTTCCAGCAGGTCGGCCGAAACTCGGTGAGCACTCGTTCGGTCTTCGGGACTTCGCTCAACTGGCCGCCTAGTTCGAGGAGACACCACGACTCGTGTCGAAGCGGCGCACCCTCGCCAGGGCGCTCGGCGCACGTTATACCCAAGGTGATGATCGAGAGATACTGCGGAACTTTGTTCATGGACTGGTGCTCCCTGGTGCCGATCGTAACAACTTGGTGCTCGGCCGATCGCTCGGCCCAGAACCGGCAATCCCGGAATCGATCGGAGGAGCCGGAGCCGGCTCTCGGGGCGCTGGTAGACCGATCGACAATGTCCGGCCTCGACTGGCGACGGCACGCTGGTCCGGCAC
>JAAETV010000325.1 GCA_024227975.1 Actinomycetes bacterium
ACAGCCCCGAGTACTTGCCACCACGCCACTGTGATCCCGGCGGGGCGAGCGAGCTTTTCGCCGGCGGCCAACATCTGTCCGTTGAGCTTGAAGATCGCGAGGGTGAATTCGCCTCCGAGTTCTGACTCATCCGGCATGCGACGCGTCTTCCATCAGTCCGAAGAACCCTGCCGCATCCTTCTTGCCGTACATCAGGTACCAGTTGTCGGTGGTGTGCTCGGGGTAGAACTCGAGAGCGTCGAAAATGGCCCTTGCAAACTCGACTGGGCCGACGGAGCTCGCGGTGATGAGGTTGCCGTCGCGTACGGCCAGCTCGTGTTGGTAGCGGTCGTGGCCCGTATATGCGGGGGATTCGAGTACCTGGGGAGCGTTTGACGTGTGATTGACATCGTTCAGGAGACCCCCGCGGGCGAGACCAATGGTGGCACCGCAAATAGCAGCCACCGGAATTTCTGCTTTCAGGAACTTGCCCGCAGCTTCGACAAAAGCCATGTTGGCGCCCGTGAGCCAACTGTCCGCCCCCGCCATTATGAGCATGGCGCTCTCGTTGGGATCGAGTGCGTCGATCGTGATGTCCGGCGTGAGTGTGATCCCACCCTTGGTGGTGATCGGTTTGCGCGATTCTGCCACAGTCACGATGCGATAGCGTCGCCCCTCGGGCTGCCAGTCTCCCGACGCCAGATGAGCAATGGCGTATCCTGCCTCCCAGTCGGCCCAGGTGTCGTAGATGGCTACGTGGATGGTTTCTTGCACCATGTCTCTCTCCTCAATAGATTGACAGCATATTACCAATACGACAGCATACTGTCAACCATAGCAACTACCAACATGGCCGTCAGCTACCCGCCCAGCGGAGCGACGAACGGAGGTCGGGGACGGACCGCGCCGACCTCACTCGATGCGTCGAGGACGTGAAACATGGATTCACTAGGCAGGTCGACGAGCTCGACGCGGAGGGTTCTCGTGGTTCCTGGGATCGGTGGCTTGCGTCCTTGGCGGCTGGCCTCGGGTAGACGCTGCGGATAGATCACGAGGATCTACATGACGCCTTCGAAGGTCTTCGCATGTGGTCGTAGCGGCCGTCGATTGATTCTGTGAGTCACTAAGAGAGCACGGTCGACCGCTTTGCGGTACTCGGCGCTATCGGGAACTGTGAGGTCATGGTCGACTATGGCGAGGCGATGGTTTGGTGACCGACGAGTTATTGCCGGGTAGTTCTCGGGCTGATCCTCTATCGAGCGATGAATCCTGGTCCCAGTGATGATGTGGAACCGGTTCAAGGCAACGCGTTCGATCGCGTTCGAGTGTCTTTCAAGGAACTCAGCTGTCCGTAGGACGTCCTCCGTTCGTTCGCCCGGATAGCCAACGATCATCGTTACACGGACACTGATGTCCTCGGCGGCAGCGCTATCGATTGTCTCTGCCGACGCCTCGAGCTGGACGCCTTTCTTCATCAGGTCCAAGACTCGCTGGCTGCCTGATTCCAGGCCGGTGGTCAGGCGGACCATGCCGGCCTTGCGGGCACATCGGAGTTCACTTCGACTGAGGCCGTTAGGACGATTGGCATCGATGTGAACGGCTCCGATCCAGCTGGCACCGGGGAGGCGAGTTGGTAGCTCGCCGAGGAGCGCGTCCCAGACGGTGAGGTTTGAATTCAACTTTGGGTCGGTGAACACAAATGAGCTCGTCCCGAACCGCTGAGACTGGTACTCCATCTCGGCCAGGACGTTCTCGGCGCTGCGAGACCGATAGCGACGCCCCACCGTTCCGGTTACATCGCCACAGAACGTACATCCTCCCCAACTGCAGCCGCGCCCTGCCGCAAGAGGAAGAATACGGTTCGGGTACTTGCTCCAAGGAAAGTCGCTGAAGTCGGGAAAGGGAACGTCGTCGAGATTGTGCAGCGGGGCCGCGTTCGGCTTGTGTGGATCGTGTGTCCATACGCCATGGAACGAGTCGAGTGATGCTCGCCTAGTCGCAGCTTGCACGATCTCGCAGAGTTCGAATTCCACCTCACCACCGACCAAGCCGCTGAGGCCGGGAATGCCCAACCACTCTTCCCGGACCTCGGGCTGAGCGAAGTACGGGCCACCGATCAAGTAGGGAATCTCACGACTGTCGCATATGCCGCCAAGACTACGACAGAGGTCATAGTGCATCAGGTACGTGGACACGAGCACAGCGTCGTATGACCCACTATCGAGTGCGTCTCGGATGCTGTCGGCTACACGGTCCGACTGTCGTTGCAGGCTCGGCGCGTGAAGCGAAGTGTGGGCAAGCCAACTTCGGGTCCGCCGCACATGCTGGTTATGGGAAGTCCCGGACCAATGTTTGAGGCGATCAAGCCAGAGATCCCAAGCTCTCGCCCGTGGCTCTCGCACGACACCGGCGATGCCAGTCGACAGCGGCGAATACACGTCAACCTCGAACAACCCCTTGCGCAAGATCGCAGAAAGATAGCCAATCGCCAGAGTCGGATAGCGGGCGAAGTTGTTGAGGTCAACCAACAATACGCGAGGCGTCTCGTTCATTCCTACCCGACCAATTCGCCGAACAACTCAACCACCAGAGTACACACGCCAGAAGACTAGGAGATCAGCCACCAAGCAACAACACCCGTAGGACCTTGAC
>JAAETV010000326.1 GCA_024227975.1 Actinomycetes bacterium
GCGATGCCCCGTGGTAGCTGATGGAGCGGCCGATGATCTTCCAGCGGTCGAGGTCACCGCGGGTGCTGTGATACTGGCGAGCGACCCTCAGGGCCGTTTCCACTGACTCCGTGCCCCCAGAAACGAACAGGCAGCGGGTCAACCCGGCTGGTAGCCAGGATTCCTGCAATCTCTCGATGAGCCGCAAGCGGGCCTCGGTGGCCCACACGGGGACCGTGTAGGCGGCCTGATGCAGGACCTCAGCCGCAGCCTCGGCTGGTTCGGGACGGCCATGGCCTATGTTGACCACGACCGCCCCGCCCGCGGCGTCGAGGATGCGGCGCCCATCGTCGGTGAAGAAATAGCTACCCTCCCCTCCGGTGACGAAAAGGGGATCCGGGCCAGGAACGAATGAGAAGTTGGCCAGTCGCTGAGATGACATGCCCGAATTGTACTTGTTGGCCTGAAGGGGGTGCCCAGACGGCGGCACCGTCCCGCCCCAACTGGTCACTGCGGGAGCTGCAACCTCGCAGCCCTGGGCCAGATCTGATCAAATGTTGCTACGTCGTCCAACTAGCCGGAGGGCATCAGACCAATGGACACCTACGTTCCACCTCTTGTCGACATTTCTTTCGTGCTCGACGTGATAGCAGATCTTCCCGGGTTGCTCGACGCCCCCGACTTTACCGACATCGACCGAGAGCTTGTTGACCAGGTCCTCAGTGAGATCGGTCGGTTCATGGCCGAGGTCGTGGCCCCCATCAACCGAACCGGCGACGAGCAGGGGGCGGTTCGCAACGCCGACGCAACGGTGACTACGGCCGAGGGCTTCAAGCAGGCCTACGACCAGTATGTGGCCACCGGTTTCGGCGCCATCCCCTTCGATCCGACCTATGGGGGAGGAGGTTTTCCGTGGACGGTGGCCATCGTCATCCAGGAGCTCTTGACCAGCTCGAGCTTGGCGTTTTCGCTGTGCCCATTGTTGACGCAGGGTGCCATCGATGCCATCCAGCATCACGGATCCGCCGACCAGAAGGATACCTACCTGCCCAAGATGCTGACCGGTGAGTGGACGGGGACCATGAACCTCACCGAGCCCCAAGCCGGGTCTGACGTTGGGGCGTTGACAGCCAAGGCTGAACCGGTCGGCGACGGCTCCTACCAGATCGCCGGGCAGAAGATATTCATCACATACGGAGAGCACGACCTGACCGACAACATCATCCATCTGGTGTTGGCCCGAACCCCTGGCTCACCCCCCGGGACCAGGGGTATTTCCATGTTCCTCGTCCCCAAGTATCTGGTCGGTGATGACGGCTCCTTGGGTGAGCGCAACGATGTGACCTGTGTGTCGATCGAGCACAAGCTGGGGATCCATGCCAGCCCCACCTGTGTGCTGAGCTATGGCGAAAACGGGGGCGCCATCGGCTGGCTCATCGGCGAGGAGGGCGACGGGATGCGCAACATGTTCACCATGATGAACAATGCTCGCCTGTCAGTCGGGCTCCAAGGCTTGGCGCTGGCCGAGCGGTCCTACCAGCAGGCCCTCAGCTATGCCGAGGAGCGTCTCCAGGGCACAGCTGTCGGGGCTGAACGGGGCACATCGAGCCCCATCATCGACCACGCCGATGTTCGTCGGATGCTGATGACCGAGAGGTCCTGGATCGACGCCATGCGTTGCCTGATCTATGCCAACGCGGCCGCCCTCGACCGCTCGACCATCCTGGCCGGCACAGAGGAGGGGGATCGGGCCAAGGAGCTGGCCGAGCTGTACATCCCATTGTCCAAGAGTCTCTGCACCGACCTCGGTTCGGAGTTGACGTCTCTGGCGGTGCAGATCCACGGGGGGATGGGATATGTCGAGGAAACCGGGATCGCCCAGCACTATCGCGATGCTCGCATCGCCCCCATCTACGAGGGCACGAACGGTATCCAGGCTGCTGATCTGGTCGGACGCAAGTTGCCGATGAGGGGTGGGGGCGTCATCGCCGACCAGCTCGACATGATTGACGCCATTGCCGGTGAGCTATCGGCCCGTGACGAGCTCGCCGGTTTTGGCCGTCAGCTGGAGATTGCCGTTGGCGCCGCTCGGCGGGCCACCGAGTGGCTCATCGCCAACGGCGTCGCCGATCCGAACCAAGCCCTCGGTGGCTCGAGCCCCTACCTGCGCCTGCTGGGCACCGTGGTTTGTGGCGGCCTCATGGGGCGCCTCGGGTTGGCGGCGGTTGAGGCCGGTGACGATATGGCCAACGGCCCCGATGGGTTCCATCGGGCCAAGGTTGTCTCGGCTCGCTTCTTCGGCGAGCAGATCGTGCCTACCGTCGTCGGACTCGAGGCGGTTGTCACGGCTGGTGCCGACGACCTGTTCGCCCTCAGCCCGGATCAGCTCCGCTGACCCGGCGGAGCCAGATCAGACCAGATCGGCCGGCTTCGGTACCTGGACTCGTTCGATGTCGAGGCCGAGGCTCTTGAAGTTCTCGATTGGACGGTTGTAACCACGATCGAGATGGTGGGTGCCGGTGATGGTCGTCGTGCCTTCGGCTGAGGCGGCGGCGAGTACGTAGGCGAACCCACCCCGGATGTCGGGTACGACCACCTCGGTTCCCTTCAATGGAGTACCGCCCCGGACGATGACCGAGCACGGGGTGGGAGAGCCGACGAAGCGACCAGCGATGCTACCGAGTGGGGTGTTGTAGGTCTCGATCTGGGCCCCCATCTTGTTCAGTGCTGGGACATAGGTGAAGCGGTTCTCGTAGACCGTCTCGTACATCACCGACAAGCCTTCACACCGGGTGAACAGGGCAACCATGGGCGACTGCCAGTCAGTCATGAACCCGGGATGGGTGTCGGTCTCGACCGCGGCCGGCACCAGCTTGTCAGCCCGGGCCGAGACCGAGGTGTCGGTGATGTCGAACTCGGCTCCCATCCCGGACAGGGTGGAGATGGCGGTGACCAGTCGATCCTGACTGCACCCGTACACGGTGACCTGACCCCCGGTGACGAGTCCCGCAACCAGATACGAGAAGGCTTCGATCCGGTCGCCCTGGAGCCGGTGAGCGGCCCCCGACAACTTGTCGACCCCGTCGATGATGTAGCGACGGTTGGGTCGGAGCTCGATCCTGGCTCCCATCCGCTGGAGGAAGAGGGCCAGCTCGATCACCTCGGGCTCGAGGGCGCCATTGTCGAGCACGGTCCGTCCCTCGGCCAGGGTCGCCGACAACAGCACCGTCTCGGTGGCCCCCACCGATGGGTAGGGGAGCTCGATGTGGCCCCCGCGAAGGCGGCTGGCCTTGGCTTCGAGCCCCTCACTGGTGAAGGTGATATCGGCCCCCATGGCTTTGAGGGCCGTGACGTGGAAGTCGACGGGGCGGGACCCGATGTCGTCGCCCCCGACGAGGGGCACGAACGCTTCGCCCAGCTTGTGTAGGAGGGGACCGACCATGAGGATCGGGATCCGGTTCATACCGCTGAAGGTCAGGGGAACCCGACTCGACGCCAGCGAGCTTGGGTCGATGGCGGCGATTCCGTCGTCGCGTTCGACCCCGCAGCCAAGAGCTTGGAGCATCTGGGAAGTGATGTCGACATCGCCGATATCGGGGCAATTGGTGATCGTCGACGGCGAGTCTCCGAGCATCGATGCCACGAGGTGTTTGGTAACGGCGTTCTTGGAGCCACGGACGACGATGTCACCCGTGAGAGGCCCAACCGGCGAGACGACCCATGCTGGTGTGGTTTCAACGGCGGTATCGGCCGCGGCGGCGTTCACGATCTCTTCATTTCCGTCTGTCACAAGGACAACCTAGTTCGCCCCGCCGCAAAAGGTTGTGGTCGTCAGTTCGCCTGTCCGCAAGATCTGGTTCAGACGGTGACGCCGGCGCGGTGCAGGGACTCCACCACATGACCCCCGGTCGAGACCAGCGCGATGAGGCGGCTGTAGGGGTGGCTCGTCGGATCGTCGGGCCGGCTCGGGGGTAGGGGGCTCATCGTCGCCAGCTTCACCTCGAACGACAGGGCATAGAGCATGAGCCGTTCCAGCAGGTTCGGATGGCTGAACAGGGCCGGATACTCCTCGGCCAGCCAATAGGCGACATCGGCGTAGTCCTTGGCATCGGTTTGATCATGAAAAGCGGCGGCAACATGGGCTCGGGGTAGCGCACAACAGCGCAGCATCACGTCGAGATCGAGGTCGGCTGGGGCGCCCCGACACCACTCGAAATCGATGATGGCGCTGACGTCGCGGCCATCCCACAAGATGTTCTCGAAGGTGAGATCGCCATGGATCAGATGATCGTCGTCGAAGCCATCCAGCTTGGTCCAGTTGGCGACGACATAGTCGCGGGTCAGGCTGATGACGGCTTGGTCGGCGTTGGGATCACCAGCCAAGCGCTCGATGCCTTCCAACAGGGGGCGCACGGGTGGTGTGGCTTTGGCATCGATCAGCTGGGGGGCCGATTCGATAGGAGTAATGGCAGGAGGGGTGGTGGTGGCGTGGATGGCCTTCAGATGGCCGGCCAGGCTGGTGACGGCCTTGTGTCGCTGCTCCGAGCTCAACTCCGGCCAGCGGTGGGCCAGAGGGACCCCAGGCTTGCGTTCTACTATGAGGTAGTCGGCTCCGGTCTCACCGCCAACTGCGATCGCGATCGGGGTCCAAGGCTGGCGGGGGAGATAGGCATAGAGCTCAGCCTCGCGGCGCAGTCGCTGGTCAGGCTGGGTGTTGATCCGAATGACGTGGCGATCGGAGAGATAGATCTCATTGTTGGTGCTGCTGGCTCTCTCCAAGGGGCCTCGATAGGGCAGACCGGAGGCGCGCAAAGCATGGCGGGCGCGAGCTTCAGACAGGCGAGTGGCTAGGGGTTCCATGACTCTGGTCACCCGTCGGCCCCTGGCGGCCGGAATTGACTACCAGCTGGGTCCGGTAGCGCCGGTGCTCCCACCAGCCTCGGCCAATACGGCATCGGCCAGCTGGGGCCAGGCTTCGATGGCCCAGGGTCC
>JAAETV010000327.1 GCA_024227975.1 Actinomycetes bacterium
ATCGAGCCGATGCGACGGACTCATCAACGAGTACCGAAATGCTGCCTGACCAGCCACGACCGAGTATTCGACACCCACAGGTGCCTTGATTCGACAAGGGCTCCATTGTTCCTCCGGTCATCTGCCAGTCTCGCTCTCGATGTCCGCTTAGCGGACGTTGACATCCGCTCTCCGGCTGACTTAGTATGCTGCTCCGCGAGCTGCCAAGGAGGGACGTCATGGCTACACCCCAGAGCGAGACCTTCGTCAGGAGCTTCGCGCGGGGCCTCACGGTCATCGACGTCCTCAGCCAGGGTCAGGGCCCGCAAAGCCTCGGTGAAATCGCCCGAGGGGCCGGCTTGTCGCGCACCGCCACCCGTCGTTTCCTATTGACCCTGATCGAGCTCTCAATGGTGGACACCGATGGCAAGGACTTCTGGCTGACTCCTCGGGTCCTGGGAATCGGCTTGTCGTATCTGGCCACCCTCCCGTACTGGAATGCTGCACAGCTGGCGCTCGAAGAGCTCAGCGAACAGCAGGGTCAGTCGTGCGCCCTCTCGGTCCTGGACGACCAGTCCATCGTCTACCTGCTCCGTCAGCACGCCAAACGTATCTTGCCCATGAGCCCATCGCTGGGCAGTCGACTACCCGCCCATGCCGTCTCCATGGGGCGAGTACTGCTCGCCGATCTGGACGAGGGGGATCTGGACAACTACCTCGCGACCGCCGACCTGAGACAGCTCACGAGCAAGACGGTCACCGATCCAGAAAGGCTGAGAGAAGAGCTCGCCGACGTCGGAGCGTCCGGATACTCATGGACCGACAGTGAGTACGACGAGTCGATTTCTGGACTCGCCGTCCCGGTGCGCGGCCTGAACGGATCCGTCCTTGCCGCGATCAACATCAGTCTTCCCTCCGGTGACTTCACTCCCGAAGCCGCCATCGAGCACTTCCTGCCACCCCTGCAGCTCGCTGCATCTCGGATTCGGGCAAGCCTGCCCGACCGCTAGCCCCAATTCTCCACGAGAGGACTCAAACCGTGTCCGAACCCGCACCATCCGACTTCGAAACAGACTTCTGGAAACATGCCGAACTCCGGAAGAGCTGGGACGAGATCATCCCGGGCGAAGATCGTCCCACCCAGCCGTTCACCCTCACGAAGCAGGCGATAGGCGA
>JAAETV010000328.1 GCA_024227975.1 Actinomycetes bacterium
CGGTGTGTTTGGCTACGAAGCGGTAGCTGAAACGCTCACCGCCTTGCAGGGTCAGATTGGCCAGATCCGACGGAACCCACGGATTCCCGTAGTAATCCCACACCCCACCAGACACCACCGGCCCCCCACCAACAGTCGTTGTGGTCTCGGTAGTGGTGGTCGTCGAAACGTCGGTCGTTGTGGACGAAGGTGTGGTCGTCGTGTTCGTAGTCGAGCTGGTGCTGGTGCTGGTGGCCTCTGTCGGTGACGAGGCCGTGGCCGACGGCAGGGTGGCCGATGATGAGGTCGGCACCTCCGCTTGGCTCGTGGTTGGGCCGGTTGGTGTGGGACTGGGCCCAGTTGATGTCAGGGTGGGAGGAGCGGCTGTGACCGGATTGCTGCTAGTCGGTGAGCTCGACTCCCGGGTGCTACCGGTATCGCCTGACGTGGTGGTGTCGCTATCAGTACCGGCGCTCGAGGCCGGGTGGGTGGCCGGGGTCGATGGATTGGTTGTGATGGTCGTCGAAGCGGAGAGGAGTGCGGGATTGATGGAGCCGACGTAGGACTTCAGGGCCGGTCGAAGCTCGCTGGTTTCGGGTGAGGCCGTGGAGCCTGTTGTGTTCGATGTCGGGCTGGCAGCGGTTGTGTCGAGCCTGGTGTCCTCGGGGCCCAGGCCGAGGGCAATAGCGACGATGGTGGCCACGATCAGCCCACCGGTCACCACCAACAATCCGCGGCCGAACCAGACAGGGAGGAGGGGCTCGGGCCTGCCTCTTTCCAACGATGATGAGCGCTCGGCCCTGGGATTCGTCATCGACGATGCAGCCTGTCCAGACGGGCGGGCCACGGCCTTCCACTCGCCTATGGCCGGGTGCTCGCCGGTCGGGTTGACCAAGCGGCTGGCCCTGGTGTTCACCAGTGGGTCTGGGGCTGGCTCAGATCCAGAACTATGTTTGGCCGCAGCGATGTACATCGATTCTCCACCGTGTTCAGCCCCGAACGGCAATGAGCATATACACCCAAACAAGATGAAGAAAGGATTACGAACAAAAAATCTTCGTAACAATCAGTTGGCGGTTGTGGATGTGGCTGTCACTAGCTCCGAGAGAGCATGGACTGGGCCAGCCCAATCAGCAGACGGCGGTAGGGGACGGCGACCAGGAGCAGGGTCAACACGCCGAATACTGGGAGACGGAGCAGGCTCGCGCCGATATCGGGATCGTTGAGGGGGTGGATCAGGTGAGCTGCCCCCAAGCCAACCAGACCCAACAACCACGGCCCAACCGAAACCCGAATGATATCAGGAATGCGTATGTCGAAGAGGCGGCTCACTGCTACCAGGCCGCCGAAGGTGACGATGACTTCGGCTAGCACCACTGTCAGCGCGAGTGAGGCCAACCCGCCGATGTAGGCTCCGATGGAGGCGGCGATGATGGTCAGAACGGCGTAGGCCGAGATGTCGAGCATGTACAGGTTCCATGCTCCAGTGCCCCTCTGGATGGCGTGGACCACTGGGTGGATGAACTGGAGCGGGGCGAACAGGGAGAGGGCCAGGAGGGCGGGTATGGCGCTGTCCCATTTGCCAGCCCACATCAGATGGGTCAGGGGCACGATCATCACCGACAGGCCGTTGAACAACAACACGCCCAATACGGCGAAGGTCTCAACCGTCTCCATCGTGCGGTCTCGACGCTCGGCCTTGGTCTTGAGGGTCACGAAACCAGGCACGAGGACGGTGTTGACGGCAAGGTACAGGGGGAGCCAGAAGGCGGCGGTGAGGCCGCCGGCAAAATAGTAGAGTCCGATCACCTGCTTGGTCGTCCAGATAGCGGCCACGGGGTAGCGCCCACTGGCCGCCAGGTTCAGGGCAATGGCACTACCCCAGATCCAACGACGGTCGATGCCGGAGGTGAACCGGCTGACCGAGCTTCTTATGTCGGCAATTGTCTGGGCCGAGAACAGACCAGGGCGTACGACAAGGCTGGTGTAGCGGCTCAGGGTGGCCAGTTCAGCGGCCACCGAGACAACACCCCCGAGAGCGAAGCTCAACGGCCCTAGGCCGGCGAAGGCGAAGCCAACGGTTGAGATGTGGCGGGCCAGCGGGACTGCAGTCTGGGCCTTGCCAACCGAGTTGAACTCCAAGGAGTGGCTGATCCTGGCCATCCCAAAACCGCCGAGGACCTGGAACGGCATCGTCACCAACAAGATGATGAGCAGGGGTTGGAGCCCGGGGGCCCGGAGGGTCGATTCGATCAGGCCCGAGCCGGCCACCCCGACGGCGGCGAGGAGCCAGAGGCCGGTCATGGTTGTCCTGTAGGTTCGGTCGAAGGCCGCGTGGTCGTGTTCGAGATGGCCGATCAGCACTGGTTGGAGGGCGCTACGGACGGCGGCCCCGATATTCGTCAGGCCGACGGCAATAGCGAAGAGGCCGAACTCCTCAGGGAACAGGAGCTGGCCCAGGAAGAGCTGGGCGATGAAGCTCGAGATCCGGTTGGCCACGCTGACCAGCGTCATGACCACACCACCGCGAACCAGACGCGAACGGCGGCTGACCTTGCTCGAGGGGTCGGTGTCTGACGTCATCTCGCTCACAGGTTGGCTTCCCGCCTTACTTCACGCCCGGGCCATTGACGCATTAGATCCAGGTTACGAGCTGGCTCCCAAGGCGGTCGGCCGGGGGGAGTTTTGCTGGGATAATCCGATAACGGTGCCAACCGCTGAAGCCCCACCCTTGGGTAATGTCCCACACGGAGCTATCGTTTGGTGGCGGTGGCGCCTTCTTCTGCGTAGTCGGCCAAGGATGGTTGGACGTGGCGAGTCCCCAACTCAAGCAGTTGGAGCATGAGCTCGAAGTGGCGGCCGTCCAGTTGTCGATGGCTGACCAGCCGTTGAGTCACCTGTCGGATGCCGATCATATGCAATCGGCGCTCGTCAGCGAGGCGCGGGTCGTGGACGCAGCCAAGAGGGCGCTGGCTACCGATCCTGGGGCCCCGATCGAACGGATGTTGTCCGACTCGGCGCAGCATCCACTGTTTGTCAGCTCGGATCGGGAGCGTTGGCATCGATTCCTGGTCGAGGTCACTCAGCAACTGCGAGTCGAGAAATATGTCGGTCGACCCCAGGAGGCACTGTCGACCCCACGGTTCGGGGAGCGAGTCGGCTGGATCCATCGCTGGCGCCAGGCCTGGATCAGTGGCGAGCGGTGGTTGCCGGGTCCCCGAGTTGGCATCGGTGCGCTGGTGTTCAGCGGCCTGGTGGTTGGCGCTCTGTTCTTGACGGGCGGGAGGTGGAGCCCGCTTGGAGACGGAGGGTGCACCGGCGAAGACTGCTCAGGTGGTTTCCAGGCCATGGCCTCGCAGCAGTCGACAACACCACTGACGGCTGGTACAACCACCCTTCTCAGTGATGGATTCGAGCTGACCCCCTCTTCGCCAATGGACGAGAACGAGGGAAGAGGGTGGGTGACATCCGAGACCTCCTCCCTGGCTCCGGCCGACGCCGACACTGCTGCCACCCCCTCGGTTGACACCGAAACCACCGCCGTTTCGACCTCGACGACCGCGTCGACTGCTCCGCTCCTCACTACGACGAGTGCTGTGGCGTCCACCAGTTCCCCAACCGCCGCTCCGACTACCGAGACCACCGTGGTGTCAACTACCACCACGGTGGCTCCTGACGCCACCACCACGACCATGCCGCCGGCCTCCAGAGGAGTAGCTTGCCCCATCGGGTCATCAACCCTGACCCACGATGTCACGGGCGTCGCTAGTGACGATGTGCTCAATGTTCGATTGGGACCAGGCGTCTCGTTCGACCCCATCTACGGACTTGCCTATGACGCCAGTGCCGAGATCTTTGACCAGAAGCGAAGCGGTGGCTGGGTGATGGTCGTCGTCCCCGGGGCTGCCGCCCCCGACAACTGTGGCTGGTCCTACTCGTCGTTCCTGACCGCCCCCGGCCCCTGACCATCGGGCCGGTCGGGCGGATCGGACCCCTGGGATTCCAGCAGATCTAGGTGGTGGCGTCGGCTGGGAGCTTCTCCCTCACGCGGGGCATGACTTCCTGGGCGAACAGCCTCATTGATCGCATGGTGTCCTCGTGTGACATCCCGCCGAACTTCATCTCGGCCATCCAGTGGTTGACACCAGCCGCCTCGGCGTATGTGACGATCCGGTCGGCAACCTGTTCCGGTGTGCCAAAGGCGCTGCCCCAGTTGGCCAGATCGTCATAGGTAACTCGGGCGTGGGCCTTGCGGACGGTGTCGTAGAGCTCGTAGCTCTCGTGGATCTTCTTGCCCGGAGCCCCCGGCAGCACCTTCTGGAACAGCTCGTGGTACCACATGGCGTGGGGTTCTGCGATCCTCTTGGCCTCGGCCTCGCTCTCGGCAACGAAGGTCTGCATGAGCATCGGCTGATCCTGAGCCATCGGATCCCGTCCGGCGTCGTTCATGTACCCGCAGTAGATATCCCATTGGTCCTGCACCATGTCGAGTGACGTGAAGCGGGGGGCCCGCAGGATCGACAGGCCGTACTGGGAGGCCAGTTCGAACGAAGGTGGTGAGACAGCGGCCATGTACATGGGTATGGTCGGTTGCTGGATCTGACGGGGGTAGAGCTCCACGTCGTTGACCGACCAGAACTCACCCTCATGGGAGAATCGCTCGCCGCTGAAGCACTTCGCGAGGATCTCCATCGACTCGGCGAAGCGCTGGCGAGACTCGGCCGGATCCACACCGAAGCCGCCGAACTCACCGGGCTGGTAGGCCCGACCGACACCGAGCAAGAGGCGCCCGTCGCTCAAGCAGTCGACCAATGCCGCCTGCTCGGCCACCCGCACCGGATGCTGCAAAGGCAACAACACCACAGCTGTGCCGATCTTGATCCGCTCGGTACGCATGGCGAGCGCTGCCGCCATGGTCAGGGTGTCGCCCAGAATGCCGTAGACGGAGAAATGATGTTCGGGCAGCCAGACGGAGTCGAAGCCCAGTTCTTCGGCCAGCTCGACCTCTTCGAGGAAGTCCTTGAACACTTGAGCTTGGGGTTGCTCGCCGAACTCACTGAACAAGTACATCATCCCAAACTGCATGGCGCTCTCCTCGGTATGTGTCGCAAGACGCTACTCCCTGGCGGTTGTCGCCGCCAGTAGTGCCAACGACCTCTTTCGGTCACGATCGAGATCGAACTTGGGGAAGGCCACGAGCGCGAAACACGATGGTGGGTGTTTGTAGGCCGATCATGGTGACGCAAGACCCCGCCACGGTAGGTGAGTAGGAGTGCCTTTCGATCATGCGTAGGAGTGAAGCTGGATTGCACGAATGGAGAGACGGGATTGTAAGAATGGAGAGACGGGCCTGTCGGCCAACCGTCCTCGTGGAGCGGCCCGGATGCGGAGGAAGGGAGACGAGACGATGTCGAGTCCAGCCCGAGCAGGCCGACGTATGGCGCCCTTTCTCTCCAACGTTCGGTCCCTTGCTTCGGGGTACCGTCTCGAGTGGTACGAACTAGGGATTCTCGGCCGGTTTGGCCTGGTCGGGATCATCCCCGCGGCCTTGTTGGCCGTCGGTCTCGGCTTCTCGATCCAGGACGTTGCGCGATCTGATCTCTTGAACAGCCGGGCCTCCATCCTGGCCCAGGCCGTCGATGATCTGCCCATGGAGATCTCACCTCTCGAGCCCGGCTCGGCCCAGTACGAGGATTTCTCGTCAGCGGTGGCGCTCCGGTTGCTGGGAAACCAAACGGTACGAGTGAAGCTGTGGGCGCCCGACGGGACCATCGTCTATTCAGACGCCACTCTCCTCGTCGGTGAACGGTTCGACGTGCCCCCTGATCTTCAGAGGGCGTTCGGGGGCATAGCCACTTTTGGGCCTGCCCATCTCGATCGCCCCGATAGTCTCTACGATCTCGAGCTCGGTCGACTCATGGAGTTCTACCTGCCGGTGCGCTCCAGCTCCGGCGAGGTGGTTGGCGTATTCGAGGTGTACGAGCGAGCAGCTTCATTCGAGGCGTCACTCGCCAGTATTCGAGGAGCGGTCTGGTGGCGAATCGGCATCGGGCTGTTCATTCTCGGGATCTTCCTCATCGCTTTGACGACAGCCATCGCTCGAGCCCTCAACCGACGCAGACGGTTGGCTGAGGATCTGGCGGACTCCGTGGCACAAACCCGAGACGAGGAACGGCGCCGGATCGTGAACGCCCTCCACGATGATGTGAGTCAACCCCTCTACCGAATCCTGTTCGGGCTCCAGGGGTGTCGACAGCGTGTAGCTGACACCGCGGTAGCCGAGGAGATGGCGCATCTCGAGACGGTAGCTCGGGACATCGAGGTTTCGATTCGCTCCCAGTTGCGCTACCTGCATGGTTCGGCGGTCGAGGAGATCGGCTTGATCTCCGCCGTTGAGCACCTGGTCGAGCTGACTCGGGATGAAACCGATCTGGTTATTCATCTCCAGTCCGATGACTCGATCGATCTGGAGGTGGAGGGAGGCTCAGTCATGTATCGAGCGGTCCAGGAGTCCTTGTTCAATGTTCGACGTCACGCCGGGGCCACCCAGGTCTCGATCTCCCTGCGAGTTGAGGGGAGGAACGCTATTGCCTATGTTGCCGACGACGGCATCGGATGGAATGGGAAGGAAGGCATTGGTTTGGCTACCACTCGGCAGCTCTTGCGAGGAGTCGACGGCAACCTCAAGATCGAACGTAGTCGCCCCAACGGTACCCGCCTCAGGATCCGCGTTCCCATTGAGGGGCTTCCGTGACAAGACTCGTGATTGCAGACGACCATCGGGTGGTGCGTGAAGGGTTGCGATGGATGCTCGCCTCTGAGCCAGGTATCGAGGTGGTTGCCGAAGCCGAGAGCGGCACTGATCTCCTACATGTTCTAGATGAGGTCGATGACGTCGATCTTGTGCTGCTCGACCTGCGGATGCCTGGCATGAGCGGATTTGACGTGTTGGAACGGCTCGCTACCGTGGCGCCCGGCGTGGCGGCCCTCGTGTTGTCGATGCACGATGACTCTGCCTACGTCAAACGGGCGATCACGCTGGGCGCCTCCGGCTACCTGCTCAAAAACGTCGGACACGCCGAGTTGGTACGAGCGATCGAGGTCGTCACGCGGGGTGAGACCTATGTGCAGGCCGAGCTGAGTGGTCCGTTATTGATGGAAGCAAGCGGCAAGCCAGCGGGACGCCTCGCCCTATCTGCTCGCGAGCGCGAGATCCTTCAAATGGTGGCCGATGGTGCCGCCAACAAGCAGATCGCCGCCACTCTGGATCTGTCCGAGGCCACGATCAAGTGGAGTCTGAAGAACATCTTTGCCAAGCTCGGAGTTGGCTCGCGGGCCGAAGCAGTTGCTACCGCCCTCAGGACTGACCTGATCACCTGAGCATCACTTCCTGTTGAGGTACTGGTACCCCTGGGCAATAGCTCCCACCTGGGCAAACCGGCTCAGGTCGCGTTATCCGGACGAGTAGCTTGTCGCTCGATCGGGAGTCAGACCGTGGCCTGGTCCGGTCGGGGCTATCGCTCACCTGCGCTACTCATGGGCCCGGGACCGAGGATTGGGTCTCGGGTTGGGGTTAGTTGGTGGTTTGGAAGGTGACGCCGGCGAGGTCGGCGTAGGTGTAGAAGGTGTCGGTCCAGCCGTTGCCGGTGGTTTTTTGGGAGTGGCCGTCGTCCCAGGCTCCGCCTTTGGGGTAGAGGTAGCCGGTGCCGA
>JAAETV010000329.1 GCA_024227975.1 Actinomycetes bacterium
CAGCGGTGAGGCGCCGGCCGCCATCGCCGCCGCCCGAGGGTTCGAAGCCATGGACTCCTCCGAGCTGGAGGGACTCCTCGACGAGCTGATCGCGGCCAACGGCGACGAGTGGCAGCGCTTCGTCGACGGTGACAACAAGCTTCAGGGCTTCTTCACCGGCCAGATCATGAAAGCCACCAAAGGCCAAGCCGACGGCAAGGTAGTCAGCGTCTTGCTCGCATCCAAGCGAGGTTCGTGACCCGAGGCCGTCGCTCAGCGGCCCTTGAAGACGGGCTTGCGCTTCTCCCGGAAAGCTCGGCCCCCTTCGGTCTGGTCCTCGCTGCGCTTGATGGCGAGCAGGTCACGGCGGGCCAGCGCTTGCTGCTCGGACGGGCCCCGAGGGGTGACGGTGTCGCGGACGAAGCGTTTGACCATGGCCACCACCATGGGTGAGCTGTCACGCAAGATGGTGGCGTACTCCATAGCGGCGGCAACCTGTTCGCCGACGGGGACCACCTTGTTGACCATGCCGACCTCATAGGCTCGCTGGGCATCGAAGTGGGTGCCGGTGAGCATGAACTCCATGGCCACCTTGTGGGGGATGCGGGCGGCGGCACCGGTGATCAAACCACCACAGAAACCCAGTTGGGCCTCGGGGTAGAAGAAGTCGGCATTGTCGGCCGCCACTGCCAGATCACAGTGCTGGACCAGCACATAGGCCCCGCCGACGCAGTAGCCGGCGACAGCCCCAATCACTGGCTTGTCAAGATCGCGTCCTACGTTGGGTACGCCTTCCCACAGGTCGGGATCGATGGGTGGGTCCCTGAGGTCGGCGCCGACCGAGAACGCCTTGTCGCCGGCGCCCGTCAGTACGGCCACCAGGTCATCGGACTCCTCCAGGCGGTTGAAGGCGGCCCTCAGCTCGGCCACGACCTGTTCGCTCAGGGCATTCATCTTCTCGGGACGATTGATGGTGATAGTCGCGATTCGATCGTTCGACTCATAGAGAACAACGTCGTCACTCACAGCTGTGCTCCTCGCAGGTTGCCTCGCCGTACCGTAGCTCCTGCCCTTCATCCCCTACGAAACGCCATCGGGCGCAGGTTCGGCTCCGGTCACGATCCAGTGATCGCTGCGCCAGCGCCACCACAAGGTGAGGCCGCGCAGGCCCATGAACAGCCCGAGGGTGGTCCACAACCAGCCAAGCCCGGACCTCCCTTGGAGGAGGGGGCCAATTCCGAACAGGGTCTCGCTGTTCAACAAGAGGGCAGCCATGATCATGAAGATCACAGCGGCCAGGCTCATGGACCGGCCCAGGTAGCGGAGGTCGCCAGCCCCGATCAGGATCCCGTCGAGAGCGAAGACATAGCCGTTGATGGGTTCGACAACGGCTACGAACACCAACACGTAGGCGACGGTCGCCACCACGCCGGGGTCAGAGCTGAAGATGGAGGCGATGGGGTGACGGGCCACCAGGATGACCAGTCCGGCCACCACCCCGACGGCGACATCGATCTCGATCATCCGCTTGGCTGCCTCCCTGGCCCGGATCGCTTCGCCGGCCCCGAGCCAATGGCCGGTGAGGGCCTGGCCGGCAATGGCCACGGCGTCGAGGGCCAGGGCCAGGGTCGACCAGATCTGGACTCCGACCTGGTGGGCGGCCAGCTCGACCTCGCCGATCCTGGCCGCCATGGCGGTGGCCAGGGTGAACGACCCTCGTAGGGCCAGGTTGCGGAGCATCAGGGGCTGGCCGGCTATGAGCAGCTGACGTAGGAGGGTGGCGACGGGGGCCAGTGACAGCCCAAGAGAGCGGGCCCAGGCCAGCCCCCGGTTGGTGTAGACCAGGCCCGCCCCGGCCTGGGCCAGGACCGTCGACAAGGCGGAGGCCCCGATCCCGTAGTCGAGGCCGAAGACCAGAATCGACTCCAGCACCAGGTTGGCGACGGCACTGGAAACGGCGATGACGAGTGGGGTCCTGGTGTCCTGGCGGCCGTGGAAGGCCCCGGCCCCAGCCAGGGTCAACAACAAGAAGGGAACACCGGCACTGCTGATGACGAGGTAGGTCCGACCGGCAACGAGGGCCTGACCGGAGCCCCCGAGGAGCTCCAACAGTGGGGTGGCCGTTGCCACCAGACCCGCCGCCACGGCCAAGCCGATGATGGCGGCCAACCACAGGGCCTGGACCGAGACCCGGGCCGCCTTCTCTACATCACCGGCGCCCATGAGTCGGGCCACCGAGGCCGTCGTGCCGTAGGCCAAGAAGATGAGCAGGCCGTACACCGACAACAGGACCGTGGTGGCCAGGGCCAGCCCGGCCAGCTCACTGGTGCCGAGGTGACCGACGATGGCGGTGTCGGCCAACACATAGAGGGGCTCGGCCACCAGGGTGCCGAGAGCGGGGATGGCCAACCGGGCGATGGCCCGGTCATGGTCGGAGCGAAGCTTCAAGCCATCCAGTGTGGCTCTGACCGGCCCCGACGAGCCAGGTCTAGGCCACGTTGGCTCGGTTGAGTCGCCAGGTGGTCAGGGCAATGGCGGCCAGCGTCACCAGGATGGGGACGATGATCCCGTTGGTGAGGGATCGCTCGGCTTGGGGGAGCTCGAGGTCGGTCAGCTTGGCCAGTACCGACGCTGGGTAGGTGTTGATTGACAATCGGGCCGCCCCCTGGCCGACCCGGGCCACGAACAGTTCCCAGATGAACAGATAGACGAGACCCCAGATGAGGGAGCGGCGAATGACGAGGCCCATCAGGGTGAAGATGCCGGTGTAGGCGGCAGCGGCCAGCGCCATCGAGGCGGCGGTCGCACCGATGGCATCACCGTCGCCTCCGCTGCCGAGGGCGGCGGCGAAGGTCAGAGGGATTGTCAACAGTGGTACAGCAACCGTTGCCGCCGCCAGCCAGGCGGCAACGGCCAGCATCCAGCGAGGGGTGGGCCGGATCCAGAGGTATACGAGGGTTTCATCCTCTACCAGGTTCCCCAGTGAAGAGCTGGCCAGCACCAGGCAGAGGATCGGCACCATGAGGCCGAGGCCGAACACCGACAAGAAGCCGATGGTGGCCTCCACCCGTTCGGCATCGCTCACATTGCGGGCGATCAGCAGCGCTATCACGATGGCCAAAGCGCTCATGCCACCGCCAACCACGGCCCGGCCCAGCCCGAGCTGTTGGCGGAGCTGGAGCCGGTAGAGACCGAGAATGGCGGTCATACCCCGGCTCCAACCAGGTAGCGGAATACGCTTTCCAAGTCGTCGTCGAGGGGTAGGACCTCTTCTAGTCGAGCCTGGTGGTGCTGGCAGACCTTGGTCAGGGCTCGGCGGAAGAGGCGGATGTCGATGGTTGTGATCTCCAGTTCCTGGTCGTCGGCCACGGTGCAGCCCGACACATAGCCCCCGTCGATCAGGGACGCCCCCACCCGGCGGGCCTGTTGGCATCGAACCCGAACCCGTAGGGGCTGGTCGTCCATGAGATTGCGGATGGCGTGAAAGTCGCCCTGGGCCGCCATCCGCCCGTTGGCCAACACGATCACATGGGAGCCGAAGCGCTCTACTTCTTCCAGCACATGGCTGGAGACGAGCACCGTTCGGCCCTCGTCGCCAAGGCGATGGAACAGCTCGATCATATGTCTTCTCTGGACGGGGTCGAGCCCGTTGAGGGGCTCATCCAGCATGAGGACCGCTGGGTTGTGGACGATGGCCTGGGCGATCTTGACCCGCTGGCGCATCCCCTTGGAGAAGGTGCCAAGGGGGCGTTCCAGATCTGAATCGAGCTCCACGGTGTCCAGGGCCTGGCGAGCTCTCTCCCGGGGATGGGGGAGGGAGGAGAGGGTGGCGGCCAGGGTCACGACGTCGATGGCCCGTTCCCGCTCGAACACCCCGTCTTGTTGGGGGACCAGGCCCAGCTGGCCTCGGGATTCCCGGTCGGTTCGAGGATTGCCGCCGGCCACGCTGATCGTGCCGGCTGTTGGTGCTGTCAGGCCACAGATCAGGCGGATCAGGGTCGACTTCCCGGCCCCATTCGGGCCGAGCAATGCCGTCACTCCCGGACTGACGGCAAAGCTGACGTCGGAGACGGCCACCACGCTCGAGAACGACTTGGACAGTGACTGGACCACGACCGTTGCATCGGCGGGCGGCCCTGGCGGAGGGGGAGGAGGCCCAGGTGGGGGTGGCTGGGACAAGGGCGGCTGGGACGTCGGGAGATGGGTCATCGCCGAACCAATAGTCGGCGGTAGCGGAACCAGATCCAGGCCACGCTGGCCAGGGTCCAACCGAGCCAGGCCAGCCACATCGTCCATGTCGGGTTCTCGCTCGCTGGCCAGCCGTCGGATTCGCCATGGATGCGGTACACGAGGGCAAGGGGGAGCACGGCGATGTCGGCCAGTCGCAAGTGGGTGCTGACGTCGGCCGCATCGACGGCGATCCCGGTCACGATGGTCGAGCCGGGGATGATGGCCAACACAGTCGCGCCCGCCACCGTAACCCGGTCGGTGGTGGCACTGATGGCCAGCGACACCGCCGTGTAGAGGCTGCCGATCACGAGCGAGGAGATGATGATCTTGACCAGTAGCTTCATCCACTCCATGAATCCGTCGGGGCCCATGTTCTGGAGACTGAAGGCGATCAGCATCATCAGGGGTGGGCCCAGAGTGACGAACAGCAGCATGGTCAGCACACTGACGGCCTTGCCCAGCAGGTAGGTGACCCGATCGAGGGAGGAGGCGAGGTAGACGCCGAGCATGCCCGTGCGGCGATCGGCACACAGCAGTTCAGGGCTGACGAAACCGGCCAGGAGGTAGATGGTGGCGGTGACGAAGAAGTAGTACTCGGCGTAGCTGGGTAGGAAGGGGTCGGTGTCGATGGGGAGGAGGGCGGCCAACCCAACGAAGACGGTGGCTGGCAGGTAGGCCATCACGATCACGGCGACGGGCAGGATCTTGAACCGGGCCGGACGCCCCAACCCGATGGCATGACGAAGGCTGTAGCGGACCAGGCTGCGTTGGGCCCCGATCACACCGGTTCGACCTCCGTCATAGCGGCGGTACCCCTGGTCGTAGATCTTGGCCCCTTGGGGGCCGGTCCCATCCGGGGTGACCATGTGGTCGCTCATCCCAGCCGGTCCAGGAACACGTCTTCCAAGCTGAGCCGGCGACGACTGAGCCTGACGATGCCAATGTCGGCCTCGGCGCAGGCATCGCGGGCAGCATCGAAGACCTGGTCGTCGTCGCCTTGGATGCTCACCTGGCGGCCATCGATCGACACGACGAAGCCCCGGGCCCCGATAGCGGCCCCGACCCCTGCTACCAGGTCGGGGTTGGCATCGAGCTCGACCAACACCCCGGCCTCCCCCGAGCCTCGCAGCTCCTCGACCGACCCCGAAGCCAGAGTGCGGCCCTCGCCGATGATCACTGCGGCGTCGCAGATCTGCTCGACCTCGTCGAGGAGGTGGGACGACAGCAACACATTGATGCCGAACTCGGAGGCGATCCGGGCGATGAGCTCCAGCATGGCATCCCGCTGGACGGGATCGAGCCCATCGGTCGGCTCGTCGAGCAGGATCAGCTCGGGATCGTGGACAAAAGCCTGGGCCAGTTTGACCCGTTGGCGCTGGCCCGTACTCATGGTTCCCAAGGCCCGGAAGCGCTCCTCGCCCAAGCCGACGAGCCAGAGGGCATCACTGGCCCTGGTCGTTGCCTCGTCGCGGGGAAGGCCATGGAGCTCGGCCACATGGCGGACGAAGTCATCGGCCCTCAAGTCCGGAGGGAGGGTGTGGTGCTCGGGGGCGTAGCCGGTCAGGGTGCGGACATTGGAACCGGCTGACCATGGGTCACGGCCGTATACCGTCAGCACACCGGCGTCGATGGGGTGGAGGCCCAGGATCATGCCCAGCAGGGTCGTCTTGCCCGATCCGTTCGCCCCCAGCAGCCCCGTTATCCCTCCGGTCACATCGAAGCCGACGTCCTCGAGGACCCGGAAATCGCCGTAGCTCTTCTGGACACCCCTGGCCTGAATCAGGACGGGACGCTGAGCCTCCGGAGGTTTGCCCGTCGGGGGTTGGTAGGTGACCGTCGGCATGGTCTTGTTCAGACCGCCAACTCGGCTCGGCTGGCCAGGAAGCTCACGGTCCTGGTCCAGGCCAGCTCGGCCGCTTCAGGATCATGATTGGGGCCCGCTTCGAAGAACCAGTGGCGGGTCCCGGGATAGACGTGGAATTCGGTGTCGCGGCCTCCGAGACGGATGAATGACTCAGTGACGACCCGATCCTCGTCGCTGACGATGTGGTCGTCTTCGGCGAAATGGCCCTGATAGACGGCGGAGGCGTCGTCGAAGTCGATCGACTGGGCTCCGTAGAAGGCGACGGCGGCGTTGACCGAAGTTCCCATCCGGGCCGAGAGCCAGAATGCGAGCGATGCCCCCATGGAGAAACCGACGATCGCTATTGGCTGGTTGGCATCATCGCTCATGGCCCGCAGGGTGTGGGCCGACGACATGACGAGTCCAGACAGCTCGTCAGGGTCGAGTCCAGCTAGTACCGCCTCCCCTTCCGGCTCGGTCACGGGCTGGACACCGTCGAACATGTCAGGGGCGAGAACGGTGTACCCCTCAGCCGCCAGGCGCCGACAGAAGTCACGGACCCAGTCGTTGAGGCCCCACCAGGAGTGGAGTACGAGCACACCGGGGCCCTGCTTGCCCCCCGGTGGGTCGACCAGGAACGCTTCACCAGCTCGACGGTTGGTGAACGGAGAAGGCTCAGCGCTCATTGCACCGACCCTATCCGACAGGGACGGCGGGACCAGGCCGCGGGACGGGGCACAGCCCGCAATGCGCTACCTTGGTATATGTGGTGATCGGATCCCGGTATAGGCCGCGGGCGTTCCCTACCCTGGCTCGGTGCCAGTCGCAATGCTAGGGAGAACGGGACAGGCCCTCGGGTCGATGTGGCGTTTCGTGCGCGATGTCGCCCTTCGCTGGTATCACGGTGGCGTCGGGGATCTGGCCGCCGGAGTCACTTTCTGGATCCTGGTCTCCCTTCCCGCCTCGATCTTGGTCCTGTTGTCGGCTCTGGGTGCCCTCGACGCCTACATCGATGTCAGCTTCGACAGTGAGATAAAGCAGAACGTTCTCGACTTCGTTGATCGGGTCTTCATCAACAACGAGGGCATCAGTGACACGGTCGAGGCCCTGTTCAAACAGAGCCCTGACCCTGGACTGTTGACCGTGTCGGTGGCTGTGACCCTGTGGTCGGTCAGCCGGGGCTTCGCTGGCCTGATCAGGGCCCTGGACGATATCTACGAGGTGGTGGATGGTCGTCCCTGGTATCACACCCGTGTGGTGGCTGTGATCCTCGGGATCGGGAGCCTGCTCATTTCGGTACCCCTGGTGATGTTGGAACGTTTGGTGTGGGAACCCCTCCCCGACGGGGCCATGGAGCGGATCCTGCGCTCGGTGGTGGCCATGACTGTGCTGGCTACTTGGGCCCTCATCATCCTCCACTATGGGCCGGCCCGACGGAGCCGGCTGCGCCATGATGTGCCGGGGGCCATCGTGGCTGCCGCATTGTGGTGGCTCCTGACCGCCGGGTTCGGCTTCTACGTCTCGCTCACCAGCCCGGCCAGCGACGTCACGGCCGCCGTCGGTGCTGCCCTGCTCGCCCTGACCTGGATCTGGATGGCGGCCCAAGTCCTCCTCATCGGAGGCACCGTCAACTTCTTGTACGGCCAACGGCGCAGCATCGCCCGCGAGCGCAATCGATGGGGAGATCGGTTCAACTGGGGCACAGGGGAGATCCGCAAGATCGTGGTCAACGGCCATGATGATGGGCGGGCCTCCGATCGGCCGACGGCTGGTGCCTTCGGTACCGAAGGGGCCGACTCGGATGGAGGGGTAGCCAGGGGCTAGTGGTTGCTAGTCGTCGAGGCCGTTGAGGAAGGTGATGAGGGCGGATGTGACCTCGTCCGGTCGTTCCTGTTGGAGCCAGTGGCCGGCACCTTCCACCACTTCGAAGTGACGCAGGTCGGGCAGGGCCGCTTTCATGGCGGCGAGGGCGTCGGGGGTATTGCCGGCGAGCATGTCGGTCGAGCCTGCCATGTAGAACGAAGGCTGGGTGATGGTCGAACCAACCCAGGGGGCCAGCGCCCCTGGTAGTCGGTTGATGTTGCGGTACCAGTTGAGCCCCCCTCGGAACCCGGTCCTGGCCAACTCGTCGACATAGAACTGGAGGTCCTCCGCACTCAGCCACGACGGCAAACGGGCCGGCACGGCCAGCTGCTGGGTCAGGGACTCACCAGCGGGAAAGTGGCCGTCCCAACCTTCGGGAATGTCGCCGTTGGCCACTGCGTCGCCCGAGATGGAGTACAGGAAGCCGGTCACACTGCGTTCGATGTTGGCCTCGAGGTCGGCCTCGGCGACACCTGGCTCCTGGAAGTAGAGGCGGTAGTAGTCACGCCCGTCGCCGGCCGTCATCCTCATCACATCATTGACGGTGACCCCGTCGGGCAGGCCCCCGATGGGTGGGATGAAGGGCACGCTGAGGCCAGCAACGGCTCGGAACAGGTTGGGGCGGACCAGGGCCGAGTACCAGGCAACCGGGGCGCCCCAGTCATGGCCGACGATGACAGCCGATGAAGCCTCCAGGCCATTGACCACCCCGACCACGTCGCCGATGAGGTGGTGGATGCTGTAGGAGTCGATGTCGTGAGGGGCGTCAGTGAGGCCATAGCCCCGCATCGATAGAGCCACCGCCCGGTAGCCGGCATCGGCCAAGGCGGGAAGCTGGTGACGCCATGAGTACCACGACTCGGGGAAGCCGTGGCACAGGACCACCAACGGCCCCTCCCCCTGGCTCACATAGTGGATGTTGATCCCGTTGGTTTCGAGATTGCCGTGTTCGAGCTCGGACATGTCCGGGAGCATAGGACACCGCGACCCGACGACCCAGGCGCCTACCACCTGGTCAGTCGACGGGGACCCGGACCGCATCTGACACCTCACAAGAGACGTCACTCCAGTGAAGGTCACCAGAGATGACGCCGAAGGTGTCGTCGCTCACGGTTGCTCCAGGCTCGACGCGGCCGATGATGCCGATGTCGATGCCGAGCGACTCACCGCCAGGACCGAACAGCTCATGGTCGACCTGATAGGCGGAGGTCTCACCACTGGCGTTGGTGACGGTGATCGTCACGTCGTAGGTCTTGAACGTGTTCAGTCCCGTCACCTCACACGAGATGGGGCCGGTCGGTGCAACCCCGTCGGTGAAATCAATGCTGAAGTCGTTGAACACCTCCCGAACGTCCGTATTTCGGGCCAGCAGTACGACTCCCACCGCACACCCCCCGATGATGAGCACAAGGAACCCGATAATCACTCCCAACACGATCCACGGAGCCTTGCTCTTCTGCTTCGGTGGGGGGACGTAGGGGGCCGATGTCGGGGGAGGGAAGTAGCCCGGCTCGGGGGGTGGAGGCTCGCTAGTCACGGCACCAAGGTTAATACTGGCGGCATGGGAATGATCGAGACCGTTCGTTCGGTGGTGCGTTTCAAACCAATCGAGCTCGACCCGGTGACCCGCCGCCTGTCGCGGGC
>JAAETV010000330.1 GCA_024227975.1 Actinomycetes bacterium
GAGCCCACCAGGCGCTCAGACACCTCTACTAGCGAATATGTCGTGGCTCACGGCTCCGTGGACGGTCGACGATTGCCAGCGTGAAATCTCTGAGCTCCGTTGGCGAGTCTCGGCTCGGGCGCTTGTCAGGTCTGATGGGGTCGCTGTTGGGTCCTGCTGTGTGGTACAAATTCCATCGGTGAAATTATCGTCCTGGGCTGTAGATGATAATTTGTGGTAGCAGACTTGTCACACACGAACATTCGTCCGTCATGAATTGTCGTCAACCCTGAAGGAGTGAAAGAACTGTGGATATCGATGGCTTTGACGAACGTTCGCTAGGTCAGTTGGTGCCGATCAATGGGACTGACGGTCGGACTGGTCGAGCCTACGAGCACTACGCGTTCGTCCCTGGTCGACCACCTGAGCGCGTCGAGCTGACAGATGAGACGCACGTACTTCTCGCCGAGGCCTCAGCCGCACTGGCGGGGCTCGACGCCGGCAGCTCTCAGGTACCCAACCCCGGATTGCTCCGACGCCCTGCCCTGCGTCGCGAGGCCCAGAGCACATCAGCGCTAGAAGGCACCGTCGCACCGTTCGATGCGGTCCTAGGAGCGGATACCGACAATGACGAGGACGACGAGGTCATGAAGGAGGTCCTCAACTACGTTTCGGCTGCCGAGCTGGGCTTCAGTCTCATCAGGGAGAACCCAATCACCGTCGGCCTGCTGAGGCAGCTGCAACGAGTGCTCGTTGAGGGAACCCCGAGCGAGTCACCGGACAGTGGAGACCTCCGACACAACCAGGTCGTCATAGGGCCCGACGGCTGCAGCGTCGAAGAGGCTCGCTTCGTGCCTCCTCCTGCTGATGACCGGCTACGAAGTGGACTCGATGAGTGGACTGACTGGATTAACACCCCTCATCCCGCTCTAGCTCCTGTCACCCAAGCGGCAATTGCCCACTATCAATTCGAGGCCCTCCACCCGTTCAGCGACGGCAACGGTCGGATAGGGCGACTAGTCATCGTTCTACAGCTCTGCCGTCTCGGAGTCCTTCACGATGGCCTCCTCACAGTTTCGCCTTGGTTCGAGCTTCGAAGGCGGGACTATCAGGATCACCTGCTGGCCTTGAGCCAGACAGGGAACTGGGAGCCTTGGATTCGTTTCTTCTCGTCAGCTATTAGAGACCAAGCGGCCAAGACCGCAGATCAGGTCAGCCAGCTCCTGGCCTATCAGGAAATGATCAAGTTGACCGTCCGTGCGAACGGGTGGACCGGCGTCATCGTGACGATCGCTGAGGAACTGATCGGTTTCCCCGTCTTTACCGTCCAGTCGATCTCAGATCGACACAACGTCACTTTTGCCACCGCGAACCGTGCAGTGGCACGTCTCCGGGAGGCCGGGATCGTGTCGGAGACCACCGGCCGGAACTATGGCCGGATGTTCGTAGCACAAGATGTCTATAGCGTCATTGCCTGAGCTATGCCCTGAACCAACAGTCACATTGGTGGTCCCACGCTGCCAAGTCGTCAACACCGGACAGAATCGCGCCACCAGGACCCGCTCCCTGGTCAATGCCAGACCTTGTAGGCACCACCCCGACGACTTCGAGGAAGACCACAGGTTGTGCAGTCTGTGGGTAGCTGGTGCCCCACGCCTACGCTCAACAGCGATCAGCCCCGAACTATCCCGATCACTGGAGCTGCGGAAACGACTCCAAGCGGACCCCTGCGACCAGCTTGGAACGGCTTTGAAGGCGGGGGAGCCCACCAGGCGCCAAGACACCTCCACCAGCGACTGTACGTTGAGCGAGTCCCTGAAAGGTGGTCGGAGCAGCCAAGTCGACAGCCATTTGCTTGCGAAGCCATTGGCCGTCCACTCTCGATGAGATCCAACCGGTTTCATCCGGTGCTGCGGAAGACGGTCCGACTAGGAGCTACGGAACACCGTTGTCACGCCATCACGGTCCGATAGGCCGCAGACCGCCACCCCAGTCCACCCGGAGTGACGGCGTCGTTGGCCGCCGGCGTTGTCGAGCACGGCATATGTGGCTGTGTGGTGAGGGACGAGGTTGGCTCCTGGTTGGCTTGCGAGGGCGGGTGGTTGGGGAGACCTTGGGCTAGTCGTTGATCTGGTTGATGTCGACGTTGGGGCCGTCGAAGCACCAGTGGCCGGCGACTCGTGTGGCTTCTTCGAGTGGTGTGGGGTAGGTCCATGCGATGTCATGGGTTTGGGTCTCGGGGTGGTGCCAGTAGACCGTGTCGCCCTTGTGGGGGCAGTGGGTGGTGGTGTCTGACTGGGTGAACTCGTTGGTTCGTATGTCGGCGGGTGGGATGTAGTGACGGTTGGGGCCGCCGGTCTCGGAGACGACGAAGGCGCTGGTGGTGTCGGCGACGAGTTGGCCGTCGATGCGGACTTGGATGTGGCGGCTGGTGGGGCGAGCGTCGACTCGGTGGTAGGGGTCTCGGATGTGGCCGAAGATCTCGTCGTCTTCGTCGAACCAGTGGTCCATGCGGTTCCACTCGATGGCCAGGTAGCCGTGCAGCCATGACGCGGTCTCGAGTGGTGTCTCGTAGCTCCAGGCGGCGTTTTCGGCCATGGTGTCCCCGGCGGTGATCGTCCAGTAGGACGCGTTGCCCTTGAACGGGCAGTGGGTCGAGTGGTCGGTCTTGGTCAGGAACTCCATCGAGACGTCGCCCGTGGGGATGTAGAGGACGGGAAAGATGTTGCTCTCGTGGAGCAGCATGGCCTGCTCGGAATCGACGATGGTCTGGCCGGCCAGGATTGCTCTGATACGACGAGGGAACGAGGAGAACAGCAGTTTGTGCTGTGGTCCGTCGAGGGTGTAGTTCGTTGTGTTGGGTGCGCCGGAGGCCAGTGGGCCGGTGCCCAGGGTCAGGGTCATGGGGTAGTTCCTTTCGGGCGTTGAGATCTGCTCAGCTGGCGTTGATGGCGGTCAGGTAGAGCGCAGCGACCACGATGACCACGATCGAGGGAAGGGTCTCGAACCGATCGCGAGCGCGGATGTGGTAGCCGGCGGCGCCGA
>JAAETV010000331.1 GCA_024227975.1 Actinomycetes bacterium
GCCGCCAACCAGGCCGACTAGGCCCGGACGACTCGCCGGCGATGTTGAAACGATCGAGCAGGGCCTCTCGGCATCGATCCTTGCCCAACAAGTCCCCGGCAGTGAACCGGTGTGGGATCAGCAGATCTTGATCGGGGCTCCACTCGGTTGGGTCTATACCGTTCACGATGCCGACCAGATGATCGGCCCGGGTTCGTAGGAGCTCGTCGAGGCCCATGCCGTGCTCGGGATCCTGGATCTCGCGGGCATAGGTCTCGCTCACCGTTGACAGCCAGGTGGCGTAGAGGATGCCAGTCTCCAGAAAGCTCACCAGACCGGCCTGCAACCGCTCCTGGTGGAACAGATGCCGTTGGGCCGAGAGGCCGAGCTGATCCACGGCGTCGGCGGCGAAGATCCCCGAGAAACTCAGGTTGTGGATCGACAACAAGGTGGCGGTGGCGGCCAGAGAGGGTACCGAGCGATACGACGTGCCCAAATAGAGGGGCAGGAGTCCGGTATGCCAGTCGTTGCAGTGGATGACGTCGGGTGCCCACGCGGATTGGGCCAGCACTTCGAGCACTCCACGACACAGGGTCGCCCATCGCAGAGGCTCGTCCGGATCGCTCGTGTAGTACCCATCCCGGTGATACAGCTCGGGGCAGTCGAGTAGCTCGACATCGAGGGTCGAGCCATCGTCGCCCATCGAGTTGGGCAGTGGCACGGTCGATACACCAACCGTGACCGAGCGACCCGGATAGTCGAGCTGGATGTCTCGGGACCCACTCGTCGGTGTCACCTCGAAACCCGCGGCCTCAACCGTCCCGTAGAGGGGCAGGAAGAGCCGCACCTCGTGGCCCTGGCGATGAAGCGCTCGGCCCAGTGAGGCCACCACGTCAGCAAGCCCACCGGTCTTGGCGAACGGGGCAATTTCAGCAGCAACGAGCGCGATTTTGAGACTTCGAATACCTACGAACGTAGCCCCCGGCGTGACCTCCAGGCGAGTGCACCTATGATCTTGTTCCATGACCGCGCTCGTGCTGGTGGCACCATACGGACTCGAGAGCACCATGAAGTTCGTCTCCGCCGCGGCCGGACTTCCCGACGTGCAACTGGGGCTCGTGTCCCACGAACCGACTGAGGCCTTTGCCACCAGGCTCGACACGGATCTCCGCGACCGAATCAGCGGCTTCGCCCAGGTCGCCAACACCCAGGACCCCGATCAGCTCGAAGTCGGCGTTCGCGACGTCGGGCGCCAGCTCGGTGGTCAGGTGGATGCGCTGGCCGGGATTCTCGAGCCACTCCAGGAGTCGCTGGCCGTCGTCCGTCAGCGACTGGGGATCCGTGGCATGGACCCCGAAGAGGCCCGACGCTTTCGGGACAAGGCCCACATGAAGGATGTCCTGCGGGCCAACGGTCTCCCCTGTGCCAAGCACTGCCTGGCCACCAGTGCCGAGGAGGCACTGGCCTTCGCCGACGAGCTGCTACCGCTGGTGGCCAAGCCTCCGGCGGGAGCCGGCGCCGTCGATACCTTCAGGATCGACGAGCGAGATCAGCTCGAGACATGGGTCCGGAGCATGCCTCCTTCGTCCCACCAGCCCATCCTCCTGGAGGAGTTCATCCAGGGCGACGAGTACTCGTTCGACTCGGTATCGGTTGGAGGGGATCATCGCTTCCACTCGATCTCGTCCTACGCCCCGACCCCGCTGGAGGTGATGGAGACACCCTGGATCCAGTGGACAGTCCTCCTACCCCGCTCGATCGACGGGCCGGAATTCGAGCCGATCCGACAGGCCGGGCCCCAGGCCCTCAGCGCTCTCGGCATGGTGACGGGCATGACCCACATGGAGTGGTTCTGCCGTCACGATGGGTCGATCGCGATCTCTGAAGTTGCGGCCCGCCCCCCGGGCGCCCAGATCACGACCCTGATCTCCTATGCCCACGACCACGACTTCTACCGGGCGTGGGCCGAGCTGAACGCGTTCGAGACGTTCGAGCCCCCCGAACGTAGATACGCGACCGGAGCCGCCTACCTACGTGGCCAGGGTGCTGGCGCCGTCGTCGACGTCGAGGGGATCGACGAGATCCAACGGGAGCTCGGCCCCCTCGTCGTCGAGGCCCAGCTCCCCCGCCGGGGTCAAGCCAAGTCGGCCAGCTACGAGGGTGAGGGCTACGTCATCTTGCGTCACCCCGAGACCGAGGTGGTCGAGAGCGGGCTGAAACAGATCGTGTCGAGCCTCCGAGTCCACCTCGGCAACGACGACCATGGAGGTTCGCCATGAGAGTCTTGATGATCTCGCCCGGGTTTCCGGCTGACATCCCGTACTTCACCCGGGCACTATCCAATATCGGGGCCCAGGTGCTCGGAATCGGCGATCAGCACGAGTCAGGCCTACCCCCCGAGGTCAGCGACGTGCTGTCCGGCTACTTGCAGACGACCGACTTGTGGGCCGAGGACAATACGGTCGATGAGGTGGCCAACTGGCTCAGCTCCCACGGTGTTGGCGTCGACCGGGTGGAGTGCCTCTGGGAGCCAGGCGTTGTGCTTGCGGCCAAGCTGCGGGCCCGTCTCGGTATTGGCGGCCTGTCAGTCGAGCAAGCCATCGCTTTTCGCGACAAGGAGACCATGAAGCAGGTTCTCGACGCGGCTGGGATCAGGACCCCCCACCACTATCGAGCCGAGACCGCCGACGAGGTCCGATCAGCGGCCGAGAGAATCGGCTACCCCCTGGTGGTGAAGCCCATCGCCGGAGCCGGCTCGGCCGACACCTACACCGCCGATGGTCCCGACGACCTCGAAGCAATTCTGGCCGCCGTCTCCCATGTGGCCGAAGTCTCGGTCGAGGAATACATCGACGGAGAGGAGTACACCTACGACACCGTCACCGCCAACGGTGAGGTCTTGTTCGAGAGCGTCACGTGGTACCGGCCAAAGCCATTGGTCACCCGACTGAATCCGTGGATCAGCCAGTCCGCCATCTGTCTTCGCGACATCACCACCCCCGAGATCGCGGTCGGCGTCGACCTGGGCCGGCGGGTGCTGGCCGCCCTCGGTTTCACCACCGGGTTCACCCACATGGAGTGGTTCCGAACCCCATCGGGAGAGGCCGTCTTCGGAGAGATCGGTGCTCGGGCCCCCGGGGGCAGACTCCCCCACGGGATGAACCTCTCGGCCGACTTCGACGTGTTCACTGGATGGGCTGAAGCGGTCTGCTCGGGCCGGATCTCCCAGGACACCACCAAGGTCTACAATGCGGCACTGGTCTTCAAGCGAGCCCAGGGCGACGGTACCCATATCAGCCGGATCGAGGGCTTGGAGCCCCTTCTCGTCGAATACGGTGCTCTCATGCCCGTCCTCGATCTCGCGCCGGTTGGTGCGGCCAGAAGCGATTGGCGTCAGGTCGTTACCGGTGACGGATGGATGGTGGCCCGCCACCCAGACCTGGCAACGACACTTCACATTGCTGATCGCCTCGCCTCCGAGGTCAGGTTGATCGCCGATCGGTGAACGGCTCATGATCATCAGAAAGCGCAACATGATGAGAAGCTCCGGAGAGCGGCAGATACTGCTGCTCGGGCCCCAACGACACCAACAGGGCGTCGCCAAGGCCATCAGTGATCTCGGTGTCAACGGCACCCTGGCGACTGTGACCGCCGGGTGGGAGGAGCGCGAGCACGAGGACACTGTGCTGTCCCAAGATCTGGACGGTCGGACCCGCAATCTCGGCCTTTATCCCCGGGCAGAAGACGTCTACGTTCACGACAGCTTTGTCCGGACCCTGATCGAGGAGCGCCACGATCGGCTGCGCCAGTTGCAGGAGCTCTACCGCTTTCGGCTGGCCCCCCAGCTCCAGGTATGCCGGGCCCTGCTGGCCCGCACCAAGCCAGGTGATCCCGACAGCCTGCTGGACCCCGAGATCGACAGCGCCATCGACGGCGTACGAGCCTTGGATCAACATCATCTCGACCGGATCTCGACACTCGAAGCAGAGATAGCCGAGCGGTTGGCCGATCGTCGGCGACCCTCCATCGAGCACCATCGAGTCGAGCTGGCACGAACATTGGACGAGGCCGATGCCCTGCTCGTCGCCGGCGGAAATGTAGGAACACTGCTCACCCTGCTACGCCTGTTCGACGTCTTCGGTCTCGCTGACACGAAGCCCGTCGTTGCCTGGTCGGGTGGAGCGATGGTGCTCACGGAGCGCGTCGTTCTCTTTCACGACAACCCACCCCAGGGGCCGGGCGATGCCGAACTGTACGGACCGGGCCTGGGGTTGGTGACGGGCCTGGTCCCGCTGCCCCATGCACGTCATCGGCTCCAGCTCGACGATCTCGGGCGGGTCGCCCTGTTCGCTCGGCGGTTCGCACCGGCCTCGTGCGTGACCCTCGACTACGGGGGTCGCATCGATCGTTCCCCATCCCCTGACCGGTGGCAACCGAGCGGAGGAGCGTGCGTGCTGGGCCTCGACGGCCGGGTGGAGGCAACGGTCGGCTCCTCGACAGCCTCTGAGTGGCCAAACACCGATCTTGGATCGGGGATCGACCTGAAACTCCGGGACCCAGCGGTCGAGAGCGAGACCACCCTCACTAGCGGTCCCAGTCCTGTCGTCGGCGACGCCAATGTCGTCATCAGCGACCTCACCAACGGCGCCCACAATGGACGGGCGGCACTCGATCGGGCCCTGGATGCCTGGACCTTCCCCGTCGTCGGTGACGGCTGGGCCCTGTTCGTCTACCGGGGCTCCGCCAACGAAGTGAAACTGCAGCACTGGGTGTCGGGGCTCCCTTCGGCGCTCCCCTTCCAGCCGATTCCCGGTACGGAGCTGTGGGTCCTGGAGACCGACATCCAGCACGAAGCTCGGATCGAGTACAAATTCGAGATCGTCAGGGGCAACGGACGCGAACTCATACGCGATCCGCTGAACGACACGATGGCCCACGACCCCTTCGGTGCCAACTCGGTGGTGCAGGGCCTCGGCTATGCCAGACCACCCTGGACCCACGACCAACCAACGACCCGCAAGGGCGAGGTGGTCGACGGTTCGGTGGCGAGCACCGTGTTCGGCCAGAACCGCCCCTACTCGGTGTACCTGCCAGCCCGCTTCCGAGAGACCAGACGCTACCCCCTGCTGATCGTGCACGACGGCATGGAATACGCCCACTACGCCGCCCTGGTGACGGTTCTCGACAACATGATCCATCGACTGGAGATCCCGCCCCTGGTGGCGGCCCTGATCCAGTCTCCGGAGCGGACAACTGAGTACGGGGCCGACGACCGCCATGCTCGATTCCTCGTCGATGAGCTGGTCCCGGCCCTGGAAGGTACCTTTCCCCTGCTGAGCAACCCCCGCGATCGGGGGCTGGTCGGCGCCAGTCTCGGCGCCGTCGCCAGCCTGCACACGGCATGGTCCCACCCCGGGAGCTTCGGCAAGCTGCTGTTGCAGTCGGGCTCGTTCGCCTTCACCGACATCGGCGACCACGACCTCGGGCCAGTGTTCGACCCGGTGGTCGAGTTCGTGAACCAATTCCGGAAAGACCCGGGCCGGCCCGCAGGCCAGGTCTTCCTCTCGGCTGGGATCTACGAGTCGCTGATCTACTTCAATCGGTCACTCCTCCCTGTGTTCCAGGAGACGGGAGCCGACGTCCGCCTGGTCGAAGCCCATGACGGCCACAACTGGGAGAATTGGCGCGACCAGCTCCGGGAGGGTCTCACCTGGCTGTTCCCTGGTCCTCTATGGATGGACTATGAGTAATCTGGGTCTATATGGGAACACAGGTGACTCGACGGATCGGTCTCTCACTAGGAGCCGACATCTGCTGGCCGAAATGCTTCGAGGACATCCTCACCCGCTGGGACCCGGCCCTGCGCCTCGGTGATGACACGGTCCGCTTCGAGGTCGAGCGGGTCTCGATCGAGCCCTTCGATCTACGCAAACCAGTCGACTACGACGTCGTCATTGATCGATTGACCCATTGGCACGCCAACACCCGTGAGTGGATCAAGAAGGCGATCCTGCTCGACGACCTCTATGTGTTCAACAACCCGTGGTCGGTCCAGTCGATGGAGAAACAGACCACCTACTGCGCCATGATGCGGTTGGGGCTGCCGGTCCCCGAGACCTGGATGGTGCCACCGAAGGAATATGAGGAAACGGCGGATCTGGAACCAACCCTGCAGCGCTACGCCTCCCTGTTCGATCTCGAATCCATTGGTGAGGTCCTGGGCTACCCCTTGTTCATGAAGCCCTACGACGGTGGAGGTTGGGTTGGCGTATCCAAGGTCGATGATGCCGAGGAGCTAGAAGCGGCCTATGACACCAGCGGCAAGTTCCTGATGCATCTGCAGAAGGGGGTCGACCCTTGGGATCACTTCGTCCGTTGTGTCGGCGTCGGTCCCCAGCTCCGAGTCATCAACTACGACCCTGATGCCCCCCTCCATGGCCGCTACACCGACACATTCGACCACCTCCCAGCGAGCGATCTGGCCCAGCTGAGGGCCATGACGCTCACCATCAACACCTTCTTCGGCTGGGACTTCAACTCGTGCGAGTGCTTGGGCGGAGATGGCGCCTGGAGTCCCATCGACTATGCCAATCCCTGCCCGGACTCCCAGGTGACTTCACTGCATCGCCACTTTCCGTGGTTGGTGCTGGCCAAGCTTCGGTGGGCCATGTTCTGCGCCGCCACTGATCGGCCGTTTCGCAAGAATCTCGACTGGCAGCCGTTTTTTGACATCGCCGCCACCGATACCGACTACCAAGACAAGCTCGAGGCGTACGGTCAGTTGGCCGAGCAGCACTTCGACACCGACGCCTTCCAAGAGTTCTGTGATGAGCACCTGGGCCCGTTGGAAGAAGTCGCTTGGGAGTACTTCTCCAGCGATGACGCCAAGGCCGCTGTGCGTGAGAAGGTGACGGCGTTGTATCCCGACAACGAGGTGGAGGAGTTCACCGAGCGCTTCTGGGCTGCGATCCAGACGTGGCGGGACGAGGACTCACCGGCGGCCTTGTCATGAGCCACCTCTCCCAGAGCTGGTTCTCCTCACGACTACGACGA
>JAAETV010000332.1 GCA_024227975.1 Actinomycetes bacterium
CGGCGCCGGTGCTAGTGGTGGGAGGATCGTTAGGCTGCCGGGCGTGAAACCATTCCTGCTGCTGGCCACCCGGGCCGAGGACACTGTCGCGGACAACGAGTACGACGCCTTCTTGACCTACTCCGGTCTGGACGAGTCCGATCTCGTGCGTCACCGGCTCGAACGAGATTCACTTGGGCAGGTCGACCTCGATGAGTTCTCCGGGATCGTGCTCGGCGGCAGCCCGTTCGACTACACCGCTCCTGTCGAGACGAAGTCCGAGGTCCAGTGCAGGGTCGAGGCCGATCTTCACCGGTTGCTCGACGCGGTGGTCGCCGCCGACTTCCCGCTGCTCGGCGCTTGCTACGGCATCAGCACCGTCGGTGTGCACCAAGGTGCTGTCGTTGACCGGCGGTACGCCGAACCGGTCGGCGCAGTGCGGGTCACACTTACCGAGGCGGGTCAAGACGACCCGTTGCTGGTCGGTATGCCGCGCTCCTTCGACGCTTTCGTGGGGCACAAGGAGGCGATCAGCGTACTGCCCCCAGATGCGGTGCTGCTGGCTGGCTCGGCGACGTGTCCAGTGCAGCTGTTCCGGGTCAAGCAGAACATCTATGCCACCCAGTTCCATCCCGAGCTCGACGTCGTCGGCCTCTGCACCCGGGTGGACATCTACAAGCACTCCGGGTACTTCGCTCCTGAGCAGGCCGAGGACGTCAAGGCGATGGCCCGGCGCAGCCGGGTCACCCATCCGCCGACCATCCTGCGCACGTTCGTGACCCGCTACGCCCGCACCGCGGGAGCGGGACCGACTCAAGATCAGCCTCAGCGGCGGACCGGGCTCA
>JAAETV010000333.1 GCA_024227975.1 Actinomycetes bacterium
CCCCATCCTGCTTCGTACCACCCGATAGAGCCATCATCGAACGTCACCTGGAGCTGTCCGTAGTTGTACATGTCCGGAGCGATGTCGCTGGCTAGTCGGGTGCCGATGGCATGAACCCGGATGGCTTTGGCCCGGGTCATCTGGGCCATGACGTCGACATAATGCACACCACAGTCGACGATGGGAGAGGTGGTCGCCATGATTGCCTTGTGGGTGGCCCACTCGGGACCGTCGCTCTGCTGATTGAGGTTCATGCGCATGACGAGCGGCTTGCCCAGGTCGTGGGCAAGCTCGACGAACGCTTGCCACGACGGGTGATGGCGGAGGATGTAGCCGACAACCAGGATCCTGGATCGCTGTCGGGCCAGATCGATGAGATCATCGGCCTCGCTCACGGTGGCCGCGAGGGGCTTCTCGACGAAGACATGACACCCGGCGTTCAGCGCCTTTGTGGCGTACGGAACATGGGTCTCGGTGAACGATGCGATGGCGACCGCGTCGGGCGCGGTGGCCGCGAGGGCATCATCGAAGTCTCGAAAGTGGGGTACCTGGTCGCCGAGCTCGGCTGCCAATCGGGCTCCCGATTCCCCCCTGGTCATGATGCCGCAGAGCTCGAACCCCACGATGGCTTGATAGGCCCGACCGTGGGAGGTGCCCATGTGACCGGCGCCGACGAGGAGAACTCGAGTGGGGGATGGCATTCGATCGTCTTCCTTGCCGTCAGATGTGCTGCCAAGCGGGCTTGTTGGCGAAGGCTTCACGGTAGTAGTCGCTGTGGCTCAGCCCCTCCGCTGCGGCCTCATCGATGATCACCGTGGCGTGGGGGTGAAGTTGTAGCGCTGAGGCCGGCACCATAGCCATGAGTGGGCCTTCGATGGCCTGAGCAATTGGCCTGGCCTTGGATGCTCCGGTGGCGAGAAGGATGAGATGGTCAGCTTCGAGAATCGTGCCGATGCCCTGGGTCAGGACATGGCGGGGGACAGCGCTGATGTCGTCGTCGAAGAAGCGTGCGTTGTCGGTCCGGGTTGCATCAGTGAGTGTCTTGAGGCGGGTTCTCGATCCAAGCGAAGAGGTTGGCTCATTGAAGCCGATGTGGCCGTCGCTGCCGATGCCGAGAAGCTGGAGATCGATACCCCCGGCATCGGAGATGAGCTGTTCGTAGCGCTCGGCCGCAGTCGTCAGCTGATCGGCATTGCCGTCGGGCCCGAAGAGTGCCGAAGCAGGCAGATCGACCTGGCCGGTCAGCTCCCGCTCGATGAAGGTCCGGTAGGCCTCTCGATGATCGGCCTCCAGTCCGACGTATTCATCGAGGAGGAAGGCTCGGCCGTTGGCGAAGGTGATTCGGCCTGATCGGTACCGATCGATCAGCTCCTGATAGGTAGGTAGGGGAGAGCTGCCGGTGGCCAGACCCAGTACGGGTTCTGTGCTGTTGAGGAGCAATCGCTCGATGGCGTCTGCTGCGATGGTCGCCGCTGCTTGTGGATCGGGGGTTATGACGATTTCCATGCACTATCCGGTATTGGGTCGTGGGTGGCGATCCGACTGCGGGCGCAGTCGGCGATGTAGGCGAGTTGGCCGGCGCAGATTGTGATCTGGATATTGAGTTTGGGGTCGACAAGTACGAGATCGGCCCTCGCTCCCGGTTCTATTCGCCCTCGACCGGTCTCGTTGACGATGGCCGAGGGTGTGGTCGTCACGGTGGCCAAGGCTTCGCTGAGGTCACAGCTGGTGAAGGCGATCAGGTTGCGCACCGCCTGGTCCAAGGTCAGGATGCTGCCCGCCAGCACTCCATGATCGGTCCGAACAGAGCGATCATCGGCAATGATAGCAGTATCGGCAAACTCGTATCGGCCCGGTCCGAGGCCCATGGGTGCTACGGCGTCGGTCACGAGGGCGAGGCCCGCCGCTCCCTTGGCCTTCCAGATCGTGGCAATGATGATCGGATCAACGTGAACGCCGTCGGCGATGAGGCTGACCCGAAGCCGGCTCTCGGCCAGGGCAACGCCGGCGAGGTTCGGTTCTCTATGACCCATCGGGGCCATGGCGTTGAACAGGTGGGTGACCATCGTCGTCCCGGCCTGGATCCCATCCGCAGCCTCACTGGCTGTTGCGTTGGAATGGCCGGCCGCGACTGTCACTCCTCGCCGAACTAGCTCCGCAATTACGGTTGTGGCCACTGGGAGCTCGGGAGCCATGGTCACGAGGGTGACGCCGGCCTGGCGAGACCAACCATCGATCACCCCAAGATCCGCGCCGACCAGGTGCGCCGGGGGATGGGCTCCCGGTCGCTGAGGATTGAGCATCGGTCCTTCGAGGTGGAGCCCGAGAGGTTCGGCCCCTAGATAGCCGGCTGGTTTGTGGTCGAGCGCTTCCAGTGCGCTGTCGATAACGTTCGCCGGCGAGGAGATGATGGTTGGAAGGAAGGCAGTTACACCGTGGCGAACGAGTTTCGAGCCAAGCTCCCACATCGACCTCGGGTCGGTGGCCAGGTCGAGGCCGTAGGCACCGTTGATCTGCAGGTCGAGGAAGCCAGGGGAGAGGGTGAGGCCTCGGCCGTCGATCGTCGTGGCCCGGGAGACCAGGGTGTCATTCGTCGACCGGATCATGCCCTCTGAGATTGTGACGTTGGCTACCGAGAGCTCGCCGTTGAGTAGGACCCGTGCGCCGAGGATCTGGATGGTGCTCATCGCCGGTGTCCAAGGTCGGTCAGGGCCGCGGCCCCGAGCGAACTGACAGGGCCAGCAGGTTTCAGGAGCACCCGATCTTGGAGCTCGAGCGATCGCACGAGTTCGGATTGGCTCTCGAGTCGTTCGAGGCCTTCTCGTATCGTTGCCAGTATCGGTTCGCCGATATCGGCCACTCCACCTCCGACCACTACATAGTCGACGTCGTAAGTGATAGCGAGCAGATAGATGGCCTTGGCCAGATGATCGGCGATGGGATCGAGCACGGCGCTTGCATCTCGGTTGCCTTGGCCGGCTTCGGCGATGAGCGATTCGGAGGAGGAGATTCCGCCGGAGCCCGGCCATCGGCGGCTGATTGCCGCCCCGGATGCCACGGCTTCGAGGCAGCCGCGGAGCCCGCATTCGCAGAGTGGTCCGTCGGCGGCGATTGGAAAGTGCCCGATCTCACCCGTGACCCCTCGGTTTCCACGGTGCAGGTGGCCGTTCAGAATGACACTTGCTGCGATGCCTGTCCCGATACTGAGGTAGGCGAGGTCGGACACCTGGAGGTTGGACCGCAACATCCTGTAGGCACCGAGACCAGCCACATTCACGTCGTTTTCGACAAAGCACGGTACATCGTGAACGCTGGTGAGCCGAGCCACGATGTCGAGGGGATCCGTCCCGATACCGAGATTGACAGCTTGGCGGACTGAGCCTCGTTGCTGATCGACCAACCCCGGAATACCGATACCAATCCCGATGATCTGATGGCCGCCATGTGCCTCGAGGGTCGAGATTGTTTCGAGGGCGAGATCAGCGACATCAGAGTTGTCGTCAACCTTCGTCGGAACCCTCACCTCGCAGAGCTGATTGAAGGCGGCATCGAAACCGACTGCATGGGTCTTGGTCCCCCCGATGTCGAGGCCGACGATTACACCAACACGGTCGTTTGTCGCGGTAGGCACCACTAGTGGGTTCGAAGGGTCAAGCCGGTTGTCGCGTCGAAGATCTGTATATCTGTGGTGTCAACGGCGAGATCGATCGTCTCACCGACCGTCAGACGGGTCTTGGGTGGCAGACGAGCGATGCAGAGTGCGCCGCTGCTATCGGCGATGGGCGCCGCCTCGACGAGATCGGGGTCGTCGATCTCGGCCGCGGTTGCGTCGATGGTGGTGTGTACCACGAGCTCAGCGCCGAGAGCCTCGATGAGCTCGATACTGACCCGAACGGTCGGGCGAGTATCAGTTGAAGAGGCGGGCTCTCCAAACGCTTCAGGTCGTAGGCCGACAACCACCTCCTTTTCATCGGCCTCGGTCAGCTCGGGATTAGCGGCGACCATTTCGGCCGGAACGGGTAGCGACTGGCTACCGAAGTCGATTGCGAGGTCTCCATCGGTCACTGACAGCTTCCCCTGATAGAGGTTCATCGATGGTGAGCCGATGAAGGCGGCAACGAAGGAATTGGCCGGCCGGTCGTAGAGGGCTTGGGGGTTGTCGACCTGTTGTAGGACACCGTCCTTGAGAACGGCGACCCTGGTACCCATTGTCATGGCTTCCACCTGGTCATGGGTGACATAGATGGTGGTCACCCCCAGGTCACGTTGGAGGCGGGCGATCTCAGCCCGCATCTGTACCCGGAGCTTGGCGTCGAGGTTCGAGAGGGGCTCGTCCATGAGATAGGCCGCAGGTTGACGCACGATGGCCCGTCCCATTGCCACTCTCTGGCGCTGGCCGCCCGACAACAGACCAGGCTTCCGGTCGAGAAGGTCGGTCAGCTCGAGCAATCCGGCAGCTTCCTCGACCCGCTTCTTGATCTCGTCTTTGGGGAGGCCAGCGAGCCGGAGCGAGTATCCGATGTTCTTGCGGACGGTCATGTGTGGGTAGAGGGCGTAGTTCTGGAAGACCATGGCGATGTCGCGCTCACGAGGGGTTTCGTCGTTGACGATTCGATCACCGATGATGACCTTGCCATCGCTGATCTCCTCTAGGCCGGCGATCATCCGCAGGAGGGTCGACTTGCCGCAGCCCGAAGGCCCGACCAGAACGAGGAACTCGCCGTCGTCGATCTCGATGTCGACACCGCTCACGGCCTGGAAACCGTTCGGATAATGCTTGGTGACTGCTTCCAGCCGGATCTCAGCCATGATCGGCACTCCTGTGGGATGCGTTGGGCGGTTGTAGGTTCACTTGATCGCTCCTTCGGTCAGGCCACCGAGGAACTGGCGGGAGAACACGATGTAGAGCACGACGATGGGGATCATCGCCAGCGTCAAAGCAGCCAGGACTGCGTTCCAGTCGGAGGCGAATTGACCGAGGAACTGCTGAGCACCAAGCGTGACGGTCTTGGTGTCGTTGCCGGGCGCCAGGATGAGCGGGAACCACAGGTCATTCCAGATCGGCAACATGGTGAAGACGGCGACGGCTGCCATTCCCGGGCGAACGAGAGGGATGACCAAGCCGAACACTCGGTATTCGTTGGCCCCGTCTACCCGGGCCGCAGCCTTGAGATCCTTGGGTACCTGTCGCATGAACTGACTCATGAGGAATACGCCGAGTGGGATCCCCATAGCCGTATAGACCAGGATCAAGGCCCACAGGGTGTTGACGAGGTTGAGATTGACCATCAGCTTGAGCAGGCTGACCGTGCCGAGGCGGATCGGGATCATGATGCCGATCGCCATGTAGAGCCCAAGGAACGTGTTGCCCCGGAAGTCGTATTCGATGAGGGCGTGTGACGCCATGGTCGAGAACAACACCACCAGGAACAGTGATGCCACGGTCACGATCAGACTGTTCCGGAAGTAGACGTCGAAGGAGGCGCCATCGAGAACGCTTCGGTAGCCGTCGAGATCGAATGTCTCCGAGTTCGGTAGCGAGAAGGGCGAATCGAAGATTGCTCTCCGGGACTTCATCGAGTTGGCAATGATCAGCACCATCGGAGCGAGAGCGATGAAGGTGTAGGCCAACAAGATGGCGTGGATTCCGAAGCCGCCCCATCGGATGCGCTTCTTCGCCGTTGTTGGTTGGGTTCTCGGCGTCGACGGCTTCTTGTCGGTCGGCGTTGGCGTTGATGTCGTCATCGTGTCAGAGCTCGTAGGTTGTGACTCGGCGTTGCCAGATGAAGGTGTAGGCAAGGACACCGAGCAAAATGATCAGGAACATGGCGGAGGCGACAGTGGCACCCATGGCCGGACTTCCGGCTCGGAGCTGGTTGCCGAAGAAGCTTCGATAGAACAGTGTCCCCATGATGTCGGCTGAGAAATCGGGCCCGGCCAACGCTCCCTTGACGGTGAAGATCAGGTCGAAGGCGTTGAAGTTGGCGACATAGGTGACGATCGTGATGATGCCGAGCATGGGTAGCACCAGGGGGAAGGTGATCTGCCAGAACACTTTCCACGAGGTTGCTCCGTCGACCCGGGCCGCCTCGATGAGGTCCTTGGGTATGGCGATGAGCACGGCGTAGAAGAAGATCATCGGCATCCCGACGAATTGCCACACTGACATCAGAGACAGTGTCGGCAACACGGTGCCTGACTCGCCGAGAAGTGGGGTGTCGACGATGCCCCACAGCGGGCTGAGGATCTGGCGCCAGATGAACCCGACGATGACGACCGAGAGGGTCGTTGGGATGAAGATCGCGGTCCGGTAGATGTTCTGGCCGCGTACCCCCTGAGCCGTCAGGAGCGCAGCCAGCAGAAGCCCAACCGGGTTCTGGACCAGCATGTGGAAGCCGAAGAAGACGAAGTTGTTCTTCAGTGCGTTCCAGAACTGGTCCGCCCAGAGTGGGTCGTTGAAGAGGGTGTCGAAGTTGGCGAACCCGACGTATGCCCCCACATCATCGAAGAGGCTGAGCCGAAGGGAGTCGAGCAGGGGATAGACCATGAACACCGAGTAGATGACCACGGCCGGGGCGAGGAACACCACGAGATGGGTGGGGAATCGCCGCCGTCTTGACCGCCGGCCCCGGCGGGGGATCCGCTCAGGAGCGGATCCCCCAGGGGAGGAGACAGTCGTGTCAGCAGCCGTTGGGTTGGGTGCAGTCATGAGTCAGGTCCCTGTGTTGCGGCCGGTCAGCCGGCCGGCGTGTACCAGGTGTCGAGGCCATCCTGGAGTCGTTGAGCTGCATCGGTTGGGGTCAGCTCTCCGTTCAAGACGGCCGCGCTCGTTGCCCACAGCTCGTCTTCGAGGTTTGGTTCACCCCGGGACAGGATCTGGTACGAGTTCCGGATCGTCGACTCGCACTCGTCGCGCCACGACACGAACTCCTGGGCCACCGGATCGGTGAGTGTAACTGGTGTGTCTTGGAGGCTGAAGAATCCGGGAAGAGCGTTGGCGTAGATGTCGGCAAAGGCCGGCGAAGCCACCCATGACAGGAACGTCCGAGAGGCATCGGAGTTCGTTGACGCGGCGTTCAGTCCGATGCCGATGTCAGTGTGGTCGCTGATGTAGCAGGTGGACTGACCGGCAGGAAGTGGGGGCTTGAAAGCGCCGAATTCGAAGTCGGCGTTTTCGTTGAAGCCTGAGATCTCCCATGAACCGGATGGATAGATGGCAGCCTGCCCCAAGGTGAAGAGGTTCTGGGCGTCGGTGTAGACGACGGCCGATGCACCATTGGGCAAGTACTCTGACCACCTGGTCAGTGCGGCGAAGGTGTTGACATAGGCGTCATCGGTCAACTTGGCGTCACCGCTGATCAGGTCAGTACGTCCGTCCTCACCATTCCAGTAGTTCGGACCGATGTTCTGGAAGCCGACCGTTGCCGCCTCCCACTGGTCTGCGGTTCCCAACCCCAACGGGGTGTAGGTGCCGTCGTCGGCGATAGCTTGCAGTACGGCCAGGAACTCGTCCTCGGTCTCGGGCACGGTCAAACCGAGTTCGTCGAACGCCGCCTTGTTGTACATGAAGCCGTGAATCACCGACGCCATTGGCACACAGAATGGCGTTGCACCGTCATCGGTGATCCAGGCACTCTGGGCTACCGTGCTGAAGTTGCCGATGCCATCAAGATCGCTCAACCCGGCTAGATGACCGTCATCGAACAAGGTGAGGGACGCGTCGAAGGGGCGACAAGTGATGAGGTCACCGGCAGTGCCACCCTCGAGACGAGTCGCTAGCGCGGCGTTGTAGTCGGCCGGCGGGGTCGGCGAGAACTCGACCTTGATACCGGGGTTGTCGGCCTCGAATGCCGGGATGATCTCGTCTTGCCAGATTGCCAGATCGTCACTGCGCCAGCTCTCGATGGTGATGGTCACCGCCTCACCATCGGTTGCTGCGCTATCCCCGTCGCTCGTGGCGTCGGAATCATCGTCGTCACTTCCGCAAGCGGCAGCGATGACGACGAGCGCAAGAAGTAGAGCAATCCATTTGCCCAGTCTCCCCATCTTATTCTCCTCTATTCGTGACCCCATCGGGGTCGTTGGTTGTGTGATGGTCGGGACATCGCGCCAACTTCGGATGCGGGTCCCAGGCCTGCGTGGAGCTGCATCACGCAACTCCCAGCTCTTGGCTCAGCACCACTCCGGTGGCACCGAGCAACACGATGTCTCGGCCGAGTGGGGTGAAGCGGACTGATACCGACTCAGCGACACTGTCGAGGCAGCGGGTCCGCAGACTGACTGTTGCGTTGTCGCAGAACTCGTCGCCCAGTACCTCTCGTGGTCCGGCAACGAGGATGTGGTCGAGGTCCAGAATGGCAACGACGGTGGCCAGCGCCACTCCAAGTTGTTCCGCCGCCGCCCGGCGAATGCTCTCGACGCCGGCCTCACCTTCTGCTTCCATTGCGGCTGCTAGGTTCGGGAGTGCGAGGTACGTCTCCAGGCAGCCATGATGACCGCAGCGGCAGGGCGGTCCGTCGGTATCCACGACGAGATGTCCGATCTCCCCAGCCCCCGCGTGCTCGCCTTCGAATGGTTGTCCGTTCAGAACGAAACCAGCCCCCACACCTGAGCCGATCTTCACCACGGCGAGGTTGTGGTAGTCATGACCACCTCTGCTGAACTCGGCGATGGCGGCAGCGTTCGCATCGTTTCGCACATGGGTCGTGTAGCCAAACGAGGACTCGATCCTCGTGCCGAGGTCGACGTGGTGCCACCCGAAGTTCGACGCCTCGACCACTGTGGTGCCCTTGGCCACGACGCCTGGTGTGCCTATTCCGATGCCGAGAATCGGGCTCGTGGCCAGCGCCACGGTTTCGGCTATCAGCTGTTCGACGAGCTCGAGGGCATCGTCTTCGACTGCACCACCGGTGGCAATCTCAGTCCTGGCGGCGAATCTCCCGGCCAGATCGACCACGGCGCCCCTCGCTACCGCCGGATCGCTGAGGTCGACGGCGATGGCGTGTCGAGCGTCGGCTCGAACCTGCAGCATGGTTGGTGGCTTGCCGACCTGGGTGACATCACGACGAGGGCCGACTTCCTCGATGAGGTCGGCCTCTTCGAGCTCTGCAACCAGGGCGGACACGGTGGCCGCGGTGAGCTCGGTCGCTCGAGCAAGGTCGGCTCGGCTGAGGGGGGCACCGCTGAACAGATGCTGCAATACCAGACGGAGGTTGGTCGCCCGCGTACCTTCGCGCCGTGCTTTCGCCGGCACCCGCAAGCCCAGATCAATCTGAGATCCCCCGATCACGATTTGTATCTTGATTGAAGAAATTAACCTTGTCAAGGGTTGGATCAGGATGGCGCAGTGTGTCGGCTGGGGTTGGTCTGGCCGATGTCGTGGCCGGCCCATTTGGCGACACCCCTCGGGCAATTGACGCGGCACGGCCACCAGCCATCGACACCGTCTAGCATCGCTCAATGGCAACCTCGGATCCCCTGTCGGCCGATCCTGTCGAGCGGGTTCATCAGGCGTTCCGCCGTCGGGTGACCAGCGGCGACTTCCCCCCGAGTCGGGTAGTGGCCTCCGGGCCAGGGGAGCCGGAGGCTGGTGCGCTGGTCGCGCTGTTCCGCAGCCAGGCCACGAGCCGCCACGTCGACCGCATGGCTCGGAAGCTCCGAGCCAAGGGTGTCGGCTACCACACCATCGGCTCCTCGGGACACGAAGGGATGGCCGGTGTTGCGGCCGCTCTACGACCGACCGACATGGCCTTTCTCCACTACCGGGATGCCGCCTTCCAGATCGAACGAGCCCGCCAGGTTGATGGCCAGACCCCAGCACGCGACCTGCTGCTGAGCTTGCTGGCCTCGACCCAAGACCCGATCTCGGGCGGTCGTCATAAGGTGCTGGGTTCCAAGGCGCTGGCTATCCCACCCCAAACCAGCACGATCGCTTCTCATCTACCGAAGGCGGTTGGTGCCGCCTATTCCATCGGGCTGGCTCGCCGGGCCCGTCCTGAGTATCAAGCCATTCCCGACGATGGCTTGGTGGTCTGCACCTTCGGTGATGCCTCCCTCAATCACGCCTCGGGCCAGGCCGCCATCAACACCGCGGGGTGGACCGCCTATCAGGGCGTCCCGCTCCCACTCCTGATGGTCTGTGAAGACAATGGCTTCGGGATATCGGTTCGCACCCCTCGGGGTTGGGTCGAGGCGAGCATGGCTGGTCGAGCCGGTGTCGACTACCTCTCCTGTGACGGGCTCGATGTGGTCGACACCTACCGGGCTGCGACAGCCGCGGCCGACCAGGTCCGTCGCACCCGGCGCCCGGTCTTCCTTCACCTGAGCTGCGTCCGCCTCTTCGGCCACGCCGGGGCTGACGTCGAGACGGTCTACCGGTCGAGCGGCGAGATAGCTTCGAGCGAGAGCGACGACCCCCTATTGCACACGGCCCGGATCCTCGTCGACCGGGGAGGGTTGCTGCCCGAGGAGGTGCTCGCCATCTACGACGAGGTCGATCGGGAAGTAGAGAAGGTGGGGGAGGAGGTAGCAACTGCGCCCACCCTGGCGGACCGTGGAACCATCATGGCCACCATCGTTCCCCCTTCCCGTCCCGCTCCGGTCGAGGAGCAAGGCGACGAGCCATTCGACGAGGTGGAACGGCGGGCCATGGACCGGCCCCAGACCATGGCCAAGCTGCTCAACTGGACGTTGGCCGAGATCATGCACCGCCACTCCGAGGTGGTGCTGGCAGGGGAGGATATCGGGGTCAAGGGCGGCGTGTACGGGGTGACCCAGCGGCTCCAAGCTCGGTTCGGTCCTCACCGGGTCATTGACACCGTGCTCGACGAGCAGTCGATCCTGGGACTGGCCATCGGCATGGCCCACAACGGGATGGTGCCAATACCCGAGATCCAGTTCCTTGCCTACTACCACAACGCGCAGGACCAGATCCGGGGAGAGGCAGCCACACTGCCCTTCTTCTCGTCGGGCCAATTCACCAATCCGCTAGTGGTCCGTATCGCCGCTCTGGGCTACCAGCGAGGGTTCGGGGGTCACTTTCACAACGACAACTCGATAGCAGTGCTACGCGATGTCCCCGGCCTGATCGTGGCCTGCCCATCGAATGGTGCCGACGCCAGCGCCATGCTGCGAGAGTGCGTTCGTCTGGCTCGGGAGGAGCAGAGGATAGTGGCCTTCCTCGAGCCGATCGCCCGCTACGCCACAACCGATCTGTTGGAAGACGGTGACCTTCGCTGGGCCCACCGCTACCGACCGGCCGCCACCGCACTAGCCGTCCCGTTCGGCACCATCGCCGTCAACGGCGCAGGGACCGATGTCGCCATCGTCACCTACGGAAACGGCGCCTATCTAGCGGCCCAGGCTCAAGCTGACCTGGAGGAGCGAGGGCTTGGAGTGAGTGTGGTCGACCTCCGCTGGCTGTCACCTCTGCCCCTGGATGCGGTGGCAGAGGC
>JAAETV010000334.1 GCA_024227975.1 Actinomycetes bacterium
CTCCGGAACAGGCTCCGTCTGCCCCGGTGAAGGTCGAGACCCCAACGCTGACCGGCTGGTCAGGGCTTGGTCGAGGGTGGCCTCCCGGCGTGATCAAACGTTGCCTGCGGCCGCAAGATCACAGTGCGGTTCACGTTGGCTTGGGGCCGTCAACTCCGGGTTGGGATCGGTTGTCAGCTCAGTTGTGCTCGCAATGGTCGCAGGTCTGCTGGCTGTCGACTGTGCCTCCGAGTCAGGAGATTCCCAGTCGGCGGTCACCCCGGCATCGTCCTCGGCTCCTGGCGCATCTACCAGTGTCCGAGGTGCGGACAAGAGATCAGGTGTCGCGGATCTGGTAGGTGAGGTTGAGCCTGCGGACTCACTCACAGCGGTGGTCTTCACCACCAAGATCGCCATTGGAACTGGTGAGACACCTACCCCAATCGGATCGTTATTCACAACAGTGCTCTACGAAGTACCCGATCCCAGCGGCCCCTATGGGCCGTACGCATTTGCGTTGTCTGGCTTCAGCGAGGTCCTGTCCAGTTTCGGTGGCGGTGATGGACTGATCGGTATCCACGGCACAAATGATCCGAGCTCGCTCGGCACGGAGGTCTCACACGGATGCATTCGGATACCGAATGATCTCATTACCCAGATGGCAGAAATGGTCCCGCTGGGGACACCGGTGAGAATCGTCGCGTAGTCCGATTGCGTTGCCGGGACTGGTGTTGGCAGTCTTGGGGGGTGTTGGGCTGCGCCGAAGCGGGTGAGCGGGCTGGAAGCTTGCCCGCTTGCTGGGTGGTGCAGTGGCAGTCAGGGGGCTCGGTGCCCCGATCCTCGTTGCGGCAAAGACTGACCGCCTCAGCTCAGTTGGCCCAGACCTGGGCTCGCTCTCCGATGTCGTCGAGGATGCTACCCAGGGTGTCGAAATCGGGATAGCGGACTCGTAGCCAGGCGTTTGTCATATAGCCGGCCCCCACCGACTGGGTCGGGGTGCCCTCTGGTGGCAGGTGCATATCGATGATGTGCTCGCCATAGTCACGTTGGATCTCCTCCACCCCGTCGTAGTGGCCGATGCGGCCATCCTGGTTGGGAACGTAGGGGGCAGCGATGAGTCTCGAAGCACTTTTGGAGACATGGTTTCGGTTGCTCCGGAGCGCCTCGCAAGGAGACGACTAGTAGATCGGTCCACCAGTGTCGCGTGGACGCAAGAGGGCTCCGAGACGGGAGGAGTCGTCTCGGAGCCCAGCCTAGGAGCTGTGCACACACGCTTTGGGGCATACGGTTGGTCAGCTCCCGATAGTGGAGGCTCCGGCTCGATCAGGAGCCCTGCTCCACCTCCTCATCGTCGGCGTTGTCGAGGGAGTCCTCAGGACCGGCATTCGGACCTTCGGGCCGCTCGGGCCGCTCAGTCGGCTTCCGAAGTGGTCGCCAATCCGCCGATCGAGACAACCGCAGCGACGAGAGCGATGCGGGCGGGCTTGGTCTTCAGTGCTTGCAACATGGGGGCAGTCCTTCTCCGGTTGGTTTTGGGGGTGTACTTGCCTCTTGATGACTAGCTTCTGGCACTGATCAGAAGGATCTGGCAGCGGAGCGGCAAGGTTCTGACAATTCGGGTTCTGTCTCGTTGGTTGGTGGTCTGGGCCTTGCCGCTGGCTGCCATCCAGGGCGAAGGATCTGGCTAGCATCAACGGCTCATGCGAAACGTACCGAAACCGACTCACGAGGAAGACTTCACCGCCGACCCAGCTGAGCTTTTCTACGACCTGAGCTTCGTCTTCGCCTTTTCCCAATTGGTCTTCCACCTCGTACACCACCCCACCCTCGAAGGACTCGGTGAGTTCGTCCTCCTCTTCACCCTGATCTGGATCGCCTGGTCCAACTTCACCTGGGCCGCCAACGCGGTGGCCGGCAACAGCCGTTTCGTGCGGGCCGTGTTCATGGTGGCAACCGCCATCAGCCTGCCCATGGGGGCCTCGCTGCAGGCTCCCTTCGGTGATGCGTCGATCGTCTTCGCCGTAACCGTGTCGGCCATCTTGACCATGCCCATGTTGACTGGCGCCGCCCTCCTCACCAACGAAAGAGAAGTGCAATCATCGACCCATCGCTATCTCCTCTTCACCCTGGCCGCGATCGTCCTACTGCTGATCGGTGGCGTGACCAGCGAAGCTTGGCAAATCGGTCTGTGGATCGCGGCCGTCGCCGTGCTCATCATCAACACCATCGATGCGGGCAGCAACGATTGGCTGGTACGACCCGGACACTTCGCTGAACGCCACGGCCTCATTGTCATCATCGCCCTAGGCGAGGTGTTGGTCGCCATCGGAGCTCCCGTGGTTGAGACTCTGTCCGAGGGCCACCGATTCGACGCCAGCCTCGTAGTGGCCCTGACCGCATCGGGTCTACTGGCCGGACTCCTGTGGTGGTCGTATTTCGACCGTCCTTTGCCCGCCCTGGAACACCGCCACCAGGAGCTCACCGATCCCAATGACAGCGCCCGCTTCGCCCGAGATGTCTACACCTACAACCACTACTTCATCGTTGGGGCCATCCTCATAGCCGCTGCGGGTCTAGAGGAGATCATGCTTCATCCCACCGACCCCTTGCCGAGCGCCTTTCGCTGGATGCTCTTCAGCGGCATCTCGGCGTACTTGCTCGGAGTGGTCCTGTCGGTATTCCGGGCCTTCTCGGCTTTGGCTGTCGAACGCCTGGTGGCTGTAACGGCCCTGGCTGTCTTGATCGCTCTCACAGCATCGTTGGATGGAGTTTGGTTGCTGATATTGGTCGATGTTCTTCTGCTGGTGGTCCTCGTCGTCGAGCACTATCGAGTCGAGGTCGTACACCAGGTGAGTCCCGTATCGCCCAACCCCTCAGCTCATCAGTAGGGGAGCATTCACCTATCGAGTGACGGTGAGCCAGGCTCAGTTGGCCCAGACCTGGGCTCGCTCGCCGATGTCGTCGAGGATGCTACGCAGGGTGTCGAAATCGGGATGGCGGACTCGTATCCAGGCGTTTGCCATATAGCCGGCCTCCACCGACTGGGTCGGAGTGCCCTCCGGCGGCAGGTGCACATCGATGATGTGCTCGCCATAGTCGCGCTGGATCCCCTCCATCCCGTCGTAGTGACTGATGTGGCCGTCCTGGTTCGGACGCAGGGCGATCATCCCAGCACTGAATTGGCGGGAAGCACGAGCCTCGGTATGACCATGGACCAGGAGCTGGGCCCACTCTCGATACATGTCGAGATCGTTGGCCGCCGAGTAGAGATCCCACATGGACACACCAGGAGGCCGGCAACCGATCTCGGAGAACTTCAGACCCTTGGGTCCGAAGAACCATTCCATGTGGGTGGCTGAGGTTTCGATGTCGAGGGCACTCAGGACTTGGCGGCCCATCACCTCGAGCTCGTTGTAGCGCTCGTCCTCGGCCTGGTTGGTGGTCACGATCTGGGGTGAGATCCACTGGGTACGCATCGCCTCCAGCACGCCCGGGTAGTAGTGCGACACGAACTCATGGACAATCTGGCCATCAACGGTGAGGGTGTCCCAGAAGCCCTCGTGGCCCTCGATGAACTCCTCGATCGCCACCGACTGACCATGGCTGACCCCACAGAGGTCGAGGGCCTCCTCGAGTTGTGACACATCGTCGACCCGGTGGGTACCGGACGCCCCGGCCCCATCTCGGGGCTTGACGATCAGCGGGAATCCGACCTGGTCGGCAAAGCGCCGGGCCTCGTCCACCGACGATGTACCCGTCGACTGGGCGGTGGCGATCCCGGCGGCGCTGAGCGCCTCCTTCATCGCCGGCTTGTCCCGACACAGCCATGCGGTTCGAGTCGATGTGCCCGGGATCGTGCACTGTTCGCGCACATGAGCGGCCGCCATGATGTGGGCTTCGACCGTGGCCTCCAGGCGGTCGACCCACTCCCGACCCTGTACCCGCCGTACGGCATCGAGCAAGGCCCCTTCGTCGACAACCGACGAGACCTGCTCGTAGCCATCCAGCCAACCCTTGAGCTCGTCATCGAGAACATCGACATGGCTCTCACCGATCCCCGTGACTCGAGCCCCCACCTGGACCAGGGCCCGAACGAACTCCCGCTGGTTCTTCGGGAACGCCGGCTCGATGAACAGCACATGCATGGCCCTACTCCAGTATCCGCTCGTACAGCTCGACATAGTGGGCCGACTGGCGATCCCAGGAGAAGTCCTGGGCCATACCGTTGCCCATGAGGACAGCCCACTCATAGGGATCAGCCCAAGTGGCCAGGACCTGGTCGAAGGTGTCGGACAGCGCCTGGGATCGGAATTCGTCGAACACGAACCCAGTGCCCGTTCCGGTGGCTGGATCCCACTGTTGTACCGTGTCGGCCAGGCCCCCAGTCCGTCGAACCAGGGGCACGGTCCCGTAGCTCATGCTGAAGAGCTGGTTGAGCCCGCACGGCTCATAGCGCGACGGCATCAAGAAGACATCGGCTCCGGCCTCGATCCAGTGGGCCAACTCCTCGTCGAAGCCGAAGTAGACACCGACCCGGTCGGGAAACGCATCCCGCAGCCGCTGGAAGTAGCGCTCGTAGCGCTCCTCCCCGCTGCCGAGAACGACGAGACGAAGATGCCCGTGCTGGAGATGGGTCGGCAAGATGTCGGTCAGGAGCTCGAAGCCCTTCTGCTCCGTCAAGCGCGAGACGATCGCCATCACCGGCTCC
>JAAETV010000335.1 GCA_024227975.1 Actinomycetes bacterium
ACATGTGAGTACCAACTTCGATCGATCGGCGTTCCAACAAGATCCGAACATCTCGTTCCCCCTCGACCGGTTGCGCGAGATGGCGGCCGATAGTGAGATTGGTGCTGTCTCGAGGTGGCACTACTCGTTCATGGGCGCTCAGCCAAACCATGAGGCGCTCGCCGATACAGGTGAGGAGGTTGGGCGTCTCCTCGCGGCCGACGGTGTTGACGTTGCGTTTCTCGTTCCGGTTTGACCGATCTGCACGGGTGCCGTGGGTGCCCTGGCGAACTACATCGAACGGGCCGGGGTTGCCACCGCCTCGATCAGTCTCATCCGCGAACAGAGCGAAGCGGTGCGGCCGCCGCGAGCGCTCTGGGTACCTTTCGCCCTGGGCCGTCCGCTCGGCTCAGCCGAGGATCCTGACTTCCAGAAAGATGTAATACGGGCCTCTCTGAACATGCTGGCCACTGTGTCCAAACCCACGATTGAGGACTACCAGATCGAGGCGCCCGATGAGGCCGGGCCGGGGGTGTGGGCGTGTCCGTTGAACCTCGAAGTCACGACCGACGACTCCTACGCTGGCCGACTCAGGGCCGAGGTGGCGCGGTTGCATCCGTGGGCGGAAGAGACCCGGACCTCACGGGGTCGGACCCTGTTCGGCGTCACTGGTGCTGAACCCGATCAGGTCGACGAGGTTGCTCGTGCCCTGGGATCGATCGCGGACAGTGGCCAGTTGACCGACCCGCCAGCGGGCGACATCGAGTGGGCGTTCACCATGCCGCTCCTCGTCCGCCATCTCGCCGATGACCTGCGCACTTTCTATCACGAGGCGATTGCTGCTCAGCCCGGCCCTTCATCTCCCAACCATGATGCGCTCAATGAGTGGATCTTCGGCGGTACCGCACTCGGCGAAGTGCTCCAACAGGTCGCCAATCACCTAACGGCCGCCGACACCCATCTGTCGAAACTGGTCAGGGGCTTCCTCATCCCCGAGGGCCACTATCGGGGCGGAAGTGCATTCCCCTCCTCCCCAGAATTCGGTACCGGGAGCCGCAACGGCCCCAGCTCGGGCCGTACCCAGGAGTGACCGATGGGGAGGTACTGATCGTCTCATCGCCGTTCAACTGGCGCCAGTCGGCGGGTCACTCTCCGAGGGGTGGGCGCAGAGTAGGTCGCCACCATCCGGACGTTGTCGAAAAGAGCGACATTGCGGGGGTTGTAGCGGGCGACATCGCCCGCAGGGTGCCGGGGATGGTGCCCGTCCGCCAGCCGGTACAGGTACTTGCCGACGATTTGGTCGTAGGCATCGAATGTCACCGTGCGGTGCTCGATCTCCTCGCAGAGATGCCACGCGATGAGGTTCGCCCATTCGGGCACCAGTCACTGGGGAGCACCGGCATCCATGTCGGAGCGAGCCAAGGAGAACGTCATGGCCTCAAAGCCCTCGCCATAGGCCAGGTTGAAGGCCACCGACTTCTCGTTGCTGAACCGACGATAGTCCGCATCGAGGCGGTCTTCGAGGTCACGCATCGCTGCAGTCGCTCTGTCGCTGAGCTGACCACGCACGATGTCGTTGACGCGGGCATGGTTCTTGTAGTGCTGTGCTTCTTGACCCGAGGATGTCTTCATATCGGCACGAAGGACCGGGTTGCTGGTCTCCTTGGCAGCGACGCGCATCGTGGCGTGAGTCCAGCGATGTGATGCGATACCGCTGACCAGGAGCGGCACCTGAGCTCATCCCAATTGGGTCCAGCGAACGGGGGCTCGACCTGGCCCAGCAGAAGACCCAACGCCCACGTCCCCTTGAACCTCTGGGCTGAGAAACCAGCTCAGAGGCACGCCATGCTTCGGTGGGCTTCCCTCAACATCACGCCACCGGCCGGCAATGGAGCTAGATCGACATCGACGCCCTGGCCGATGCCAAAGGCTCAGTGGCCCCCAGGTCGGGGCGGGCCGCTGGGGCCTACTCTGGGTCGAGCCCGATTGAGTGTGGGCCTCAGCAATCACATCGCCCTGAGCCGCCGGAATTGTCAAGGAGAGACCATGATCACCCATGTCGAGACCGTCGCCGTCTACGTCAGCGACCAGGCCCGCGCCCGCAGTTTCTATGTGGACCAGCTCGGCTTCGAGCTGTGCAAGGACAAACCCTTTGGCCCCGACGAGGGTGGGCTGCGTTGGATCGAGGTGGCACCGCCCGGAGCCGAGACCGTGCTGGTCCTCTTCACCCCGCCGGGGCTCGAGGATCGGATCGGGCGAAACTCCGGCTTGGTGTTTCTCTGTACCGACGTGGAGGCCACCGCCCGAGAGCTCAAACAACGAGGCGTCACCTTCTGTCAAGAGCCGAGTTTGATTCCTTCCGGCTGGTGGGCTCAGTTCGAAGACCCCGACGGCAACCAGTTTGGTCTCAGTCAAGCTGACTGATCGCGGGGCCGGTGCCGTCGACCGGGTCTCCTGGCCGCGTGTCTTCACAACTCGTTCGCCCTGGAAGCATCAGTTCGTGATGGCGTTGACGATGGCTCGCATTGCGGTGTGTGCCAGCACCTACTCCTTCTCGACTGCTTTCAAGCGGTGCCTCGGCAAGCCCCCTTTGCTTCACCACCAGGACGCTACCGGCGGCACAGAAACGGAGTAGATGCCCTCCTCCCTGGACCTACCCCTCTCAATCCACCCGGGATGAGGGGTGTAGGGGAGGCGGGCACGTTCGATGATCCAGAAGCTGGTCGAGACGGGGTGTCTGGCTGGCGAACGGCCAGTCATGTGCCGTCGATCGTGCGAGCCCTGCGAAATATCGTGAGCGAGCGCCTGCTGAGCATGCCCCGCGAGACATCGACCGACCGCGCCATTCCGTTTCGCCAGGTCACCCGTCAACGTCGTTGACCTTGCCGGGCCGACGATGCCGTGACCCTGTGTTTGTCGTCGGCCTACTCCTCGAGCTGGCTGGCCACCCACTCAGCCGCCTCGATGAACTCCTCGACCATGTCGTATACGACCTGGGTGGCGGACTTGGACTTGTTCAGCGAGCCGACGACCTGGCCGACGAAGTAGTTGGCAAGCTGTTCGGCCCCCGAACCTGATCGGTGAGATACCCGATCGATGCGGCGGATGGCTTCGTCGATGAGTACTGGCTGCATGGGCATCCCAAGCGGCATCGGTGTGTCGGCGCTCTCCCACTCCTCGGTCCATGCCGACTTGAGCTGGCGGGCGGGCTTACCCGTTCGTGACCGGCTGCGGATGGTGTCCGATGATGTAGCAGCGAGGAACTTCTCCTTGACCACCGGATGGGTCTCGGCCTCCTCGGTGGTCAGCCAGACAGAGCCACACCAAACCCCCTGGGCCCCAAGAGCCATAGCGGCTGCCATCTGCCGGCCCCGGCCGATCCCCCCGGCTCCGAGTACTGGCACGTCGCCGACTGCATCCACGATCTCGGGGATGAGCACCATGGTCCCGATCTCACCGGTGTGGCCACCAGCCTCAGAGCCCTGAGCAATGATCAGATCGACGCCGGCATTGACGTGTCGCTCGGCATGTTGAGGCTTGCCAGCAAGGGCACCGACTGAACAGCCCCTTTCCTTGGCCCGCTCGATCATCGGCTGAGGAGGAGGGCCAAGAGCGTTGACGAGGAGGGAGGGGCGGTGAGCGAGAACGATGTCGAGCTGAGGATCGGCCCGATCGGCCGACAGTGGCGCCGAGCGGTCGCTGCCGGCGGTTGCCAGTGTCGGGCGGGTGTCATCGGCCGGCAGCTCGGGTACGTCATAGCGTTGAAGGATTTCAGCCAGGAACTCCCGATGCTCGGTCGGGATGAGCTCTCGAATCCGGCCGAGACCCAGGCCACCTTCATCGGAGCCGGCGTATTTGGCGGGCACGACGAGATCCACTCCGTATGGACGGTCACCGATCTCGTTCTCGATCCATTCGAGGTCAACCTCCAACCGGCGCGGTGAGTGTGCTGCTGCGCCGAGCACACCCATCCCACCGGCCTTGGTGACAGCGGCGACGACATCGCGACAGTGGGTGAAAGCGAGGATCGGTACGTCGATTCCGAACTTCTCGGTGACAGCGGTCTTCATGACTGGGCTCCTGTGAGTGTCGGACGGCTCGACCAGCTTCCCATCTCCCCAACCAGACAGCTATCCCGCCATCACTGCGGCCGGGCCAGGCTGGCTTGGCCTTCGTCGCAGGTCTGGGAATCGGAGGTCCCGAGCTTTGACTGGATATGGTCGGACGGGTCATGAACGAGGTGGTGACCGGCATCCCCAGCGGCTTGACGGCGGCCGAGGTCGAGGCGCGGGAGCTCGACGGTCGGGTCAACGATGTTCCCGACGCTCCAGTGCGGACGTTCGGCGAGATCGTTCGGGCCAATGTCCTCACACCCGTGAATGCCATCATCGGCACCCTGTTCGTGCTCATCCTCATTGCTGGATATCCCAACGACGCCCTGTTCGCCGGCGTCGTGGTGTCGAATAGCGTGATCGGGATCAGCCAAGAGCTCCAGGCCCGTCGCACGCTCAACGCGCTGGCCGTGCTCTCAGCCCCGAAAGCGCGCGTTGTGCGCGACGGCGAGATCCTCGAGGTCGGCACCAGTGCAGTGGTTGCCGACGACGTGCTCGAGCTTCGACCTGGTGACCAGGTGGTAGTCGACGGTGAAGTGCAGCAACAGCTTGGTCTCGAGGTCGACGAGTCGTTGCTCACCGGTGAGAGCGACCCGGTGGAGAAGGAACCCGGCTCCCCCGTGATGTCTGGATCGTTCGTGAGCGCAGGCACCGGGTACTACCGGGCTACGGCGATCGGCGCCCAATCGTACGCGGCGAAGCTCTCGGAAGAGGCCCGCCGTTTCAAATTGGCCGACAGTGAGCTACGCCGCGGCGTGAACCGCATCCTGCGATGGCTGACTGTGATCATCCCCCCGGCCTCCATCCTCCTGCTCATCCGTTTGCTCGACACCGAGGATCGGTGGCAGGAGGCATTGCAGGGCACGGTCGCCGCCGCCGTGGCCATGGTGCCAGACGGACTGGTTCTGCTCACGAGCCTGTCGTTCATCACGGGCGTGCTCGCCCTCGCCCGCCGCAAGGCCTTGGCCAAGGAGCTCGCATCGGTAGAGCTCCTGGCGCGGGTCGACACCCTTTGCCTCGACAAGACCGGCACGATCACCACCGGCGACATCACACTCGGCGGCATCGAACCGCTCGGCACGACATCCACCGAAGAGGCGGCAGCCGTGCTCGGCGCGCTTGGAGCTAGCGACCCCTCACCCAATGCCACCCTCGCAGCCATCATCGCCAGCTTCCCTGATCCGGCCGGGTGGGCACCCACCAACACCATGCCTTTCTCGTCGGCCCGCAAGTGGGCGGCCGCCGAATTCGAGGGACGAAGTGTCTACTACCTCGGTGCGCCCGACATCCTCCTCACCGCCGACGACCACGACGGTCGCCGACGAGCAGCGGAAGCAACTGCGGCCGGCACCCGCTTGCTGCTCGTGACCCAGGGCCGAGGCCAGTGGCGAGGTGAGGACCTGATTGCCGACCGTGAGCCTGTCTGCCTCGTACATCTTGAGGACACGGTACGGGAGGATGCCGAGGAAATCTTCGCCTTCTTCCGCGACCAGGGCGTCGATCTCAAGGTGATCTCGGGCGATCACCCCGCCACGGTGGCCGCAGTTGCCCGTCGAGCCGGTATCGACGGTGCCGACAATGGTTTCGACGCCCGAGAGCTGCCCGAGGCAGAGAGCGAGTTGGCCGACAGGTTGGAGTCGACGACGGTGTTCGGACGTGTCACTCCC
>JAAETV010000336.1 GCA_024227975.1 Actinomycetes bacterium
GCTCCCTTCGGAGCGGGCCTGCTCGACGGCGGCCCGGGCCGATCGGCCGACGATGCCATCGGCGAAGATCGCTATCTCGGCGTCGTCGAGGCTCAATGTCTCGACCTGGGTGATCTCGTCGGTGTGAACATCCACCTTGGCGTGGAGTCGCTGAAGGAGCTTCTCCGCGACATCACCATCATCGCTTGGTAGACCCCGCTCGTCGTGGCTGAGCCCAGTGACGTGGAACCGGTAGCCGTCGCCGAATGCCGGCAAGGGGGGCACACCGTCGGGGGGTGCTGCCTTGGGGTAGAAGGACTGGGGTTCACTCTCAGGTTCGGTTCGATGCTCGACGGCGACCCGCTCGGGTAGAACGACACTCTCGCCGGTGTGGCCGATCACCTCGTCGTACAAGACGATGACCGGTGTCCGAAAGCGCTCGGCCAGATTGAAGGCCAGCACCGTCTGATCGAACACCTCTCGTACCGAGGCGGGGGCCAGCACGATGGCGGGATGGTCTCCGTGGGTTCCCCATCGGGCCTGCATCACGTCGCCCTGGGACGGTGATGTCGGCAGACCCGTACTGGGGCCACCACGCATCACGTTGACGATCACACACGGAACCTCGGCCATGGCGGCGAACCCAAGGTGCTCCTGCATGAGGGAGAATCCAGGCCCGCTGGTAGCCGTCATCGCCTTGGACCCAGCCAGCGAGGCGCCGATCACCGCAGCCAGCGAAGCGATCTCGTCCTCCATCTGGATGAAGACGCCGTCGACGTCGGGCATTGCCCTCACCATGAACTCGGCGATCTCCGATGATGGGGTGATGGGGTAGCCGCCGTAGAAGCGACAACCTGCAGCCAATGCTGCTCGGGCGCATGCCTCATTGCCTTTGACCAGTTCAGCGGCCGTCATCGAGAGCCTCCTGTGACA
>JAAETV010000337.1 GCA_024227975.1 Actinomycetes bacterium
GAACGAACCAGGATCGCCGAGCTCGAAACCGAGGTCGCCCGGTTGCAGTCCACGATCGTGGAACAAGCGGTCGAGTTGGCGTTGCTGCGGGGAAAAACGTCTTGGGGATGAACGGCCCGATCCCCAACCGTGTCACCGGGGCCGACAAAGCAGCCCTGTTGGAACTCATCGCCCTTGGGGTCGATGCCGGCTGGACAGTGTCGCGTGCGTGCGCGGTGCTGGAGCTGGAACGACGGCGGGCCTGGCGGTGGCAACGACTCCAAGACGCTGGTGAACCACTCGACGACGCCACACCAGGAGGCAACCCGGTCCATGGCCTCCTCGAGTGGGAGGAGGCCGAGATCCTGGGCTTGTTCGAACAGTGGGCCGATGTTGACCGCTCCCATCGCAAGCTCGCCCACCGTGGCTCCTATGAAGACCGGGTATGGGTCTCACCCTCAACTGTTGACCGGGTCCTGTCTCGTAACGGCCTCGTTTTGGCTGGTGAGACCCGCCCAGGGCGTTCAGTGAAGACCCCCTGGCCTGACTGGTGTGAATGGGTCCCGAACCAATTGTGGTGTTGGGACGCCTCCCAGTTCGAGGCCTGCACCCGAGCGAGATACGCCTACGGGATCATCGATCTGGTCTCCCGGAAATGGATCACGGTGACCCTCAC
>JAAETV010000338.1 GCA_024227975.1 Actinomycetes bacterium
GACGCAACCAGTGATGACGACGCCGAGGAAGCAGATGACGAGGCGGCGGCCGGGTTCGTTCCTGGTTCTCCAGAGTGTGTAGCTCCGGCTGACGCTGGCGGCGGCTGGGACTTCACGTGCCGATCGATCGGCCAACTATTCGAGGACCTTGGACTGACCTCGAATGTCGTGGTCACCAATCAGCCCGGTGGTGGTGGCGGCGTTGCCTTGAGTGACATCGCCGGCAACCGCAATGACAACAGCGACCTCGTCATCGCGGCCTCTCCTGCTACCGCCATTCGGTTTGCTCAAAACCAGTATGAAGGGCTGACTGCTGATCAGTTCCGTTGGATCGGAGCAATTGGGGCAGACTTCGGCGTAGTAGCGGTCAAGAGCGACAGCGAGTTCGAGACCTTTGAGCAGTTGATCGAAGCGGTTCAAGCCGACCCGACCTCGGTGGTCTTTGGTGGTGGCTCTCCGGTTGGCGGCCAGGACCATTTCAAGGTCCTGCTGTTGGCCCAGGAGATGGGAATCGATCCAGCAGCCGTGCCATGGGTGGCCTACGACGGTGGCGGCGAAGCTCAGAACGCACTGCTCGGAGGTGAGATCGCGGTGTTCCCCGGTGATGTGTCGGAGACGATCGGCAATGACGATCTGAGGATCCTGGTCGTGATGGCTGAGGACCGGGTGCCAGCCCTGCCCGATGTCCCGACCACGACCGAGCTGGGCTACGAGACGATCTTCCCGATCTGGCGTGGCCTGCTGGCTCCCGGTGGAATGAGCGACGAGGCGTACGACTTCTGGGTCGATGCCTTGGGTCAGGTCGAGGCTTCCGACGAATGGGTCGCTGCTCGGGACGAGAACGGCCTGTCCCCACTCCGCTTGCTCGGCGACGACTTCCAGACCTTCGCCCTGGGTGCGGTCGACGACTTCCGGACCCTCTCTGAACCGTTTGGCATCATCAACGAATAGTGAGACCTCTTCCCCGATCGGAGGTACCGGATCATGTCGGTGACCATGTCTGACGACTCGTCTGAACATGGCCCACCAGACGATTCCGGTGCCTCCGTTTCAGGGCTGAAGGGTGAAGGTTGGAGCGACCGGGTACTCGGCCTGGCTTGTCTACTGATCGCGATCTGGTACACGGCCAAGGCCCGGACATTCGAGGAAACCGCCTTCTCCTCAGGCCCAGTAGGCCCCAAGACGCTCCCAACCGGGATCGGGCTACTCTTCGGCGGTCTCTCATTGTTCCTGATCGCCAAGCCCGACCGCTCGCCGACCTGGCCCAGCTCTAGGGCTTGGTGGCAGATCGGGTTGGTTCTGGCCACCTCATATCTGTATGGCCAGGTCCTCGACTCGGTCGGGTTCATCTTGGCCAGCGCGGTGATGATGATCGTGATGGGCATCCTCTTTCGTGCCCCTCCGAGGCTTCTCGTCCCGCTGAGCGTTGTGTTTCCCACCCTGTTGGCCCTGGTGTTCAATAACTGGCTCGAGCTGAGGTTGCCCGCCGGTTGGTGGGGCGGCTTCTAGCGATGATGCTTGGGTTCAACCTTGTCGACGGGTTCGCGGCGGCCCTCACACCGGAGAACATCGCTCTGGCCCTGATTGGATGCCTGCTTGGCACCTTGATCGGGGTGCTGCCCGGCATTGGACCGATCACCGGCGTTGCCATCTTGTTCCCGATCACCCTGTCGCTCGGCTTGGATGACGCCTCGACCCTGATCTTGCTGGCCAGCGTCTACTACGGCAGCCAGTACGGGGGGTCGACGACGAGCATCCTGTTGAACGTTCCCGGCGAGGCGTCTTCGGTAGTGACGACCTTGGATGGCTACCAGATGGCGAGGCAGGGCCGAGCCGGTCAAGCGCTCGCCATAGCGGCTATTGGATCGTTCATCGCCGGGACCGGTTCCGTCATCGGATTGATGGCCTTTGGGCCTCCTCTCTCCGAGGTCACAACGGAGTTCCAGTCGCCGGAGAAGTTCATGGTCGTGGTGCTGGCATTCGCCACCGTGTCGAGTCTGGCCGGGAGCAACCTGTTCAAGGGTCTGCTGGCTGTTGTGTTCGGAATCATGCTGTCGACGGTCGGAATCGACCTGCAGACCGGCGTTCCTCGCTACACGTTCGGTGAGCTGAAGCTCCAAGAAGGCATGGACTTCGTCGTCATCGCTATCGGCCTGTTCGCCGTGAGTGAGGTCCTGACCTTGCTGGAAGACAGCTTGAGGGGCGAGAACGTCGTCTTCCAGAAGGCCGAACGAATCTGGGTGACGTTCCGGGAGTTCACATTCTCACTCGGTGCCATCATCCGTGGCAGCGTGATCGGGTTCTTCGTCGGCCTGCTTCCCGGCACCGGAGCTTCGGTCGCTGGTTTCATGTCCTACGGTCTGGAGAAGCGAATCTCCGACCGCGACAAGACATTCGGACACGGCGACATCCGCGGTGTCGCCGCCCCCGAGTCGGCCAACAACGCAGCAGCCGGTGGATCATTGGTGCCACTGCTGACTCTCGGCATCCCTGGCTCAGGCACGACCGCGGTGATGCTCGGCATCCTCATCTCGATGGGGATCCGCCCAGGGTCGGGCAACGTCTTCGCCGAGTCGCCAGATCTGATCTGGACCCTGATCGCCTCCATGTACATCGGCAATCTGATGCTGTTGCTACTGAACTTCCCGATGGTCAAGATGTTCGTCAAGATCCTCGAAATCCCACCCTGGTTCCTGATGCCAATGATCCTCGTGATCTCCTACATCGGGGTGTACTCGGTCAACAACAGCAGCCTCGACATCACCCTGATGACCATCTTCGGGCTCGTGGGCTTCCTGCTACGCAAGCTGGATGTGCCCCTGGCCCCGATCCTCATGGGCTTGATCCTCGGCGACGACCTCGAACAGAACTTCCGCCGATC
>JAAETV010000339.1 GCA_024227975.1 Actinomycetes bacterium
CAGGTCTGGCTCCAGGTCGAGACGCCGAGCGATCCCGGCTGGGCCAACGCCACGTTCCTCCTGGAGTACACGGTCGATCCCGAGCCCGGTCGCTACCGGGTGCGACGCGTCGCTGCCGACGACCGGCTCAACCTGCGCCGCCGCCCCGGCGTCGACAGCCCGGTCGTCGCAACGCTCGGGCCGACCGCCACCGGGGTCGAGGGGACAGGACGCTCGGCCTGGCCGGGCTCGAGCCAGTGGGTCGAGATCGTCTCAGCCGTGGATAGCGAACACAACGGTGAGGGTGACGGCGCTGTCGGCTGGGCCAACAAGCACTTCCTCGAACCGCTGAGCTGAACGGGCCTGCGCCGCCACCCCAAGCGGCTCGGTCGATGCCCTCCCTGCACCGCCAATGGGACTTAAACCAGCTGCCACTTCGCCAGTGAACGCCTGGAGCCCAGAATGGCCCAAACGGCCGTTCTGCGGCCCATTCATTTAGAAGAACATGCACCAGTGTCCAGCAGGTCTAGGTACGTGCTGCGGAGTAGACGGGGCGTCCCTCTTGTGGCACCTCGTCCAGCTGATTGCGTGTGGCGTCTTGGACGAAATCTTTGGATGCCGTTCGACTCCGCCGCCAGGGCCAGTGGCCGTGTTTCGGTTCCCCTGCTCAGGCTCGGCGCTCCCGACAGTGTGCTGGGTCAAGACATCCGAACCTTGGCCGTCACTTGGAAGGTCGTGCTGGAGTTGCCCGGTCAAGTGGGGGAACATCATTCCACACGTTTGTGGTTCACCTCATAGCCTCGGTTGGCCAGTTCGACGGTCATACGCGGTGATCCATAGGTCTGGTCGAACTCGTCATCGATCTCACGCATAGCCTGCACCAGATCGGCCTCAGCTAGCTCGGGCCCAGTCGGCCCAGCCGCCATTCGATGTGTCCAGTCATAGAACGCCTGGCGAGACACTCGAGCGACCCGGCAAGCCATCGCGGTCGGGAAGCCCTCGGCCTTCCGGGCAGCGACCCAGCGATAACGGGTCACTGTCCCGACTCCCTCACCCAGAAGGCCGTCGCTCGTTTGAGTAGATCTCGTTCCATCCGCAAACGAGCGTTCTCTTTGCGGAGCTCAGCCAACTCGGCCTTCTCCGTCGTGGTCAGACCATCACGATCGCCCTTGTCGATCAGTATCTGTTTGACCCAGGCACCCAACGTTGTCGCACCAATCCCGAGCCCATCAGCGACACTCTTGATCGAACGGCCATCATCGATGACCATCGCCACAGCATCCCGCTTGTACTCCTTGGTGAACGAACGCCGAGACCTCGGCTTCTGTTCCTCCATCACTGACATGATTACCTCCTAATCGAGGTGACCGGCCAGAAGGGGGATGCTCAGATCAGGCAGAGCCACCCTCAACCGGATCACCAAATCCGCGACACACCATTAAGGGGAGGCGTTGCCTCCCGGCCTCCTGGGCCGGACCGTTGTCGCTGAGCGGGTGGTCGGACCGGCGGAGCCGGCCTGGTGCGTCAGGCCGGTGTGGTGGCAAAGGTGACGACGAGCACCCCAAAAAGGTCGTCGCCGTAGCGGAACCCGCGACAACCCTTTGTTTGCGTACGACTGAAGTTGTGTGGTCCGTCCCTACAGAGCTGACACCGGGCGACACTTGGTCGAAAGTCCCGATCGTTGC
>JAAETV010000340.1 GCA_024227975.1 Actinomycetes bacterium
GACGGCACGATGTGGTGTGAGAAGCCGAACTACACCCAACTGGACTTCCTGGTCCTGGAGCTGAGCCAGGCGGTTGCCCGAGATCCCAGATTGGCCGAACGGGCCGAGTATCGGGCCGTCCTCGACCGTGACATGGAGGCCGTCCAAGCAATGGGTCTGGAAGGGGTCGCAACCGCACTTCTCGATCTGTTCGCCGGCCTGACCCCTGAGCAGTTCGACACCAAGGTCGCGGCATTCTTCGCCAATCAGGTCCATCCCGATCGTGGCGGTTCGTACCGTCAGCAGCGCTACCAGCCGATGCTCGAGCTCATGGATGAGTTGAGGGGGCGGGGCTTCGACTTCTACATCGTCACCGGTGGTGGGGCTGAGTTCGTTCGGGTCATCAGCCAGGACTTCTACGCGGTACCACCGGAGGGAGTGGTTGGCTCCCAGATCGACTACGACCTCAGCCGCGACGACGGGGGGCAGCTGAGGCTGCTCCGTACCAACCATCTGGTGACCAGCGGACCCAACGAAGGACCGGCCAAGGTCCCGAACATCCGCCGCATCCTCGGCCGCCGCCCGATCGTTGCCGGTGGCAACTCAGCCGGCGACGCCGAGATGCTGGAGTACGCCACGACCTACGACGGGCCTTCCTTGGCCTTGCTGGTCGACCATGACGACGGTGAGCGTGAATACGCATACACCAGCAAGGCCGGCACGTTCGAGACCGAGGAGACCATCCTGCAGACGGCATCTCGCCTGGGTTGGACGGTGGCCAGCATCAAGGAGGACTGGTCGGCGGTGTTCGCCGACTAGTAGACCGCCAATTGGGGCAGGTATGACGTGATCCACAGACTGGTTCCACGCTGGATCGTCAGCTATCAGCTCCCCTGGTTGGGGGCTGACGTCATCGCCGGGCTCACCGTCACCGCCCTGCTCGTTCCCGAAGGGATGGCGTACGCCCAGTTGGCGGGCATGCCACCAGAGACGGCGTTCTATGCCGCCCCCATCGGCCTTCTGGCCTACGCCCTGCTGGGTTCGTCCCGCCAACTGGTGGTTGCGGTCTCATCGACGGTTGCGGTCGTTTCGGCCGCAACCATCAGCGAGATCGCCGACGCCGGTTCAGCTGACTACATCGCCCTTACGGCGGCCCTTGCCCTCGTGGCCGGGGTCATCTCGATGCTGGCTGGCCTCGCCCGCCTCGGCCGTCTGGCCCAGTTCTTCTCCGAGTCGGTGCTCACCGGCTTCGTCTTCGGCCTCGCCCTGATCATCTCGGTCAAACAGGTGCCCAAAATCTTGGGCATCGAGGCGGAGGAAGGGAACTTCTTCGAGCGGCTGGTCGACATCATCGTCGAGATCGGTGATGCCCACATTCCAACGGTTGTGGTCGGGCTGGCGACCATTGTCTTGATGGTCGGGCTGGAGCACTGGTTCGAGCGGATCCCGGCCGCCCTGGTGGCCTTGCTCGGGGGAATCCTGGCCGGTGAGCTGCTTGATCTGGCCGCCGACGATGTCGAAATCGTGGGCGAGGTTCCATCCGGCCTCGTCGGACCGGCTATCCCCAACATCAGCGGCTCAGATGTCACCCTCCTCATCATCGGCGGGCTCGGGATCGCCGTCATCTCCTTCGCCGAGGCGATAGGTCCGGTCCGGTCGTTTGCCACCAAGCACCACTACGACGTCGATGTCGACAAGGAGCTGGTCGGGCTGGGCGCGGCCAATCTTGGAGCCGGCCTGTTCCAAGGCTTCCCCATCGGGTCGAGCCTTTCGAAATCGGCGGCCAACGAAGCGGCCGGGGCCCGGAGCCCACTCTCGTCCATCGTGGCCGCCGCCATCACCGCCTTCGTTGCCCTCTTCCTCACCGGTATCTTTCGGAACCTTCCCGAGGCGACCCTGGGCGCAATCGTGATCGTCGCCATCAGCGGGATGATGAACGTGGCCGAGATGAGGCGGCTGTGGCGCTTACGTCGCACCGACTTCCTCCTCGCCGCCGTTGCCTTGGTCGGCGTCCTGGCTTTCGACGCCCTACCCGGGCTCGGGATCGCGGTACTCGTATCGATCGCCGCCGTGGTGTGGGAGTCGGCCACACCACGGCTGAGCATCATGGGTCGCGCTCCTGGGGAGCCGGCTCTGGTACGAGCCGATCGCCACCCCCGAGCTCGGGTGCTCGACGGGCTGCTGCTCGTGCGAGTGGACGAGAACATGTTCTTCGCCAACGCTGTCGCTATCCGCGACAGCCTCAAAGAGCTCGTCGCCGGAGCTGACCCGAGGCCGATCACCGTCGTGCTCGATCTCGAAGCCAGTACCGCCATCGACGTGCCGGCCTGCGACAGCCTGCGCGAGTTGGCAGAGGAGCTGGGTGAAGGCGGGATCGTGCTTTCCCTGGCCCGCGTCCACGGCCCGGTGTCCGACATGCTCGAGCGGGCCGGCGTTCTCGATGTCATCGGGACCGATCGGCTCTTTCCTCACGTGCTGGGGGCGATCGCCGAGCATGTCGATCGGAGCGGCAACGAGCCCGAAGCCGACTTTGTTGCTGCCATCGCCCAGGCTGAACTGGAGGCTCTGGCCAACCGACTCCCGGGCCGCGATCAGCGTCTCCGCAATGCCATCGCTGCCCTCCAGAACGATGATGGAGACGAGGGTCAGTAGGTCGCTGTCAATTGGCGGGTGGAGCGCCCGGGTTTGGCGGGCCTGAAGCTAGGAGCTCGGCCACGGCGTCGTCGACCGAATCGGCAAGGTGGGGTAGGGGTCTTTCCCCGGCCCCAGCTTGGGCTTGGGCCTTGGCCCAGGTCCTCAGCAGCGGGTGGGCGATCCAGAGCTTGATCTGGCGGGACCGAAGCTCGTCCCCGAGGTCCATGAAAGCGGTGATACCGGTGGTGTCCACAGCAGAGACGACGGAGGCGTCAACCACGACCACCCTGATGTCGTCAGATATGAGGTGCCGTAGCCGGTCGACGAGGCGTCGTGCGTTCAGGAAGATCAGTGGGGCTTCCTGCCGCCAGACCAGTACGCCCTCGAGCTGCTCCGCTTCCTCGCTTCGCTCGATGTCCTGCCATGAGCCGGTGGGCGTTCGGCCCAGCACCGAGCTTGGAGGATCGCCGATGTGGTGGACGAGGATGACGAGTGATAGCACCACGGCGATCACCACCCCCTGTAGCACCCCGAAGGTGAGCACTCCCAGGAAGGCAACCAGGGCGACCAGGAACTCAACCCTGCTCAGGCGCCACAGGAGGGTGAAGTAGGAGGCGTTGATCATGCCGGCCATGGCGAACACGATGATGGCGGCCAGGGCGGTCAGGGCCAGGTGCTCGAACAAGGGGCGCAAGACGACAATGGTCAGTACCCCGAGGACAGCGGCGAAGAGGTTCCCTACCTGGGTGCGGCCTCCGGAGGCGATGGCGACGCTGGTCTTGGAAAGCGCTCCGGTTACCACGAAGCCCCCACTCAACCCGGCGCCGAGGTTCGAAGTCCCGATGGCCAGGAGCTCCTGGCCGGGGTCGAGGCGCTCGCCCGTCTTCTGGGCTGCTGCTTTCGCCGCCCCCATGCTCTCGGTGAAGCCGAGAACGACGATGGCCAGTGCTCCCGGTACCAGGTCGACCAGCTGGTCAAGTTCTAGACCGGAGGGCAGGCCGAGCTCGAGCACTGCGCCGGATGGCTCACCGACCACGGCCACCCCCTCGTCGCCTAGACCGACCAGGGCGACCAGGGCGATTGTGGCCGCCACGACCACCAACGGCCCCGGCAGGGCGGGAATCATCCGTTTCAATCCGAACAGGGCCACCAGGCTGATCACCCCCAGAACAGCGGTCTCAGTCTGTAGCGATCCCAGTTCCCCGGCGATGTCGACGAATCGACGCCAGAAGTCGCTTGGTGGATCGACGAGCTCGACGCCCACAAGTTTCGGGATCTGATCCAGGATCGTGACCCATACCAGGCCCTGGATGAAACCCTTGAGCACCGGATCGGGCACCAGATCGGCCGCCCAGCCCATTCGCAGCAGATATAGAGCCACATAGAGGACGCCGACCAGCAGGGTCAGGGCGATCGTGAGCTCGAGATAGTCGTCGCCGGTCGACACAGCGGCAACCGTCGATGCCGCTAGTACCGAGATGGCGGCATCAGGGCCCACCACGAGCAGCTTCGAGCCGCCAAAGATGGCGTAGCCCACAATCGCCAGCGGCACCGTGTACAACCCTACGATGGGCTCGACGCCCACGATCACGGCGTAGGCCAGGGCCGATGGGATGAGCACGGCCCACACGGTGGCCCCGGCCACGAGGTCGGTCCTCAACCATTGGCGCCGGTAGGAGCTCACCCAGCGGACCAGGGGGACGTCGAGCCTCACGGTCGACAACCAGAATCGGTGGCATCGAAGACGACGAGATCATGGCGCCAGAGCTGCTGGAAGAACTGACGGCTGTGGCCCGGGATCTGGCCGATGGGACTCTGGTCGTCGATGGCATCGAACACCGCTCTCTGGGCCTCATCGACGAAGAGTACGAGGTCGCTCGATTCGTGGGCCCGGTTCAACAGAGCAGCCGCGGCACCGGCCGGTAGGCGCTCCTCGACCGAGACGGCGGTCGGTGTCTTCAGAGGCACCAGTCGCCGCCAACCCTCATGGTCGAAGTCGATTGGGGTGGCGGGCAGGGGAGCATCGGCCCGATAGCCGACGACCGCATGGCGAGTGATCGTGCCCCGGAACAGCTCGACCGCGGCGTACTGCTCCTGGACCGGCAGGGCGGCGATCCGAGAGCCATGGGGGAGCGAGTGGAGCGATCCGCAGTAGGGAAGGTAGGGGGCCTGGCGGATCCATCGACCGAAGCGAAGGCCAGCTCGGGCGATTTCGGTGAACAGCTCCGGGACCGTGTATGACCGGTCGCGGGGATGGAGTAGGGCGTCAGCCAGGGCGTCGGGGTCCTGGAAGTCGGGGGTGGAGCGGAGGAGATGGCTGAGGGGGTGGCCGAAGGGGAGCTCACGCAAGGTAGCGATCAGGTCGGCGATCTCGCCGGCTGATGGGCTGATGCCCAGTAGGCGGGCGTATTCCTGGATAATGGAGATCCCCGTGCGCCCGTAGCGGCCATAGACCATCAGGTGGATGGCGCCGGCTGGGGTCAAGACGTTGGCCAACGCCTCCAGGCCCTCCTCGGGGCAGGCAAGGTGGTGGAGAAC
>JAAETV010000341.1 GCA_024227975.1 Actinomycetes bacterium
ACATCGGGGCGATGGGATGAGCACATTCAAGATCATCTCGTCGCCGATGAGGAGCTGCTTGCCCGGCCAGTCGTTTTCTTGGAAGGCCGGGCCGTCAATATCTACTACGAGGTTCGGTCGGAATCGGCGTCGGTCACCGCCCGCCTCGTCCAGTAGTTCCAGGGTGGCGGTCGAGAGCACATGGATCGGAGCGAAGTCGAAGACCGTGCCGGGCGGAGAGGCGGAACCGAGGGGCCCGGTCGTGACCTCTGAAAGGGTCAGCTCGCCACTACCGGTCAGGGCTTCGGGATCCGGGTCGGTTCGTTCGAGGGTTGGATTGCGGATCTGAGCCGCAGGTTCCAGACCGACGGATCGTCCGAGATAGTCGGAGAGGAGGTGGTCGAGGGTGCTTCGATCTCCGGTCGAGCCCGATCTCTTGTCCGGCAATTCGACCGAGACCTGGCTGCCGTCGGCCTTCACCATCGACCTGATCATCAACAGCGAACCCCACTGGCGAGGGTGCTTGGCGCTGGCCACGAGACCAGTCTCGCGGTCGACGACAGCCCATGAGCGATCATGGTCCACACCCCGGGTCCCTATCAGCGCAAGGTCGACCATTTCGCCTGAGCAGGACTTCACCGGATAGCGCCAGATCTCATCGATCATCCCGAAGTCTAGGTCCGTCACCTATGGCCGGGGGTGGGGTGCCGGCATCAGCCCAATATGCCCAGATTCATCTACATGGTCGATGTGGCCGAAGGGCTTGGCCGAGACAATCACTTCAACCCAAGTCTGAAACCCCTGAAAGGACCTGCCGTGTTGAGTGCCGCTATCGACCCCGAGGCGGAGGCGACCACCGCCCATGGCATCTCTCGCCGTCCCCTATCGACCGTGGTCAAGGTGACAGCAGTCGCCCTGGCCCTGGTGTCGTTCCTCTTCGTCGCCGCCATCGTCGTCAGCACCGACGGCTTGCCGCTGGTCGGCTCCGATGGGGAACCCGCTACCGCCAAGTGCCTCGTCAGGTTGCGAGCAGCAGCAGAAACGTCAGAGCAACCGAATTGCTCGTTTGACTCCCTGCCCGATTCGGCTAGCTCGTGGCGTGACTATGAGCTCGCTGATGGCGTTCACCAGGATGTTGGAGATGGCCCCGACGTTGGGTGTGGGGGTGCTGCGGTGTTGCCCAAGGGTCTGCAGACACAAGAATCTGCGCATGGATCGTGTTCGTGAACAAGGTCAGCTCGACGCGATTGGGCACTTGGGGTCCAGCCGTTGTCATGACTGGTCCTTGACAAGTGAGATCACGGCATCCAGGCCTCTCGACGTAGCCCTGGCTGGAGCCGGCAAGATCAGACAGGTCATACCCAGCTCGCAAGCAGCCCCGTCTCGTGATGGCCGATCCCCAACCATCAGTGTTCGCTCCGGGTCGGTATCGAGCTGCGACAGGGCTGCCCGGAAGATCTGAGGATCGGGCTTCTGCACCCCAAGCTCAAACGAGAGGGCCCAAGCATCGATGAGCTCGCTGAACCCGAACTGCTGAGCGTGGACGCGGAGGTCGACGTGGATATCGCTGACCACGCCGATCTTGACCCCCATGCGGTGAAGCTCGTCGACAACCGGCAAAGCATCGGGATAGAGCGGGTGGAACTCGGGGGAACCGAGCAGGCGGTACATCTGGTCGGCCAGACCAGGGCCTATCCCAGCCGACCGGTACAGCAGGTGCTCAGACCGGCGATGAGCCTCAGCCGAGGTGTCTTCGACCTTCTGGGCCGCCCTCACCTCGGGGAGGCCTCTGGCCTTCGCCATGGCCGTCACGATCCGTTCGACCTCAGCGGGAACCACCGGACGTCCGAGGTTGGTCATCGCCGCCGCTACATGTTCCGCCGGCGATGGATAGTGGGCCAGCGTGAGCATCCAATCGAAGATCACCCCATCGAAGCGCGCCATCCACGAAACCTACCGGCCCAGACGACGCCCAGGAGAGCGACGTGCCCGTCGTCACCGACCGTCGTTCTCGGCCGTCAGCGACCGGATGAGATGGCGAGCCTACGATGGGGGAGTGGGGACGATGTTGGAACTGTGCGAATCGCTACCCGTCCGGTCGGTAACGACCGACGAGGTGGTGGTTGTCGAGGACGAGCCGACGGGCCAGATGTTCGTCGTGGTCTCGGGCCACTTTGCCGTCACCCGCCAGGGAGAGCCGGTGGCCATGATCACCGAGCCGGGTGCCGTCATCGGGGAGGTCTCAGCCCTGCTCGACTCACCGGCCGGTGCCACCGTCACCGCAACCAGTGATGGCGAGCTCCATGTCATCGACGACCCGGCTGCCTTTCTGGCCACGAACACCGACGGCGTCCACGAGATCGCCCGACTGCTGGCCGCTCGCCTCAACCGCCTTGTCGGCTACCTGGCCGACCTCAAGGCGCAGTACGGGGCCACCCAGGGCCACCTCGGATTGGTCGACGAGGTCTTGTCCAAACTCACCTTCAGTCCTGAGCTCTCCGTCGAACCCGGCTCTGAGCGTGATCCCGACCCCCAGTACTGACGCCTCTGGACGGGGCTAGTGGCGACTAGTTGGAAGTTGCCCAGAGGTCGTCTTCGGCGTCACCGTAGGCCGACCACCATGAGGCCGATCCTGCCGATGAGTCGATGATGGCGTGAGGGGGCACCGGTCCTGGTTGGGCCCCAGCGTTGACCACCGCCGTGTCATCTACCGTGGCCAGCCACGAGCCTCCGTCATGGAACGGTGAATCGTGGATATGGCCCGACAACACGAGATCGGGTCTGAAGCGAGCGATCCAAGCGTTCAGATCGGGATCTCCAATATGGCGCCGTCCCGTCCACGACACCGGGCTCTCATCCGGTGGGAAGTGGTAGATCCAGATCCAGCGCCCTGGCCGTCCCTCGGCGTCGGCTTCGAGCTGGGCCTCGACCTCGGACCGGGTGATGGGACCATCCCACCAGGGACAGACCGTGATGCGAACGCCGTCATGGTCGAGTCGGGACCAGTCGACGACGGCGTCGTGGCCCATGGCCTCTATCCAGCCGGCCGCCTTCTCACCATGATCATTGCGACTGGTCAGATCATGGTTACCGGAACAGACCACCACCGTTGTCGTCTCGGCCAGCTTCGCTACATAGGTCTGCAACACTACGATCTGCGACTCCAGCGGCACCGCTGAGGCGAGGTCGAGCAGATCCCCGGCCAGCACCACAACGTCGAACGCTGAACCCTGTTCCAACACCCAGTCGAGTTGGGGTAGGCGGTAGTGGAGATCGGAGGTCAACAGGAGCCGCACGGGCTCGACTGTAACCCTCGTCTCTCCGGTCATGCCCTGGCTCTGGATCGTCCCTGTGGCCTAGCGTTGAGCATGGCCTCGCTCCAAATCCTCAGCCCCGTTGCCCCGACCCGGGTCGAGGAGCGCCCCCTGGCTCCCCGCCTCGACAACATCGACGGTGCTCGCATCGCCCTGCTGGACAATCAGAAGGCCAACGCCGGTTCCCTGCTGGCCGCCGTTGGCCAGGACCTGGTGGCCCGCTACCCCGACCTCACCCTCACCACCGAGCACAAGATCGCAACTTCGGCCTCACCGGCTGAGGTAATGGACCGGCTCCGCAGCTGTGATGCGGTGGTGTTGGCGATCGCGGATTGAGGTAGCTGCACGTCGTGGAGTGTCCACGACTCTGTCGAATTGGAACACCATGGGGTCCCCACCGCTGTCGTCTGTAGCGACGAGTTCGGCCCCCTGGGCCGGGCCGAAGCTGAAGTGCTGGGCGCCCCCGGCCTGCCCTTGGTGCCCATCCCCCATCCCCTGGCCGACAACCATCAGGAGCTGGTGGGGGCCAAAGCCAGTGCCATTGTCGGCGAGATCATCGACGCCCTCACCGGCGACGCCGCCTCGGTCGCGGCCGCTCACCGTGAACGGTTCCAACGATTGACCCAACGCCGCCTCGACGCTGGCGAGTTGTGCCTCGACGACGCCTGCGCGATCGACCTCGCCCTCGGCCCCCGCCCCTGATGGCGGCCGAGCTGATCGAACTGGCCGACGGAGAACAGGAAGGGCTCGACGACTACCTCGAAGAGATGGGCTGGAGTGACGGGTTGCCCGTCGTCGCCCCTACTCCGCCCCGGGTCGAGGCCATGCTGGGCGGGGCCGACCGGCCTCCGGATCATGAGCTGGGATTCATGGCCCCCCGCCGGGGCGTGGTCTCCGCCGAGACCCTGGCCGTCAACGCCGTCATGGCCGGTTGCCGGCCTGACCACTTCGCCGTGGTCCTCACCGCCTTCGACGCCATGCTCGACCCTGCCTTCAATCTGTTCGCCGTCCAATCGACGACCCACCCCTGTTCCCCGCTGGTCATCGTCAATGGTCCGATCGCAGCCGAGCTTGGAGTCAATGCCCGCTATGGGGCCTTCGGACCTGGGGTCCGGGCCAACGCGACGATCGGCCGGGCGGTCCGCCTGGGCTTGTTGAACATCGGGGGAGCTGCCCCTGGTGTACTCGACCGCTCGACCCAGGGCCAGCCCTCCAAGTATTCGTTCTGCGTTGCCGAAAATGAGGCCGAGAGCCCGTGGGAGCCCCTCCACGTCGAGCGGGGGATCGAGCCTGGCTACTCGGCCGTCACCGTCGTCGGCTGCGAGAACCCCCACAACATCAACGACCATGTCTCGATCGATGCCGACGGGATCCTGACCACGGTCGCCGGCTCCATGGCCAACATGGGTTCGAACAATGCCTACCTCCACGGCGGCCCCGTGCTCGCCCTGGGGCCTGAACACGCCGCCATCGTGGCCGCCGCCGGGTTGAGCAAGGACGATGTCCGCCAGTACGTGTTCGACGAGGCCCGCATCCCCCGTCATATCTGGGAGCGGGGCGGGATGGCCAGGATGGCAGGCGACCCCTTCGCCGCCGAATCTGCCGTCCCCATCATCCGCCGCCCCGAGGATCTGCTCATCATGGTGGTTGGCGGCTTCGGTCGTCACTCATCATGGCTGCCCACCTTCGGAGGCTCGACCCAAGCCGTGACCCGCCCCATTGCTGACATCTCCGGCGCCCCGATCCGCTCCGTCCTCGATCTGCGGTGAGGTGGCTGGCCCAGCCTGCCCCCGGTCCGGTTCATACCGAAGAGGTGGGCGGAGGCCCCGCCACCTAACATCGGGCTGACTAGCTCGATCAGGGAGTTCCACATGAGCGACGGCAGCGCGTCGACCACGACCGTGCAGATTGAGGTGCGGCAGTGGTTGGCCGACAACTGGGACGAGGCGCTGCCCCGCAAGGAGTGGTTGGGTCGCGTCGCCGACTCCGGTTGGGCCGCTCCCAGCTGGCCGGCCCAATGGCACGGCAAGGGCCTCGATCCGACCCTCACCAACACGGTCAAAGCCGAGTTCCGGCGGGCAGGCGCCGACGGCACCGGCCAGGACAGGACGAACCTGTGGGCCAACACCGTCCTCGCCTTCGGCAGCGACGAGCTCAAGCAGCAGTTCCTACGTCCCCTCCTGATGGGTGAGGTCAACATGTGCCTCCTCTACAGCGAGCCCGGTGCCGGCTCCGACCTGGCTGGCATCCAGACCAGGGCGGAGCGAGACGGTGACGAGTGGATCGTGAACGGACAGAAGGTCTGGACGTCAGGGGGTCGCCAAGCCGATTACGCCCTCCTCATCACCCGCACCGACTGGGATGTCCCCAAACACCGCGGAATCACCTTCTTCTGGTTCCCCATGAAGCAGGACGGGGTCGAAGTACGGGCCCTGCGCCAAGCCACCGGCGACGCCCGCTTCAACGAGGTCTTCATCACCGATGGTCGTGTCCCCAATCACAACATCCTGGGTGAGCAGAACAATGGCTGGATGGTGCTCCAGACCGCCCTCCAATACGAGCGGGCGGCCATGGGGGAGAACCAGCGCCGCCGACAGACCCAGCGCGCTGACAGCGCCGTCCGCTCAGCCGGAGACGAAGCCCCGGCCCCGGTACCAGACCTGTCCCTCACCGACCTGGCCCGCGACGTCGCCAAGAGCGGTGATCCCATGATCCGTCAGCGCTTGGCCACCCTCCACTCGCTGGTCAAGGTCAACGAGTGGAACAACCTGCGGGCCAAGGCCGAGCTTGCCCAGGGCAACTCATCGTCGGTTGTCTCGCTCGGCAAGCTGGCCATGAGCAGGATCCTGCACACCGCCGGCAGTCTCCAGACCGAGCTCCTCGGGGCCGAAGGGATGACGGGAGGGACTAGCTCTCCTCGCTCAGCCGATGCCACCTATGCCTTGTTGAACGCCTTCTTCACCTCGATTGGAGGTGGCACCGACCAGATCCAGCGCAACATCATCGGTGAACGGATTCTGGGTCTGCCCAAGGAGCCTGAGTTGGACAAGACCGTCCCCTTCCGCGAGGTACGCAAGGCATGAGTGGCCGAGCGAAGCTGACCTGAGCGCCCTGACCAGGCTCTTTTAACTCCAGTTCGTGATTTCTGCTGGCCTGCCTTATCGCTCTGAGGCAACCGTCACTATCATGGTGCTATGGCCGACCGGGCGACTTTCGCCGAGGATACGGGGCCATATCGGCGGCCCCTCTATTCGACTGCGGTGCGCCTGACAACCAACCCGAGCGATGCCGAGGATCTCGTCCAGGAGACCTATCTCCGAGCCTTCCGTAGCTATGGCACCTTTCGCAAGGGCACCAATTTGCGGGCCTGGCTGTTCCGCATCCTCACCAATGCCCATATCAATCGCTATCGAGCCAAGACGCGGCGCCCCGAGGAGACCGGGCTCGACACCATCGAAGACCACACCCTCCACCGCCGGGCCATCGATGGCGACAGCTACTGGCGGAGCGCGGAGGACGAGATGCTCGATCTCCTCTCCGAATCCGAACTGGTGGCTGTGGTCGAGCAGCTTCCATTGGCCTACCGGGAGGTGGTACTGATGGCCGATGTGGGCGGCTTCTCCTACCGTGAGATAGCGGAGAAGCTCGGTATCCCCATCGGCACAGTCATGAGCCGACTCCACCGTGGCCGCCACGCCCTGCGTCGAGAGTTGGCTCGGCGTCCCGAGCTAGTCTCCAACTAGGCCGCGGGGCCGCTACAGTGAACAGATTATGTTGGCTGTGGTGTGGCATTACTGGCTCGGTTTCTTTCTCGCATTCGGAGCCGTCGTAACCGTGATGGCCGTTGGCGTCGGGTACATCGCCCGTGTCCAGATGCCCAGGTACCCCAAGAAGTCGGGTTGACGGTCGGACCGCCAGCGGCGATCCCCTGCAAATATCACTATTGGGCGAGATTTCGTTCGATGGGACTGTATGCATGGATCGTGGGCGTCGGCCGATGAGCGCCAGAGTTGACTGGAGTTTTGCTCGGTCTGTGGCTGGACGGGTAGCGGGCCAGGAGCCCTTTGGCGAGAGTTACCACCAGTCGTCGCTGGAGAGCGACTTGTTGGAACTGACGCGACAGGCCGAACAGCTGGTTGAAGCCGAAACCGGCCTGGTGTCGGCCGCTGGGTCCGCTCGGGCCAAGGTCACCGACCGCCTGGGTTGGGTCGATGCCAACCTGGCCAGCTTCGAGCGTCTCCTCGGCCCCCTCCTTAGGCGCCTCGGCACCGAAGATGACGACTCGACCCCCTCCAATCGGAGCGGTCAGGCTCCGAACGGCTCGTCGAACGTCTCAACCACCGGTCTCTCCCAGCCCTCACTGACCGAGAGCCTGCTGACCCCGATCAGTCGCGCCGTGAACACAGTCAGCGATACCGTCGGCCCCAAGATGGCGGGCGCCCAACTCGGCGCCTTGCTGGGCTGGATGTCATCGCGGGTGCTCGGTCAATATGACCTGCTGATCGCCGAGGACGACCGTCCCCAGGATCAGGATTGGGTCTACTACGTCGGGCCCAACGTAGTCTCACTCGAGAAGCGCTACGGCTTTCCACCCCAGGAGTTCCGGCTCTGGATCGCGGTCCACGAATGCACCCACCGGGCCCAGTTCACCGGGGTGCCCTGGCTCCGCCCCTACTTCTTGTCGCTCGTCAACGAGTTGCTCGATTCGGTCGATCCCGACCCGAAGCGGTTCCTCGACGCCCTGACCGACACGGTACGCGAGGCCCGGGAAGGCAGCCGCACGGGGCTTTCCGAGGGTGGGCTGTCACTCCTGTTGGCTACCCCCGAGCAACGCCTGACCATGAAGAAGGTCTCCGGTCTGATGAGCCTCCTCGAAGGCCACGGTGACATCATCATGGACCGGGCGACCCAAGATCTGATCCCATCCCAACAGCGCTTCTCTCGCGTCATGAGCCAACGTCGCAAGAACTCGTCCGGCCTGACCCGCCTCGTCCAGAAGCTGACGGGGATGGAGGCCAAGCTGGCTCAATACGAAGAGGGTGAGGAGTTCGTCCGAACCGTCGAGGCCAGCGGAGGACGGGAGCTGTTCGATCTGGTCTGGACTGGGCCCGAGGCCCTGCCGACCATCGACGAGATCCGCTCGCCCGACCTGTGGATCGAACGGGTCGGAACACCAGCAGGAACCTGACCGGTGAGCTCGGTCTCGCCCTGGGACGGGGCTGACCGGATCGACGTCCTACTCGCCCGGTGCCAGTTCCCCCCAGCCGGTACCCCGGTGGTGTGTGGGGTCTCGGGTGGTGCTGACTCGTTGGCCCTATTGGCCCTGGCCTGCGCCGCCGACCTAGACGTGACCGCCATCCACGTTGATCATGGGCTGCGGCCGGACTCAGGGGCGGCTGAAGCGTTGCTAGTCGAACGGGCGGCGACCCGATTCGGGGCTCGTTTCCAGGCCGTCGAGGTCGATATCGAGGCTGGCCCAGATCTCGAGCAACGGGCCCGAGTGGCCCGCCACGCGGCGCTAGGCCCCCGGGCCATGACTGGCCACACAGCCGACGATCAGGCTGAGACCGTCCTTGTCAACCTGCTGCGAGGGGCCGGTCCGGCTGGGCTGGCCGCCATGCGCCCCGACCACCGTCACCCGATCCTGGCCCTGCGTCGGGCCGAGACGGTGGCCCTTTGCGCCCTCCTCGGGCTCGATCCGGTCGTCGACCCGTCGAATCAGGATCCCCGCTTCATCCGCAACCGGGTCCGGGCCGAGCTCCTACCCCTCATGGCTGATATCTCCCAGCGGGATCCCATCCCCCTCCTGGCCCGTACCGCCCGCCACGCCAGGGAAATCGTCGACGATGTCCAGGCCCTGGCGGCCGATATCGACCCGACCGACACTCGAGCCCTGCAAGACCATCCTGGTACCGTCGTCGCTGAGGCACTGCGGAGATGGCTTCGTGATGAGTTGGATCACCCACCATCGACGGCTGAGCTGGAACGGGTAATGGCCGTCGTTCGCCACGAAGCGGTGGCCTGCCAGCTCAGCGGCCATCGGCGAGTCAGCCGCCGGGACGGGATCCTGACGATCGAGTGATTCGACCGGGTAAGCGAGAGCATCGACCCCGGTACCATGGCCCGACGATGGTTCGAGCGATGGGAGTACTCAACGTCACACCTGATTCGTTCAGTGTTGGCGGCAACCTCATGGCTTCGACGACGCTGTCGGCAAATCCCTTGACGAACGGGCGACCCAGGCCGCCCCAGCAAGCGTTTCCGAGGTCTGGGTCCACCCCGGATTCGGCTTTGGCGAGAATCTCGATCACAATGGCTCTGCTCGCAAATCTCGATCGACTCGTGGCTAGCGGCTGGTTGGCTCGGCGGTGATGGCCACCCAAGCCATGGTTTGCGGCGCAGATCCGATCTGGGTCAATGACGTTGAAGTAGTGAGGCAGGCGGCAACCGTATTCGCAGGCGAGAAGTACATCAGGAGAACGTGATGGCGAAAGGAAAATGGGCGCAGGGCATCAGGCCTCGGCAGTTCCATTGGATCATCCAGGATCAGTTGGCGATCTGCGAGCGACCGGGAGGCTACGGAACGAACCACCGACGGGTTCGCCGTCAAGAAGAGGTCATCTGGGTCCGAGAAAATGGGTACGCCTTCGTGATCTCGTTGATCCCGTCCGATCACAACCTTCACAGCTACGACGAGCTGGGCCTGCCGTGGAGGCATTGGCCCTTCGCCCCCTCGTTGAACCTGGAGACGGCTCTGCCCCAGATCTATACCGAGTTGGCGAACCTGCTCGGTAGCGGCAAGAAGCTCTTGCTCCATATGGAAGAGGTCGGTGACCGGCTGGCTGGATTCGTTGCCGGCTACCTGCGTTGGACAGGGATGGTGCCGGTGACGTTCGAGGCGATCATGGTCGTCGAGCGGATCCTGGGTCGGCAGATGGGCCCGACCGGACGCAGCATAGTGACCGCGGCCGAAGAGGCGCTCACCAGTCCCGCCGCCGCGGCCGCCATTGCTGCTAGAGCAAGCGGGGGCGACGATCTCATCATCGATGGTGTCGAGGGGGGAGCCGTTCAGGTCGAATCGACGGAGTCTGAACCGGCAGGGTCGGGGCCGCCAGCCAGCGGCTGACACCGTCGCCAATATGGCTAGGCGCCACCCAATGAGGCGCCAAGCTGCTATGTTCAGATCCAATCTCGGAGTTCAGCTCCCGCATCGAATTGACAACGAGCGGTACTACGGCATCCGGCCCGAAGGCCTGATCCTGAGCTGATGAGGCGACGAGCCACGGGCCCGACCGTCCGCTCACTTCGAGAGGAATCACAATGTCAGGTACTGAGGTTATTGGCACCAGCCAGGCCGTCATCGACGACTACGAACGGGATGCAATCAGGATCTTTGCCGGCATGCGAGCCAACATGGCGTTGCTGGTCGAGCAAGCATTCGCCCTTACCTATGAGGGGCCGGATGCCCTGGAGGTGTTCAACCCGGGGCTGATCAATCTGGCTACCAGCGCCGTCGGCCAGATGGAGGGGGGGATGAGCCAGTTCGCATCCGCCGTAGGGCAGGTGACGTCCAATATCTCACGTTCCTTGGGGGCGGGCGAGATCGTCTTTGCCTACGAGGCGAAGGGTTTGGAGTTGCCGCCAGCGCCTGGGATAGCCAACGATGACTTCCGGATCGATGTCGAAGGCTTCGAGCGTTTCATCACCCAGATCCTTCCCGACGCTCAGACCGAGATCCGTCGGGCCATCACCGATAACCAAGAAGCGTTCAATCGTATCCCGATGGCCACCCTCGACTCTCCGGGCTGGTCTGGTCAGTCCCGTGACCATGCCCAGAACGTTGTCGTGCCCCGCCAGACCGAGAATCTGATGTCCCTCTGGGACCGGGTCGGGACCCAGATCACCGAGTTCATGGTCAGCGCCAAGAACGGAACCCTGGAGGCCGATGGGGCCGGAGCGGTCGGCTGAGGGCCTCGTTCGAGGCTGACAATGGACATCGATCTTCCCCTCAGAATCATCGAGGTCGACAAGGCTCAGATGCTCACAGAGCTGACTGTGACCGTCGAGCGAACCCACTCCGTTGGTGCCCTGCTCGACGCCCTGATCGGCTTCGTCGGCCTCGATCCAGCCCACCCCTGGTACCTCGGGTTTGGCGATGGTCGGGAGGCACTGGCCGATGAGTCCTCCGTCGGCGACGTCGGGCTGATCTCCGGCCGGTGGCTGGTTATCGCCCCCGAGCTGTCTTGGTGGCCGGCCGAGGTGTCGACCGGTAGGAGACCCAGCGGTGGTCGAGACGCCAGACTGGAGCTGGTGGTCCGGTCCGGACCCGACGTTGGGGCTTGGACCGCGCTGCGTCGTGACTCGACCGATCGAGCCCGTCTGAGCGTCGGACGGGACCCGAGCTGCTCGCTGCTGCTGTCCGATCCAACGGTCGCTCGGGTCGGGGTCGAGATCGATGTTCAAGACTCGGCCCAGGTCCAAGTACGGGTAGGGGACTACCAGGGTCGGGTGCTCATCGATGGTGTAGTTGTCAATGAGCAGGCACCGCTGGCTGAAGGTCAGCTTCTTCGGGTTGGTGCCTCGACCCTGGCCCTACGGCCCGGTCGCTCGGCCGACCTTGGATCTGAAGCCGCAGACGGGGCCGGCCGACGCCCAGCGGTCGCCGCTCGAAGCCGACGAGATTTGACAGCCAAGGCCGTCCGATCGACCGCCGGCCTGTTCGGCGAGATCCCGTTTCATCGGACCCCCTACTATCCGATCCCGATTCCAGAGGTGACCTTCGATCCGCTCGGTGACGTGCCTGAGTTGGGGGAGCCGAATCGGTTCGCCTACCTGGCCGCCTTGATGCCTTTGGTCATGGGCATCACCATGGCCCTCCTCTACTCTCCCCGGTTCCTGATGTTTGCCGTGCTCTCCCCGATCATGGCGGTGGCGAACCATATCGATCAACGACGTCGTCGCCGCCGTCGCTACGGGAAGGCGCTGGTACGTTTCGAGGCCAGGGTGGCCGAACGCAAGAAGCGCCTGGTCGAGGCTCTGGCCACTGAACGCCGTTGTCGCTTCGAGGGTGCCGCCGATCTGGTCAGGTTGGCGGAGCGGGCACGGACCAAGGCCCCCGAGGTGTGGATCCGGGATCGGGGGGCCAGCGATGCCCTCACCCTCAGGCTCGGGCTCGGTGACGCGACGCCCAGGCTCGTGGTCAGCCCCGAGACCAGGGGTGATGAGGCCCTGCGAGACGAGCTGGCGGCAGAGGTGGCATCCATGGTCACGATGGGCGATGTCCCGGTGGTGGTGGATCTCCGTGATCATGGTGTCCTCGCCCTCGTCGGCCAGGGGGTCGACACCATGGCTCTGGCCGCTTCGTTGCTGGTCCAGGCCTGCTGCCTCCACAGTCCCGAAGATGTCGTCGTTGTCGTGGCCGCTGCTGGCGGGCGGGCTTCGATCGACTGGGTCCGGTGGCTGCCCCACCTGCGCTCGGCCAGCTCCCCCCTCGAAGGTCCACACCTCGTCTGGACCAGAGAAGGTGTCGATCAGATGGTGAAGGAACTGTTGGTCGTGGCCGAGCATCGCCTCGACGGGACAGACCGCTCCGGTAGCAACCTCTGGCCCCGCCTCATCATGGTCATCGACCGGGACCTCGACCCCGACCCCTCACTCGTCTCCCGCCTCCTCGACCTCGGTCCGAACGCAGGTGTGACCCTGATCTGGCTGACCACTGGGGGCGAGAGGGTGCCCCGCCAGGCCTCAGCTGTTGTCGAGTGCCGTGGTCTGCTCGACCCGAAGTCATCGACGGTTTCCTACACCGATCCCGATACGACCGACACCCAGATCGAGATCGAGCGCCTCAGCCCTCACCAGGCAGTCGCGCTAGCCCGGTCGTTGGCTCCTCTTCGAGATGCCTCGTCGGCGACCTCGGCTTCGGCCGTGCCCCGCCTGGTCACCCTGCATCAGGCCCTGGGTACCAATGAGGTCGACGCCGACTGGATCTTGGATCAGTGGTCGGGATCCGGACCCGGGGCCAACGGTGGGCTCCTGGCACCCGTCGGGATGACGGCCAACGGTCGCCTCCTGGTCGACCTGGATGAGCACGGTCCCCACGGGCTCATTGGAGGTACCAGCGGGGCGGGCAAGAGTGAGCTGATCATGTCCATGGTCGCCGGCCTGATGGCCCTGAACCCGCCGGACCGGGTCAACGTCTTGTTCATCGACTACAAGGGAGGGGCCTCGACTGCCGCCTTCGGCAACGCCCCTCACACCGTTGGCTGTGTCACCAACCTCGACACCATGTTGGCCATGCGGGCGCTGACCTCACTGAGGGCCGAGCTGAATCGGCGAATGAGCTTGTTGGAGGGCAGGGCCAAGGACCTGGGTGAGATGATGGCCCGCTACCCCGATGAGGCCCCTCCCTCGCTCGTCATCGTGGTCGATGAGTTCGCCACCCTGGTCAAGGAGATCCCCGACTTCGTGGCTGGTGTCGTCGACCTGGCCCAGAGAGGGAGAAGCCTCGGCATTCACCTCCTCCTGGCCACCCAGCGCCCAGCGGGGGCCGTCAATGAGAACATCCTGGCCAACACCAATCTGCGCATCAGCTTGAGGATGCTCGACGCCGCCGGGTCGAACAGCGTCATCGGTACCGGTGACGCTGCCGCCATCCCGACCCCGCTCAAAGGCCGAGGGTTCGCCCGCCTCGGGCCCGGTGAGCTGGTTCCGTTCCAGACGGCATGGTCAGGGGCCCCGGTTGTATCTGATCGAGGTCCGACCCCGGTCACCGTGCGACCATTCGATACTCCCACCTCGTCCGGTTCAGCCCCCAGTCCGCCCCCGGTCTTGGGTTTGGACGACTCCTCGGACGCCGGGTCTGAGCTGACCCAGCTCGCCGGGGTCTTGGCTGCCATCGATGAGGCCGCGGTCAGGAGTGGTCAACGCCCCAGCCCATCACCCTGGCTCGACGAGTTGCCGACCGTTCTCAGCCTCGACGATCTCCCCGAGTCGGCTCCAACCTCCCCCTCCCGTTCCGGGTCCAGGCCCGCCCTCGAAGTGGCCATCGGGATGGTCGACGACCCGGCGGCCCAGGCCCAGTACCCAGCCGTCGTCGATCTCGAAACCAACGGCGGGCCTGTCATTCTCGGTGCCCCCGGGTCGGGCAAGACAACAGCCCTCCGCACCCTGGGAGTGGCCGCAATCCGGGAGGCCAAGGCCATCGGTGCCGAGTTGACCCTGTTCGGTCTCGACTTCGCCTCCCGCCAGCTCACCGTGCTGGCCGGGCTCGGCCAGTGCGCCGGGATGGCCACCGGCGACGACTTGGAGGCAGTGACCAGGATCATCGTGACCCTCGAAACCGAACTGGCGCGAAGGCGGGATCTCATCGGCTCGTCAGGGCGAACCGGGGCCGAGCGTCCGAGCTTCGAGCCGATCCTGCTCCTGATCGACGACTACGGCAGCCTGGCCCAAACCTTCGAAGGGGCCGGGGCCGCCACCAGCCTGTATCCCTGGCTTGAACGGCTGAACAAGGTGATCGTCGACGGCCGCCCCCTTGGGCTGTACACAGCGCTCACGGCCAGCCGAAGGGCCCCCGTACGCACCGCCTTGATGTCAGCCATGCCCACCCGTTTCATCCTGCGCCAGACCGACGCCTCGGCCTACGCCGAGCATGGGCTTTCCTCCTCCCAGATCGGCGACAGTGAGCTACCACCCGGCCGCTGCTTCGTCGACGGCACGAACCTGGCCCAGCTGGCTGTCGTCGCCCCTCAACCCGACATGAACCAGAAGTCGAAGTCGTGGTGGGACGTGGACCAGCAACAACACAGCATTCTCACCCTCGGTCCATTGACGCCTCCAGTCGGAGTCCCGAGCCTGAGAACCGAGATCCTGCCCGATCGGGTCGAGGTGCTACCCCGGCCGAAAGGTTCGACCGTTCTCAGGATCGGGATCGCCGACCTCGATCACCGACCCGTTGATGTCGAACTGGTCGGGGCCGACATGAGCATCGTCGGTGACCCCACCACCGGTCGTTCCACCGCGCTGGCCACCATCGCCCACCAGCTGGTGGAGACCGGTGTCGACGTCTTCACCCTCGGCCCCGATGGCTCACGGCTGGCATCGGTGGCCACCACCCAATCGTGTTTCGGAGGGGCTACCGAGCTGAGTGGATTCCTGAATGAGCTGGCCGAGAGCATCGGGCAGGCCACCCCCGCCCTCGGGCGGTCCCCCCGCCGGATCATGGTCATCGATGATGTCGATCTGATCGAGGACCCGGGTCTCGATCGAGCCCTGGTCAGACTGCTGGAGGCAGGAGTCCGCTTTGTTGCCGCCACCAGCTCCATGCGCGGCTACAGCACCAGCCCCCTATCCCAGGCCATGCGCAAGACGCGCACGATCCTGTGCCTCTGTCCGGCAGGAAGCCGTGACGTACATGAGACGACCGGCTTCCCTGCTCCCATCCGGCCTGGGCTGACCATGCCACCAGGGCGAGGCGTGCTGGTGGCGAACCGAGTACCGACGGTCGTCCAGATCTCAGACTACTTCGCCTCGGTCTCGGTCTCGGTCTCGGTCTCGGCCATCGGTGGTCGGTCGCAGGGCCTCACGGGCTCAGGATCGAATCCAGTGTCCTCGGACCGGGTGACGACGAATGGTTCGGTTACTCGATGCCGTGTTCCAGGGCGTAGCGGACCAGCTCCTGCTTCCGGTTGAGGTGGAGCTTGCCCAAGATATTGCGGACATGGTTCTCGACCGTCTTGGGCGCGATGAAGAGCTGCTCACCAACCTCTTTGTAGGAATGCCCCCGGGCTACATACTGGAGCACCTCACGCTCCCGCTCGGACAGGGGTTGTACCCCTCCCGCCGTCTTGCTCATCCGGCGGAACTCACCAAGCACCAGACCCGCCAACGCTGGTGAGAACACCGGCTCACCCTGGGCTGCCTTGCGGAGCGACAGGCGGAGCTCTTCGGGCGAGGTCGATTTCACCAGGTAGCCAGTCGCCCCTGCTGCCACCGCATCGAGCAGATCACGCTCAGCCTCCGACACGGTGAGCATGACGATGTTGCTCGTCTCACCGCACTCTCGGGCCACCTTGAGGCCACCCCCGTTCGGCATGTTCAAGTCGCAGATGACGACGTCGGGGTTGGTCGCCTTGATGACGGCAATCGCCTCATCGGCATCG
>JAAETV010000342.1 GCA_024227975.1 Actinomycetes bacterium
ATCTTCCGTTTGGCCCTGACGATCCGTTGCGCCATCGTGGCCTCGGAAACGAGGAACCCCCGCGCGATCTCCGTCGTCTGAAGCCCGCCGAGCAGTCGCAGTGTCATTGCCAGTCGCAAGCCCAGATTGGGGTGTCATCGACAAGCCCTCCAGCCTCGGCCTCGCGCCAAAACCGTGACGATTCCCGACGCTGATGGTCGATACCCCGGTTGCGGGCTGTTGTCGTGATCCAGCCACCAGGATTTGGCGGCACCCCATCGGCGGGCCATCTCCTGGCCACTATCACGAAAGCCTCCGACAACGCGTCTTCGGCGAGATCGACGTCACCCAGAACCCGGACCAGGGTGGTCAGGCACCGACCCGCCTCCCGGCGGTAGATCCCACCGAAGACGTCGGCGTCGAATGGTGCCGCCACCGGCGCTAGTTCATCTCCACCATCAGGAACGGTCGCACCTCGACCGGCATACGGCATGCTTCCGAGCCCTTGCTGGCCCATTCGAGCGCCTCATCGAGATCGGCCGCTTCGATGATGGTGAAGCCCCCGATCTGTTCCTTGGCCTCGGCGAAGGGTCCGTCGGTCATGGAGACCTCACCCCCAACCGAACAGACGACGGTTGCCGACTCGACCTCGGTCAAGGGCCCGAAGAAGAGCCACTTGCCCGCCGCCTTCAGCTCCTCTTGATAGGCCGCCACCCGGGCCATGACCTCAGCCGCCTCCTCCGCGGAGGGAGGCTCCTCACGTTCGGTCTTGAAGATCGAGAGGAGGTACTGGGGCATCAGAGATCAAGGCCGTTGGTGCTCAGGGGCGAGCCCATCATCATCTCCGGCGACCCGTCGAGCAGGCCTCCGAATTGGGCCATGGCCACCTGCATGGCTTCGGTCTGACTCACCCTTTGCATGGCCTCGGGGCCGCAGAAGATGGCGAAGTAGGCATACGAGGTGCCCTCGCCTCGGTGGTAGGAGTAGACCTCCGCATCATCTTCGTCGGCGACCGCCGCTACCTGGGCCGCCAGGGCGGCATCCATCTCATCATTCCTGCCCTCGAGACAATTGAACGTTCCCACCATGGAGAACTTCGACATCTGACAACTCCTTGCTGCGTAGTCACGCATCATCTGTGTTCTGACCCCTGTACTACGAACGGCCGCGCAAAGATCGACATCGGGCTCAGGAATAGCTCCTGCCGCCGATTCAACCTTGACGGTGATCTCGCCAGGGCTGACCTCGATGAGTAGATTCGGCCTTCGAACGGCGGCACCAACCGTGGAGCCGGCCGGGGGGGAAGGGCCACCATTGGACCTCGGAATCTCGAGTTGCACAGCAATCGTCGTGGGCCCGAGCCGCGGCCTCGGTCGGGCCTGTGCCCAGTCGGTAGCTCCGAAGGAGCCAACCTGGTGGTGAACGGCCGAACCGTCGGCAAACACTGGGGCCGACCATGAGTTTGGAGTAGTAGACGTGCGCGACTTCCTGGGCCTGGAACCGACCGGCGACCCATCACGATGGCGGCTCCCTGTGAGCCATGGCATATGTGGGGGCCGAGGCGCGATCTACGGCGGTTGCGGGCTGGCGGCGTCGATCGAGGCGGCTGAAGCCCAAACCGGCCGACCGACGGCTTGGGCGACATGCCAGTTCCTCAAGCCGGCCCACACCGGATCGGTGATCGACCTGCAAGTGACGATGTCAGCGGTCGGGCGGGCCGTGAGTCATGGTCGGGTGATCGCCACCGTCGATGACCAGGAGGTGTTCGTCACCCTGATCTCCCTGGGCCAGCGCCCCTTCCCCGCCGCTGGGGTTTGGGCCACGATGCCCGACGTCTCCGGCCCTGAGGGTCTGCCCGCCCGCTACATTCGGGCCGAGAACAAGGGCGGGCTACGGGAGCGGATCACAGAGCTTGCGGTGACCGACGATCCTGACGGGATCATGCGCAACCCAGATGGTCGGTGTGCGATGTGGATCACGATGCCCGATGGGGTGCCGGGCACGGCCTCTGCCCTGGCCGTGATCGGAGACGAGGTGTCGACCGGGACCTCGGCCGTCATCGAGCCCGACTTGCATGCCCCCAGTATCGACAACACCCTGCGGGTAGTGAACCCCAAGGCGACCGACTGGGTGTTGGCCGATATCGAGTTGCGTTCGGTCAGTCGCGGCTTCGCCCACGGAATCGTCAACCTCTGGAGCCAGGATGGTGATCTCCTCGCCATCGCCACCCAGACCGGCGTGGTGCGGGTCCGCGGCACCTGAGGCCCAGTTGACCCTTGGAGCCAACTGGACCCCTGGAGTCAGCTGACCCCCTTGTAGTTGACGACGGCTTCGAGGCGATGCTCGATACGGACGAGATCAGCCTGGTTGGCCATGACCTCACCAATATCCTTGTAGGCCATGGGTGACTCGTCGAGGAGCTTGGCGGCCTGGCTCCGCTGCCAGGTGCGCCCCTCCATCGACGCCTTGAACTGATCGACGGTGAAGGTCCGCTTGGCCGCCTTGCGCCCATAACGTCGGCCGGCCCCATGAGAGGCCGAGTGGTACGACAACGGGTTGCCGAGCCCCGACACCACATAGGTGCTGGTCCCCATCGAGCCAGGAATCACGCCCCAGTCACCGACACGGGCCCGGATCGCCCCCTTCCGAGTGATCCAGAGGTCACGACCGTCGTGACTTTCCCGTTCGGTGTAGTTGTGGTGGCAGTTGATACGCCACTGCTCCCGCACGGGTCGGCCCGTGGTCAACCGGAGTACGCCGAGCAGAGCGTCCATCATCTGCTCCCGGTTCTGGAGGGCATAGTCCTGGGCCCACAACATGTCGTCGATATAGGCCGAGAACCCAGGATCCGAGTTGAGGAAGTAGGCGAGGTCACGATCTTCCAGCGCCCTCTCCATGTCCTGGCAGAGTTGCCGAGCCATCCGGATGTGAGCCTGAGCCAGCACATTGCCGACCCCGCGACTCCCCGAGTGCAGCACACACCACACCTGGTCGTCTTCGTCGAGGCAGACCTCGACGAAGTGGTTGCCTCCGCCGAGGGTGCCGAGCTGTTGGCCAACCGTTCGCTTCTGCTTGTCGGTCAGGTCGATGGGGGTGTCGAGCTGGTGGTGTTCGAGCCAACGCCAGGCTGGCCTGGTCGGCTGCTGATGTCGGTCGAAACCGGCCGGGATTGCCTTCTGGATCCCGCCCAGGATCGAGTCGAGGCTGTCGGGCAGCATCGAGGCGGTCAGATCCGTCTCGACTGCGATCATGCCGCAGCCGATGTCGACCCCGACGGCTGCCGGGATGATGGCGGCCTCGGTTGGGATCACCGAGCCAACGGTGGCTCCCATACCCCAGTGGGCATCCGGCATCAGGGCCACCGGACCCGAAACAGCATCGCAGCGGGCTGATCGCAGAGCCTGCTGCATCGTGTTCTCTTCGATGTCACCAGCCCAGGAGCGGACCCGCTCCTTTGCTCCGTCGTTGCGCTGCTCGATCATGGTTCAGGCCCCTCCTTCCGTCTCATCGTGTGAGGCCGGTAGCCATGGTGAACGAACCCCGGACCGGTGTCGAGCCGGTTTCTGTCCGGAACCTGAACCAGGGCATCAGTGGTAGAGGCCGTCAGCCGTGGTAGCCCCCGTCGACGACGAACTCCTGCCCAGTGACGAATCCGGCGGCATCGGTGACGAGGTACAACACCATGCCGGCGACGTCTTCGGGTGTCCCGATGCGGCCGATGGGGGCCGAGTGAGCCAACTCAGCCATGCTTCCCTCGTCGAGATTGGCATCGGTCAACATGTCGGTATCGATGAAGCCGGGGTGGACGGAGTTGACCCGAATGCCATGGCGGCCGAGCTCTTTGGCCGCGATCTTGGTCATGCCTCGTACGGCCCACTTCGACGCTCCGTAGGCCATAGAACCGAACTGCCCCTCGAGGCCGGCCACGGAGCTGATGTTCACGATCGCTCCCCCATTGTCGGCCTCGATCATGGCCCGGGCCCCAGCCCGCATACCGAGGAACACACCCGTCTGATTGATGGCCACGGTCGTGTCCCAATCAGCCATCGACGTGTTGACCAGCTTGCTCATCCTGACGATGCCGGCATTGTTGACGAGGATGTCGAGACGGCCGTGGCGAGCCACGACATCGGCTACTACGGCATCCCACTCTGACTCCGACGTCACATCGAGATGGAGGTACTCGGCCCCCTCGATCTCCCCCGCCGTCCTCTCCCCTTCGTCGTCGATCACGTCCGCTAGCACCACCGTCGCCCCTCGGGCGGTGAACAACCGCCCTTCAGCTGCCCCCTGCCCTTTGGCCCGAGCCCCACCAGTCACCAGGGCCACCCGACCACTCAACTCGTTTCCAACACCGATCATGGGAGCACCTCGGGGGTCGACAACTTCGACACGTTGTCTATCGCATAGCGTTCACCGGCGTCGAGCGACGAGCCGTCGGCCGGACGCGCTCGGGTGGAGGCCGCCGAAGCGGTCTCCACCCGTTGCAACGATGATCAGAACGGCCAGCCAGCGTCGCGCCCAGCCTCGAGCGTTTGCATGAGGCTGAAGGTTGCGTCGCTGAACCCGGCCAGCGTGTAGCGACCTCGACCACCGCTTGGCTGGGATCGGGGTCGGTAGCCGGCCAGGTCGACGGTATAGATCAGGGGCACGCCCGAGAGATCGACGGCGCCAGCATCATGCATCTGGTCGTCGGTGAACAACACCACCCGGTCGTGCTTGCGATGGTCGAAGTGGTCGGCGATGGCGGTGTGACCAAACGTTGCGTGCCCGACCGCTCCGACCTTGCCAACCAACTCAGCCACACCAGCCAGTACCGAGGCGCCCCGTCGGAGCTTCACGGCCCTGTTGGAGTGACCGAAGATGACCAGGTCGTTGGTGATCGATTGCTTCGCTGTCACCGCGGCCATCACGGCTGCCACTTCCACCCGGCTCATCACCGAGCGGCTCGAAACCCTCGTCTGCATCGAACCCGACATGTCGATGACCACCAGGGTGCGATCGAGCGTCGGGATGTTCTGCGTGGTGAGGTCGAGCGTGGTGCCAAGGGCCCGCTTCCAGTTGTCAGACGGGGCGTGGCTGTATGCCGCCCACACCTGATACGGGAAGAGTCGAGCTCGTGCCACCTGCTCAGCATCGGTGATCCGATCGAGCACAATCTCAACCCCAGCCTGGCTCACGCCCTGC
>JAAETV010000343.1 GCA_024227975.1 Actinomycetes bacterium
AACAGGGCCGGCAACGGGATCTGGAGAAGACGCTGTGGGAACCGGGCGGCTCGAACGAGACGGCGGCCTCATGATCAAGGTGAGAGGGATCGACCACATCGTGTTCAACGTCGCCGACGGGGAGCGGGCCCTCCGCTGGTATCAGGACAAGCTCGGACTGGAACCCCTTCGCTACGACCAGTGGAAGGCAGGCGAGGTCCCGTTTTCTTCCCTCAGGGTCAATCGCACCACCATCATCGACCTGATCGAGGCCGAGCGCTCGGGTGAGAACATCAACCATGTAGCCCTCTGGATCGAAGGCGACATCGATGAGTGGCTGGCCGGGGACGGAGCCGACGTCGAGGTGATCCGTCAGAGGGACTCCCTATTCGGGGCCCAGGGCTTCGGTTCAGGAATCTACATTCGAGACCCGGACGGCAACGAGATCGAGCTCAAGCAATACCCGCCAGCCGGCTCGTAGCCCAGCCACCCAGCCACCTGGTCACACCGGATCAGGCGGGACTGACCAAGCAAACTCAGAACGGAGCTCTCGTGGACGTCAGCATCGTCGGCATGTTCGGCAACAGCCCTCGCCGTGATCATGGTTTCATCCGCGACTTCGCCCAGACAGCTGAGAATCTCGGCTACCACGCCCTGTTCGCCCCCGAGCATGTGGTGTTCTTTCCCTCCTATGAATCGAAGTATCCCTACACCGAGGATGGTTCCGCCAACTGGGGTCCCGAGACCGGCATCTATGACCCCCTCTTCGTCTGCCAGGTGGCAGCCCAGGCCACCACCACCCTCAGGTTCTGCACCGGGGTCCTGATATTGCCCCAACGACCAGCCCTCCTCACAGCCAAGGAAGTCCTGACCCTGGATCACTTCACCGGTGGCCGGTTCGAGCTCGGGGTCGGCTCGGGATGGTCGTGGGAGGAGTACGGCGCGCTAGGGGTGCCGTTTGAACGACGGGGGAAGAGACTCGACGAATACATCGAGGCGATCCGCCTCTCGTGGACCGAGGATCGGGCCTCGTACCGAGGTGAGTTCGTCGAGTTCGCAGACGTCGTGCTCAATCCGAAGCCGCTGACTCCGGGTGGTCCCCCCATCATCATCGGGGGAAGCGCCCCGGCCGCCATGCGCCGGGCCGCCAGGATGGGCGACGGCTGGTACGGCTGGTGGGCCAGGGTCGACATCGAAGCCCACCTCGACGAGGTCCGCACCATCATGGCCAACCACGGCCGCTCGGTCGACGACGAGGACTTCAGTTTCAAGCTCGGGCTCCCCATCGGATCAGAGTCTCCGGACGAAGTGGCAGCCATGGCCGACCAGGCCCGCCAACTCGGGGTCGACGAGTTCGTCATGGCCGCACCCATCACCACCTCGGGCTTCGTTGAGGGGCTCACCACCTACGGCCAGGCCTGCGGACTACTGGCCTGAGCTCTCGCTCCAGCTGAGGCACGCCCTCAGCCCACCTACCGCCAGTTCGGCCTGGCCGGGTGTGCTCTGTCATGCTCGATGAGCGGGGCAAGGGGGATGAAGGTGGCAAGCGGACAGGCTGACCAAGTCGACCAGGAGGCGTTCCTGGCGGGGGTACGGGTCCTCGACTTCACCCAGTATCTGGCCGGCCCTGCCTGTACCCGGCTGATGGCCGAACTGGGAGCCGACGTCATCAAGGTCGAGGCCGCTCCCAGCGGCGATCCGACCCGTACCCGCCTCCCAGCCATCGATGGACGAGCGGGCTTGTTCGTCCAACAGAATCGAGGCAAACGCAGTCTGGCCGTCGACCTCAGCCGGCCCGAGGGGATAGCCCTGATCAAGGATCTGGTCCCCCAAGTAGACGTGGTCGTTGAGAATGCCACCCCGGGAGTCATGGAGCGCAAGGGCCTCGGCTATGAAGACCTGGCCGCCGTCAACCCTGCCATCGTCATGGCTTCCATCTCCGGGTTCGGTCAGTTCGGACCATACCGGGAACGCAAGTCGTTCGACTTCATCGCCCAAGCCATGAGCGGGGTGATGCATATGAC
>JAAETV010000344.1 GCA_024227975.1 Actinomycetes bacterium
GCTCAGGAGTCGAGTGGGGAGATCCAGATCCTCGACCTGAGCGCCGACGATACCGGAACCGTCACTTTCGAGCTCGCCCTCCCTGCTGAGATGACAGAGGTGGCCCCCACATCCGCCAACTTCACCCTCACCGAGAACGGTGACCGCCGCGACGTCGAAATCATTCCGCTCTCGGGGAGGGTTGATGTGGTGATCGCGCTCGACACATCGGGCAGCATGGCCGGCGACCCCATTGAGGCCGCCAAGCAGGCGGCAGCGGCCTTCATCGAGAGCCTCCCTTCTCGGGCCAGGGTCGGGATCGTCAGCTTTGGGAGCACGGTAGAGGTTGCTGTCCCGCCCGGCCAAGACCGGAGCAACGCTCTCGAAGCGGTGGCAGGCCTGCAAGCCGAAGTCGAGGGCGGGACCGCATTGTGGGATGCCCTCGGTCGATCAGCCCAGCTCGTCGCTGAATTGGGGGCAGAACGGCCATACGTGGTTGTCCTCACCGACGGAGTTGACGAGGGGAGCCGCGGTGGCCAGTCATCGGCCGTTGCCGAGCTCAGCGCAGCCGGAGCCGGCCTGTACGCCATCGCCGTCGAGGGAACCGACATAGTAGCCCTCGAGCAGGTTGCGTCCGCCGTAGGCGGCCAGGTGTTGGAGGCTTCTGAGGAGGCCCAGTTCTTCCAACTCTACGACGACATCGCATCCCGTCTTGCCAACCGCTACACCGTTCGCTACCAATCGAACCCAGTTCTCGAGCGGGTTATCGTTATCGCCGTTGCTTCTGGTGACGCCGTGGCCACCGCCCGGACTGTCGTTTCACCGTCGGTGGTTCCGGAGCCCGAGGAGCCTCTGCCCCAAGCTGTTGACGAGCAGAGGGTGCAGTCGGAGCCGGTGGCGTTGCCGGTCCTCGACCCGCCAGAGCCCGGTCTCTTCAGTCGCCAAGAGGCCCTGGTCGTTGGAATCGGGGCCTTCTTCCTGACCTTCCTCCTCATCGGAGTGATCATCTCAATGCCGGCCAGCGGAATCCAGATGGATGTCGCCAGCGGTGCCGATCGGGTGGCCGCGGCCAGGAACCGGTTGACGAACACAGCCGAAAGCCTGCTCCAATCAAGCCTCGGCAGAGACCGAATCGACCGAGCCCTTGACCTCTCGGGCATCAACCTCCGCTCGGGAGAATTCGCGATGCTGACGGTGGCGGCCTCGATGCTGCTGTTCTTCACGGTCTCGTACTTGTCGAGCGCGACGGCTGGAGGGTTGTTCACCCTCAGCGCCGTCCTCACCGTCGTCGTCTACCTCAAGGTGCGGGTGGGTCGACGTCGACGGAGGTTCGCCGATCAGATGACCGATGCACTCGGCGCGCTGGCCGGAACCCTTCGGGCCGGTCAGTCACTACTGCAAGCAATCGAGTATGTAGCCCACGAGTCTCCGTCCCCGACTTCAAGTGAGTTCCGTCGTATCGTGTTCGAGACGCGCATTGGCCGCGACATGACCGACTCGATGGAGGGAGTGGCTGAACGGATGGCCAGCGTCGACTTCCAATGGGTGGCCGACGCCGTCGACATCAATCGCGAGGTTGGGGGCGATCTGACCGAGGTCCTGGACAATGTGTCCGACACCATCCGAGACCGCCAAGCCATAGAGCTCCAGGTACGGGCTCTCTCGGGAGAAGGGCGGGCGACAGCCTGGGTACTGTTGGCGACACCGATCTTTCTCTTCATCATGCTCTCATGGCGAACGCCGGAGAACATGGCCCTGTTCGTGGCCTCCCCGACCGGGCGCGCCCTCCTGTCCGGTGCCGCCGGAGGGATGATCATTGGCTATTTCTGGATCCGCAAGCTCGTGAACATCAGGTACTGAGAGGGAACCATCGTGATTGTCTTATGGTCGGGCTCGGCTGCCATCTTCATCTCCCTGTTCGTGGCCTGGTGGGCAATCACGAGTACTCGTACAAGGCCCACGCTCTCACCCTCCACGCCGGGCCGCGGGCCAACCATGCGTGACAGGGGCCTACAGAAGCCGGTGCTGCAACGCGTGGTCTCCCCCGTTGCGGCAGGACTGGGCAATCGCCTCCTTCGTTTCACCCCGGCAGGATGGGCCAAGACCAAGACCAGAGCCTTGGCCAAGGCCGGCTGGTCCGAGCGAATCACCGCCGAACAGCTGCTCGGCGCCAAGCTTGCCGGCCCGGCCGTGCTCTTGACTCTCTTGGGCCTCCAGCTCGCCAGCAATGCAAGCGTACAAAGGGTGCTGGTCATGCTGGCCGCTGTGGTGTCGGCGTTCATGGCTCCCGAGCTTGCGATCAAAGCAGCGGCCGACCGGCGGGCCGACGAGCTCACCATCCTCCTCCCCGACCTCCTCGATCAGCTGACTATCTCCGTCGAAGCCGGCCTTGGATTCGAGTCTGCGATCGCCCGGATGGTCGACAAGCACGACGATCCCCTGAGCGACGAGTTCAGCCGCATGCTGCGAGACATCCGACTCGGCACGTCCAGAGGGGATGCCCTCACAGCGGTAGCCGATCGAACCCAGGCCCCCGACGTGAGGACGATGGTGCTGACTCTGCGGCAGGCCGATGCCATGGGGGTTCCCCTGGCCCGCTCGCTACGAAACCTGGCGGCTGACATGCGGCAGAAGCGACGGCTGCGGGCCGAGGAGCGGGCCCGCCAACTTCCAGTGAAACTGATCTTTCCACTCGGCCTGTGCATCTTGCCGGCCTTGTTCATCGTGATGTTGGGTCCTGCCCTCCTCTCCTTCCCCGATGTCTTCTGAGCGATTGGGCTCAGCAGCGGACTCGGGGCTGCCGATCGCCCGACCGCAGCTTGCCTCGACATTGCTCTGGGAGGTCCGCCAGGGGGCGGCTGCGACCTTGGGCCTGGGCCCCGTCGGCACTGGTTTCCAGCCGCTCGACACCATCTTGGATGGTGGCTTCTTGACCGGAGAGGTCGTGTTGTTGGGCGGCCAGCCGGGAGCGGGCAAGACGAGCTGCGCTCTCCAGTGGGCCCGCTCCATGTGCCAGCAGAACCGGCGGATCACCTTTGCCTGCTTCGAGCACGATGAGAGATCGTTGCTCACCCGGTTGTTGATTCAGGAGTTGGCGCTCGTGTCGCCGAAGATCGACCTCACCGAGCGAATCCGGCTACGAGGGACCATACGGGACCTGATGTTGGGGGTGACATCCATTGAAGACGCCAAGGCCGCCTCGCCCCTGATCACCCATGTCGTCACATCATTGGAGTCGCACTCGAGCCACCTCCAGCTGTTCCGCCCGTCCGCCCTGTGGACGACTCCAGACGACCTGATCGGGGCCGCTGGCTCCCACTTGAACGGCGGAGACGTTCTGTTCGTCGACTACCTTCAGAAGATCCCGGTGCCGTCGGCCGCGGACTCCCAAGAACGCGTCTACCGTGCGATCGAGATGCTGAAGGAGCTGGCGATGGCCCGCGAGATCACAGTGGTGGCCATCTCCGCAACGATGCGAAGCCGGATCGGGTCCGACCGAGTACGTCTCTCCGATCTCCAGGGGTCGGACTCGTTGGCCAATGAGTGCGACATCGCCATCCTGATGAACGCCAAGGAGGCGGCAACCTCGGACCGCCATCTCAAGTTCGATTCGACCCAGATAGAAGCCGCTCGCCGTCGCACCATATTCTCGATAGAGAAGAACCGAAGGGGCGAATTCGACGTTCACGTCGAATTCATCAAGGACTTCCCCAACTTCCGCTTCGAGCCCGAGGGCTCGTTTGTGACCGAGTTCTTATCCGAGGACTGACCCCCTGCGGCCGGCGAGTACCGGACAGGCGAGTACCCGACAGGAGGCCAACTCACCTCGCGATCTCTAGCACTCAGCAACAACGCCGAACAGGGAGCGGTGCCACAACGCGGCCAATGTCTGGATGGCGTCCTCGTCATCGAACTCGACACCGGGGACGTCACCACCATGGGCGAGCCAGACGAAGCAGAAATTGTCGATCATGGCCCCCAGCGCTGACGCGGTGAGATCAGGATCCAGATCTTCGGCCAGACCGGCGCTCTGGGCCCTGAGTACCCACCAGCGGATGGCCCGAACCGCATCGATCCGGATGTCGCGCCAACGTACGGCGAACTCCGGATCGATCATCGAGAGCTGGAAGACACCAACAAGCTCCGGCTGGCGTCGCCGATAGGTCAGCCAGTAGTTCCTGACGACCTGTTCGATCTGCTCTCGCGGATCGCCTGCGGCGTCTACGGGGAGGCTGGCCACCCCCTCCATCACCTCGGCCTTGAACTCCTCGAAGAGGGTGGCGAGCAGGTCTTCCTTGTTCTCGAAGTAGTTGTAGAATGACCCCGTGGCCCGTCCGGCCCGCGTCGCAATGTCACCCACGGTCGTTGCGAGGAAACCCTGTTCGGCGATCACCTCCCGAGCCGCGGAGATGAAGACCGCCCTAGTTCGTACACCACGAGGAGTGAGAGTCATCAGGTTGAGGGGCTGATGGGGGTACCCGCACTAGTCGACAACGTCATGAGCATCATCCTAGACCGGTAGCCAATCTGTTCGGCCCGGCATCGCCATGACCGACACCGGGTTGGGCGGCTCCTCCCGCCCGCGGCCTGCCGTTGCGAGGCCAAGCCCTAGGCGCCACCCAGGGGGCCGTCTTGGCCGCCCCCACCGACAGGGAGCAATGGCCACAAGCGTTTGTGCCATCTCGAGCGCCGCCGCCCTCAGAATGCCAGGTGTGGCACTCCCCCACCGCTTCGGGCAAAATCGAGTTCGCCGTACGCTGCCGGCCAACGCCCATTGCCTGGCAGAAAGCAAGGGGGAACACGAATGCTGTCGAACTATAGGGTCATCGATCTGACAGATGAGCGGGGCCATCTCACTGGGCTGATCCTGCGCCAATTGGGTGCTGAGGTCATTGCCGTCGAGCCACCGGATGGGTCTTCGGCCCGCCGGCTCGGTCCGTTCGCAGGCAATGTCGAGGACCCCGAACGGTCGCTTCACCACTGGTCATACAACCGGGGCAAGAAGAGCGTCGCCATCGACCTCTCAGGCGAAGACGGGAGGCGCCAGCTGGAGGAGTTGCTGGGGGGTGCCGATGTGCTGATCGAGAATTACTCAGTCGCCGAACAGGTAGCCCTCGATCTGGAACCCGACGCCGTTCAACGGCGACACCCTGCCCTCATCCACGCCTCGATCACGGCGTTCGGCAGTTATGGCCCGAAGTGCGACTGGGCAGCCAGCGATATCACCATCCAGGCGGCGAGTGGCAACATGGCCCTCACCGGGGACAAGGATCGCCCCCCGCTCAGGTCGGGGACCCTCCCCCAGGCCTTCCACAATGCGGCCTCCGAGGGAGCGTTGGCGGTGCTGATCGCCCTGCACGAGCGCCAACGGCGATCCGGTCTCGGTCAACACATCGACCTATCGGCCCAGCAGAGCATGAACCAGGCCTCCCAGTCGATGATGCTCGCCGTGCCCAACAACGCCACGTCGACAACGCGTGTCGCCGGTGGGGCCAACCTACAGGGCATCGACATCCAGCTCATGTGGCCATGCAAGGACGGCTACGCCTCGGTGACCCTGCTGTTCGGGCTGATGGTGGCGCCGTTCACCCAGAACCTTCTCGATTGGGTCTACGAGGACGGTTTCTGCGACGACGCCACCCGCAGCAAGAATTGGGTCGAATACGCCATGATGCTACTCGACGGTCGGGAACCGGTGTCCGAATACGATCGGGTCAAGCAGTGCCTGACCGACTTCTTCGCCACCAAGACCAAGGCTGAGCTGTTGGAGGCGTCGTTGTCACGGCAGGTACTGATCACCCCGGTGTGGACGATGGCTGAGGTGGTCGCCAGCCCCCAGCTGGCCTCACGGGGCTATTGGCAGGACGTTGATCACGGCGACCTCGGCCTCGTCCGCTATCCCGGAGCGTTCGCCAACTTCTCCGAGACCCAGCTCGAGTCCCTACCGGCCGCCCCGAGGCTCAGCGAGCACACCGAGGAGATCCTGGCAACCACAGACCGCTCACCCCACGTGCCCCGGTCCTCGGACGGAGCAGCAACGTCACCACCCCTCGATGATCTCAAGATCCTGGATCTCTGCTGGGTGATGGCCGGCCCTGCCGCGTCCCGGGTATTTGCCGACTATGGCGCCGACGTGATCCGGATCGAGTCCCAGACCAGACCAGATGGCGCCCGCACACTGCAACCGTTTCGCGACGACGTGACCGACCCCCATTACTCGGGGCTCTGGAACAATATGAACGCCGGCAAGCGGGGCCTGTCGGTCAACTTCTCCTCGCCCGAAGCGATGGAGGTGATCTGGGACCTCATCGACTGGGCTGACGTGGTGATGGAGTCATTCGGTGCCGGAGCCATGGCTCGGCTCGGCTTGAGCCCCGAGCGCGTCCTGGCTCACAAGCCGAGCATCGTGGTGGCGTCGAGCTGCCTGATGGGCCAAACCGGTCCCCTGGCCCCCTTGACGGGGTTCGGGACCATGGCCGCCGCCATCTCGGGATTCTTCGAACCGGTTGGATGGCCCGACCGTGCCCCTTGCGGACCAGTCGGGGCCTACACCGACTACACCTCACCCCGCTGGTTCGCGGCCGCCATCCTCGCTGCGCTGGAGCACTGCCGGGCCACCGGCGTCGGACAATATGTCGATTTCTCCCAGGCCGAAGGAGCGATGTACCTGCTGAGCCCGGCCCTGCTCGACCGCACCGTGAACAACAGGAACTGGGAGCGGATCGGAAATCGTGACCTGGTCCACGCCCCTCACGGGGCCTACCCCGTCACCGGGGACGACGAGTGGATCGCCATTGCGTGCACCTCGGATGACAACTGGGCCAATCTGGCATCGCTCATGAACCGCGACGATCTCGTCGGTCTGACCCGGCCCGAGCGTCATGCACGGGCCGACGAGCTAGACGACCTCATCGCTTCCTGGACCAGCGAGCAGGATGGGGTGGAGCTGATGGAATCTCTACAGTCCTGTCGCGTTGCAGCCCATGTCGTGCAGAACTCAACCGGGTGCGTGACCGACCCCCAGCTGAGCCACCGCCATCACTTCGTGGAGGTGGCCCACAGCACCCAGCCCGATGGGTCAACGGTGGTGGAGGGGACCCGATTTCGCATGTCCCGCACTCCGGCCCAGATCACAACCGGCGGGCCTACCTTTGGCGAGCACACCTACGAGGTGCTCACCGAAGTGCTCGGCTATGACGTCGAGCGGATCGCAGACCTCGCAGCGGCCGAAGCCCTGGAGTAAGTGCGAGCCACATTCAGTACGAGCGAGGAAGTCCCAGCACCTTGCTCGACACGAAGTTCAGGATCATCTCCTGGCTGATAGGTGCCAGCTTCATGAGTCGAGCCTCCCTCCAGTAGCGCTCGATGTTGTACTCCTTGGCGTAGCCGAATCCGCCATGGGTCTGCAAGGCGCGATCGGCGGTCTCGAATGCTGCTTCACCGGCCAGATACTTGGCCAGATTCGCTTCCTCGCCACATGACAGCCCGTTGTCGTAGCGCCATGATGCCAGCCGAACCAGTTGCTCGGCCCCCCGTAAACGGGCGTGGCTGTCGGCCAACGGGAAGGCCACTCCCTGGTTCTGACCGATCGGGCGATCGAAAACGACCCTGCCCTTGGCGTAGTCCACGGCCCGTTCCAGGCACAGACGGCCGATTCCCAGTGCTTCGGATGCGACCAGGATCCGTTCGGGGTTGAGGCTGTCGAGGAGATACCGGAACCCCTCCCCTTCCTCACCAACGCGACGACTGACAGGTACTCGCAAGCCGTCGTAGCGAACCTCACACGACACGACCGCATTGCGACCCATCTTCGGGATCGGGGTGATGTCCACCGCCGGATCCTGCAAGTCGACGAGAAGCAGAGTCATCCCCCGGGTGGGGCCATCACACTCCTCCTTTGGGGTGGTGCGGACAAGGAGCAGACACATATCGCAGTAGGGCGCCTTGGTGGTCCAGACTTTCGCTCCTCTGACCACGTATTCGTCACCGTCTCGCTCGGCCCGGGTACGGATCGAGGTGGTGTCGGTGCCCGCATCTGGCTCTGTCACCCCGAACGCGGTGTGCAGCGATCCGTTGGCCACACCAGGCAGGATCTCTCGGACGAGCTCAGGAGAGCCATACTTGCGTACCGGCTCCATGCCGAAGATGGAGAGGTGCATGGACGAGCACCCGTTCATGGCTGCACCACTGGCTGCAACCTCTTCCAGAACGATCGACGCCTCGGTCAAGCCTTGCCCACCACCGCCGAACTCCTCAGGAATGGTGATGCCAACCCATCCCCCCTCGGCCATGGCGTTATAGAAGTCCCAGGGAAACTCGTGCTCGTCATCCTTCTCGCGCCAGTAGGAGTCGGGGAACTGGGCACAGACGCGGCGTACTCCTTCACGGATCGCTTCATGGTTCTCGTCTGGGGTGAAGTCCATACCGGCAAGCTACTCCTTCGGTCCCCAGTAATGAGAATGCGTTCGCCCCCGAGCGGAGTCACCGAACGGTGATCACCCGACCGACGGTTTCGTGACCCCTACCAACGATCTCAGCATAGCTCTCGGGGTCGGTCGCCCCTTCGGTAACGATCAGCAGCACAGTCGCTTCCTTCGGATCATCAGTCACCTCGGCCCAGCTCGGATCAGCAACGATCGCACTGAGACCGGCCAGTGCTGCTGCCCCCGTCTCACCGGCCACGATGCCGACTGCGGCCAGATCGGACATGGCTGTTCGGGCCGCTTCGTCGGGAACCGAGGCGAACCAGTCGATCCCCGCGGCCAAACGAGGCCAGGCGATGAGCGACGGGGTCCCACAGTTGAGACCGACCATGATCGACTCATGGGGGCCAGGGATATTGGTAATCGAGCCAGCCTCGGCCGAGGCCTGTACACAGTTGGCGTCGATCGGCTCGACACCGATGATGATCGGTTGACGCTCGCCGCACCGATAGTGGGTGACGCTGGCAGCCATGAAGGCGCCGACCCCCATCGGGACAACCACGATGTCGGGACGGTCGAGGGCACTGGCATCGATGGCATCGTCGATCTCGTTGAAGATGGTGGCGTAGCCCTCGATCACCCGGGCCGGGGTGTCCTCATAGCCCTCCCAAGACGTGTCGGAAACAACCAGGCAGCTGGGTCCCGCTTCCTCAGCCGAGCGGGCGACGGCATCGTCATAGGTGCCGTTCACCACGGTAACCAGCGCTCCTTCACTGCGGATGGCCTGAATGCGGGCTTCGACCATGCCCCGGGGCACGAAGATGTGGCAGTCGAATCCGAGCAGGCGAGCCATGAACGCAATCGCCCGGCCATGGTTCCCGTCGGTCGCCGATGCCAGCTTGAACGGTCGAAGATGAGCCAGGTTCGCCGCCAACTCGTTGATATTGCGCCATGGCTCCGGCTCATAGCCGAGATGGTCGCAGAGGGCACGGTAGGTGGCCCATGACCCGCCGAGGATCTTGAACGATGGCAATCCCATCCGCCTCGTCTCCGCCTTCACCAACACCCGCTTCACTCCGAGTTTCGCAGCCAGATCCGGGACATCGAACAACAGCGTCGGTGAGTAGGCCGGCATACGGATGTGGAACGCTCCGACTTCCGGACCTGGAGCATCGAGCACGACCGGCTCTCGCAGGGGGTTCCTCGATATCGAGGCCAGTCTCGTCATCGTCCTCCTCAGTCACTCGACCAAAACGAGCCCTGCCGCTCATGGCAGAACGATGGGACATCTCCAACGCACCAGCCGGAATCAGACTATGCTCGTCTTAACAAATTGTAAAGCCTAGATCTACTCATCGAGTCGTTCGAGGAGCTCACCATGATCCCGCGCCGGCCCTCCCCACCCCATCTCCTACTGTGACCGTCGACCTCATTGTCGAAGGGGCTGACCTAGTAGCGACCGGCGATGCCGACCGGACCGAGATCGCCGGCGGCTGGGTGGCGGTCGAGGGCGGCCTGATCAGCGCCATCGGTGGCCCACGGGATGACCAACCCGAAGCGGCTCAGACGCTGTCGGCTGCGGGCTGCCTGGTCACGCCGGGCCTGATCAACACCCACCACCACCTCTACCAGAACCTGACGAGGGCCTATGCGCCGATGACAGCCGCTCCCCTCTTCGGCTGGCTCCAGACCCTCTACCCCCTGTGGCGCCAGCTCGACGAGGAAGCAGCCTATGTATCAGCCTGGGTCGGGCTGGCCGAGCTGGCGCTCAGCGGATGCACCACGTCGACCGATCACCTCTACCTCCATCCGGCAGGGGCAGGCGACCTCATCACGGCCGAGATCGAAGCGGCCCGCGACATCGGCATGCGATTTCACCCGACCCACGGTTCGATGAGCATGTCGGAGAAGGACGGGGGTCTTCCCCCCGACGACGTGGTCATGGATGAGGAGGCCATCCTGGCTGAAAGTGAGCGCCTCGTTGGCCTCCACCACGATGCTTCGTTCGGGGCCATGACCCGTCTGGCTCTGGCCCCCTGCTCACCCTTCTCGGTGAGCCCTGATCTCATGCTCCGAACGGCCGAGCTGGCTGAGCGCCTCGATGTGCGCCTCCATACCCATCTGGCCGAGAACGCCGAGGACGACGAGTTCTCGATGGCCACGTTCGGTCGGCGCTGCATCGAACAGTTCGAAGAGGTTGGCTGGTGCACCGATCGCAGCTGGGTGGCTCACTGTGTTCGCCCTGACGAGGCCGAGGTATCCCGGCTCGGCCGAGCCGGGGTCGGCGTTGCCCACTGCCCCAGTTCCAACCTCATTCTCTCCTCCGGCATCGCCCCGATCGTCGACCTCCGGGCGGCCGGCTCACCCGTCGGGATCGGGTGCGACGGGTCATCCTCGGCCGATGCCGCCTCACTGTGGCAGGAGTCGCGACTGGCCATGTTGCTGGCCAAGCTGCGGTCGGGGGCCGATTCGATGACGGCCCGCGATGCTCTCGACATCGCTACGGCCGGGGGAGCCGCCTGCTTGGGCCGAGAAGGCGAGTTGGGTGTGCTCACCGTGGGCGCCGTTGCCGACCTGGTGGCATGGAACCTCGATGGCCCAGCCTTCGCAGGGGTCGTAGACGATCTCGTCGAGGGCTGGCTCCGCTGTGGACCTCTCGGTGCCCATCACACCATCGTTGCCGGCCGGCCGGTCGTCGAATCCGGTCGGCTCACATCGCCTCGACTCGAAGAGATGCTTACCTCTCACCGCACCATCGCCCGCAGGTTCCAGCCCAAGCAGTGACCGTCGCTCAACCCCTTGGAGTCACAGTCTCCGGGAGTTGGACCCTGGTCAGTACTCGCGCCACATTGTTCAGCTTGGTCAGCGCTCATCTCGCACGTAGGGAATACCGAGCGCAGCCGGCGCTCCAACCTTGCGGCGAAGATCACGAGTCCCCCACACGACAAGCACGAGGATCGTGAGGAGATAGGGCAACATGGACAGGAACTCCGCGGGGATATCGACCCCCTCGCCCTGGAGCCAGAAGTTGGCCCGTCTGGCGAATCCGAACAGGAACGCTCCCAACAGGACCCGGAGCGGCTTCCACGAGGCGAACACCACCAGAGCCAGGGCGATCCAGCCAATTCCAGCGGTTGTGCCGGCCTGGCTCCACGACGGCACCTGGCCCAGCACGAGATAGGCACCAGCCATTCCGGCGAACAGCCCGCCCGCCATCACGTGGGCGTAGCGGATAGCGCCTACAGCAACCCCCATCGTGTCGGCCGTGCCCGGTGATTCACCTACAGCCCTCAGTGCCAGCCCAGCTCGGGTTCGGTTCAGGTAGAAGCCGATGAGCACGGCGAAGACGATGGTGGCGTACACCATCGGATCCTGGTCAAAGAACATGGGTCCGAGGAGGGGGATGTCTGACAGCGGACCCCAACCGAGGGAGGTGAAGTCAGTATCGAGAGGGAGACCCTCGATCGACTTGCCGATGAAGGTCGACAGCCCGGTTCCGAAGATCACCAGGGCGAGGCCGGAGACGATCTGGTTGGCCCGCAGCGTGACCGACAAGAAGGCGTGGATCGAGGCGAAGGCGGCGCCGGCAATACTGCCGGCAATCAGAGCCAACCAGAGGCTGCCCGAGGAGTCACCAACCTGGAAGGCGGTGACGGCCCCGATGAGCATCATGCCCTCGACCCCGAGGTTGAGCACGCCCGCCCTCTCCGATAGCAGCTCACCGAGGGCAGCCAGGGCGATTGGTACGGCTGCACCAACAGCCGCCGCCAGCGTCAGAACGAAGGCGGTGTCGTTCATGTCGTCACCGCCCTCTCGGTCCGGGTAACAGAAAGTCGATTGTTGGCGAAGATCTCACCACCGATGGCGAAGAGCAGGATGGCACCCTGCAACATGAGGGAGACCTCGACCGGGACCCGCTCCCCTGGCAGCCCCTGCAGGGCGATTCCACCATTTCGCAGCCCGCCGAGAAAGATGGCCACCAGGATCACGGCAAAGGGGTTGTAGCGAGCCAGGGCAGCAACGACGATTCCAGTGAAGCCCAGGCCCAGTTCGAGGCCGTTCGGATCGAGGGCGTAGGCCCGGCCCGATACCTCCATGGCCCCGGCCAGGCCGCCGAGCGCCCCTGAGGCCAGCAGTGCCACGATCACCGTTTGCCGCACCGGGATTCCGGCGTAGCGGGCGGCAGCCTCGGATGAGCCGACGACGTTCATGTCGAAGCCGATGGAAGTGAATCGGATGATCACCCACACCAGAACGGCGATACCGATGGCGACGACAATTCCCCAATGCAGCCTGGTGTCGCTCCACAACTCGAATCGCGCCGACTCGGGGACCTTCTTGCCCTGAGGGAAGTTGGTTGTCTCCGGGTCTCGCCAGTACGACTGCGACCCGAAGATCAGATAGCGCATGAAGAACAGAGCGATGAACGTCAACATCAGGGTGGTGATGATCTCGCTGGTGCCGAAGTAGGCCTTGAACACTGCGGCTGGCATGGCCCACAGCGCGCCGCCGATAGCTCCCGCAATCAGGACCAGGCTCACACCGAGGATCGACGGGAGGTCACCGGCCAGGGCCAGCCCAGCCCAGGCGCCGAAGATGGCACCGAAGTAGAGCTGGCCTTCGGCCCCGATGTTGAACAGCCCCATGCGGAACGCGACGGCGGCAGCCAACCCGGTGAGGATCAGGGGCACGGCGATGGTCAGGCTGTCGGTGAAGCCGAATCGGGTGGTGAAGCTGGCCTCGAACAGCTCCCGATAGACAGTGAGCGGATTGAACCCCTCGATGGCGAGGAAGATCCCCCCTGCGATCAGGGCCGCAACCACCGACAAGATCGGGGTGAGCGTACTATGCCACCACCGACGGTCGAGCCGCCGTTCGAGGCGGAATCGATACGGGATCATCAATCGTCCTCCTCGGCAACCCCGGCCATGGCCAACCCGATGGACTCGATGTCGAGATCGTCTGTTGGTCCTTCGAGGGCCACCTTGCCTCGGTAGAGCACGGCAATACGGTCGGACAGGCTCCGAACCTCGTCCAGATCCTCACTGATGATGAGGACCGCTGCTCCTCGTTGCCGTGCGTCATGGAGCAGGCCCCGGACCAGCTCAGCGGCGCCGATGTCCAGACCCCGAGTCGGGCTGGATACGACGATGACCTTCGGCCCCCCGGGCTCCCCCAGGCCGGCCAGCTCTCGGGCCAGCAGCACTTTTTGGGAGTTGCCGCCCGATAGCACTCGGGCATGGGCCTCAGTACCAGGAGTCTTGATCTCATAGTCATCGATGGCCTGGGCGACCTCGGCTCTGGCCGCCCGCCGATCGACGAAGAATGAGCGCTTGCGAGTGAGCAGCATGTTGTCGGTCAGACTGAGACCGGGAACCAGACCAGTGCCTAGACGATCCTCGGGAACAAAGGCCAGGCCAGCTCGGCGGGCGGCTTTGGGACCCCTGCCGGTCACGTCGGAATCATCGATCGAGACCTTCCCGTCGTCAGGCTTGATCACTCCGGCCAGGGTTCGAGCCAGGGGCCGCTGACCATTGCCGGCAACCCCGGCAATGCCGACAATCTCGCCGCTGCGCACCACCAAGTCAAGATCATCGACGACAGCCTGACCGTCCTCGATGACGGTGAGTCCTTCAGCTCTGAGGGCCACCTCGGCCTGCTCGGTCCCACGACGAGTCTCCACCTCGACCGGACGGCCGACCATGAGCTCAGCCAGGTGACGCTGGTTGGTGTCCTTGGTCGCAACCTCACCGGTGACGGCACCTGCCCGCATCACCGTCACCCGGTCGCTGACGGCCATCACCTCACCCAGTTTGTGACTGATGAAGACGATGGCCTTTCCTTCGGCCGTCATGGCGTGAACGGTCTCGAAGAGGGCATCTACCTCGTGGGGGGTGAGTACCGCCGTCGGCTCATCGAGCAGTAGGACGTCGGCACCCCGGTAGAGCATCTTGACGATCTCAACCCGCTGGCGCTGACCGACGGTGAGGTCAGAGATGCGAGCCTGTGGATCGACGGGAAGCCCGAAGCGCTCACTGATCTCAGCCACTCGTCGCTCGATCTCCTTGGGCTTCAGCAGACGAGCTTGCTCGGTATCGCCGAGCACGACGTTTTCAGCAACCGTGAACCGATCGACCAGGCGGAAGTGCTGATGCACCATGCCGATACCGTTGGCCAACCCCTCGCGGGGGCTCCGGAGACGTACCGGAACCCCCGCTCGTTCGATGTGCCCCTCATCGGGCTGGTATAGCCCGCAGAGCATCGCCGCAAGCGTGCTCTTTCCGGCCCCGTTCTCGCCGAGGATGGTGTGAACCTCACCGACATCGACATGGAAATCCACGGCATCGTTGGCCACGACACCTGGGAATCGCTTGGTGACGTCAACCGCAGCAATGGCAGTCGACGCCCTATCGGGGTCGGTCGAGGCGGTCACGGTCAACCCGTTGCGCTCCCGACGACGCCCTCAACGAAGTAGTCCATACCGAGCAGGGTGCCGAGATCGGGCAACTCACCCGCGGCGACGACCTCGGCCCCGTCCTGACCATTGATCGGACCCGTGAAGGGAGCGAAGTCACCGGCGATGATCTCGTCCTGGACGGTGGCGATCTGATCACGGACGTCCTCGGGTACCACATCGGCCACCACCGCCAAGGTCACCAAGCCTCCAGCCATGTCGCCATAGAATTGGTCGGAAGTCCAGGTTCCGTCTCGGACATCCTCGACGACACTGATGTAGAAGGGGCCCCAATCCCACACCGGTGCCGTGAGCCAAGCCTCGGGGGCGAAGCGCGACATATCGTCATTGTAGCCAACCCAGTAGCCGTCGGCCTGCTGAGCGGCCTCACCAGCCGATGGTGTGTCCTGATGCTGGGCGATGACGTCGGCGCCACCATTGAGCAGGGACTCGGCCGCTTCCTTCTCGACGACCGGATCGAACCAGGTCGAGGTCCAGATGACCTCGACGGTCACATCGGGATTGATCCGCTGGGCCCCGAGGGTGAAGGCATTGATGCCCCGGAGTACCTCGGGAATGGGGAAGGCAGCAACATAGCCGATCTGATCAGACTCGGTCACTGAGGCGGCGGCCATTCCCGACAGGTAGCGGGCCTCTTCGGCTGCACCGAAGTAGGTGCCCATGTTGTCACTGGTCTTGAAGCCGGTTGCATGCTCGAACACGACGTCGGGGAAGCGCTCAGAGACAGCCAGCATCTGATCCATGTACCCGAACGAGGTACCGAAGATCACATCGTTGCCGTCGCGGGCCAACCTCTCGAATACCGCTTCGGATTCTGCTCCCTCGGGCACGCTCTCCAGGAATGTCGTCTCGACGCAGTCGCCGAGCGCCGCCTCCAGCGAGAGGCGGCCGTCGTCATGCTTCTTGGTCCAGCCGGCATCACCGATCGGACCGACATAAACGAACGCAGCCTTCAACGGGTCGGTATCGCACCCTTCGCCGTCGCTTTCGGCATCTGTCGATGTCTCGTCGTCAGAAGATGTCTCTTCGTCATCGTCGCTACCACAAGCGGCCGCAATCATGACGATCGCAGCCAGTAGTGCAAATAGGCGCAACAGCGCCTTTCTCGAATGGTTCCTTGTCACAGATTCCTCTCCAGATTCGAGGCCGTCGTGCGGCCGTTGGTTCGGGGCGGACAACCTCGTCCGCAGGCGCTCGGAAGTTCCGAGTGCGATCGCGTCACAAACCGGCTCCGACCCTGCGCCGTACCAGTTCGAATTGCATGGCGCTCGGAGGAAACCAGTTCGTACTATGCCAGATCGCCCGGTTCTCCGCCGTGTAGCCGACCTCTTCGAACCGAAGCACGGGGATGGTTGAGTCGAGCTCTGCTCCGGGATAGTCGATCTCCGAGCCAAGCTCGGCCCTCAGTGATGCGAGTTGGAACGAGGTGCTGACGCCGACGGAGTGCTCGAGAAAGGTGAACAGCGGTTCTGTCAGGTCGGGGCGCTCCACCACCTCGGCGGCCAGGGTCGGACCGAGAACCGATTCGGAAATCGAATTCACGACGTAGATCAGGGGATTCTCGTTGGCCATGAACCGCTTGGCGGCCCGGAAGACGGCCTCCTGAGCACCGATGCCGAGGGCGTCGGCCACATGGTCGGGGGCAGGCTCGAGCCGAGCATCGTCGAAGACGACATCGACCCTCGAGCCGCTCCGCTCGACCAACACGTTGAAGTCGACGGCCTCAGCCAGATCGTTGGTCAATCGAGCCCCGATGGCAGCGAAGTTGCCGATGCCGCGCCGCTGCACGACCAGGCCGCGCTGGACCAGGGAACCGATTGCGGTTCGGACGGTGGCTCGACTCACCCCGAACTCGGCGGCCAGCTCGTATTCGGAGGGGAGCTGGTCGCCAAGGGCAAAATCACCGTCGCGGAGGCGTCGGCTCAAGATCTCCTCCGTCTGGACCGCCAGGGAGGGTTGCCGCACCGGCCTCGGTCGAGGCTCAGCGCTCAGGCCGTTTGTCCGTTGATCAGCTCTAGCCATGCTCTCCCCGAGGTTCTCCGTTGGACGTCGGATGGCCGCCATCAACATAATGACAAGTCTCTCCGCTGGCAAGCACCTCTTTCGTGGCTACTACCCCTGGTCAGTAGCCGTCCTCTATCACCACGGCACCCGATCGATGCCCAAGGCTTGACGATTGAGACGAAGCCATGATGACATTAGCGGACACGAATATAGGAGAAGCTATGTCGGATGCGGCTGATCAGGTGCTCGACTGCACGGGCTTGGCTTGCCCGCTGCCCATCGTCAAGACAGCCAAGGCCATCAAGACCATCGAGGTCGGCCAGGTTCTAGAGCTGCTGGCGACCGATCCCGGCGTGGAACCTGACATGAATGCCTGGGCTCGCCGCACCAAGAACGAGCTCCTGAAGATCGAGAAGGACGGCGACGTGTTCCATGTCTTCATCCGCCGGGCTCGCTGATCACGATGTGGACCGACGACGGCGAAGGAAAGGTTCTCTACGTACAGACTCACGGTGTCGACGACCCGGGTCGATCAGCAACACCGTTCTTCCTCGCGGCCTCGGCCGCGGCCATGGACTGTGAGGTCGCCATCTACTTCACGATGTACGGCCCACAGCTACTCCAGCGTGATGTTGTCGACAACCTGGGGCCAAAGGGTGAGGCCGGCCAACCCCTTCGCTACTTCATCGACCAGGCAACCGACCTCGGAGTTCGGCTGCTGATCTGCCAGCCATCTCTCGACCTGAACGACCTGGCGATCGACCAATTGATCGAGGGTGTCGAGATGATCGGTGGTGCCGCCTTCAACGATCTCGCCATCGAGGCTGACGCCGTAATCTCGTTCTGAACGGTCGGCAAACCCAGACCTGGCGTGACCACGTTCTGGGCTCGCGGCAACGACACCCGTCGCTGCGGCGTGATGCATGCTCGATCGGCTGACACTTGTAGGCTAGATGCAGATGGCCCGAGTCATAGACGAAGCTCTTCGGCAGGAGCTCGACGAGCTGGTTGCCAACATGTGCAAAGCGCTGAATGATCCAAAGCGCCTCCTCGTCCTCTACGCGCTCGCTGACGGCCCTCACACCGTGAGTGAGCTTTGTGAGATCCTCGATGCGCCACAGTCGAACACGTCGCAGCATCTCGCTGTCTTGCGGAACGCAGGAATGGTGGAAACCGAGCGGAATGGCAACAGTGTCATCTACTCCCTGCGCCATCCGAAAGTAGTCGCCATCGTCGATGACTTGCGTGGCATCATGACCGACGAGCTCGATCGTCGGCGAGCAGTCTCCGCCTGAGCAGTCACCGTCTGAGCGGTCGCTGCCCCCGTTTCTCCAGCTGCCTCCCCTTCAGGGGCTAGATGAACATCTGGATGTCAGCGCTGGCGGCCATATCGATGAAGTTTGCCGCCCCACAGACGGGCTCCAGACCACCGATGAAGTCCTCCTCGCTGAGGCCGTACAGATCCATCGTCATCTGACAGGGGTGGAGGCGGACACCCATGTCCTGGGCCATCTCCATCAGCTCCGCCGGGCTGGCGACTCCATGCTCCTTGGCCAGACTCTTGATCATGGAAGTCCCCATACCTCCCATATGCATCTTGCCCAGGGTCAGATTCTCGGCCCCACCCTTGTCCATGAAGCTCTCGCCTCGCTGCTTCCAGTTGCTACCAGTGATGCGCTTGTCTGGCTTCTGCAACGCCCGCAGCCCCCAGAAGGTGAAGAAGATGTCGACCTCCAGGCCGGATGCGGCCGCCGTCGTGGCCAGGATCATGACTGGCCACACCCGATCGAGGTCGGAACTCCAACAGACAAGGACCATCCGCTTTGGTTCCTCGTCGACGTCAGTCTCCTCAACATCAGTGGTGCTCTCGGAAGAAACGTCGAGATCGGCCATCGAAACCCCCCTTGGGTCTTGTGTTACGTGCTCATATTGTCATATCCGGATGTACCCCGTCATCTGCCGCCCTAGTCCTCGCACCGGAAGCAGTGGATTTCGTTCTCTTCGATGAACTGGCGGTAAGGCTCGAAGGCAGAGGCGCCGTCGACCAATGCTCCGAGCTCGGTGTCGAGAGCGGATGGCCTGATGCGTACGAGCCACCCCTCTCCGTAGGGATCTCGATTGGCGATAGCGATATCGGTCGCGAACGCCAGTTCGTTGTTGGCCACGATGGCCCCAGACAGCGGGGCCCGTACCGGGCCGACCCACTTGGCGCTCTCGACGATGGCCAGGCCCCGATCGCGACGGATTTCTCGGCCCACCCGCTTCCATGTCACCGCCACGAACCGGCCGCACATCGTCTGGCTGACGTCCGTCATCCCGATGACCGCCTCCTCGCCCTCGAGGCGGACCCAGACGTTGCGTTCGATGTCGTAGAGCAGGTCCTCGGGAATGGCGCAGCCATACCAACTCGGGACCGTATCCGGCTCCACCGTTACTCCTCACCGCAGTCGATGCCTTCGGCTTCGAGGAACTGCTCGTAGGCGGCAACGCCCTCAGCTCCAGTGACGAGCTCAGCCGAGTCGGTGTCCCAGTCGTTGGCCCGCAGCCGAGCGACCCAACCCTCACCGTAGGGATCCCCATTCATGATGGGAGGGTGGTCGACGACGGCCTGATTGACCTCCACCACCTCGCCCGCGATCGGGCTGGGGACGGGTCCAACCCACTTGCTGCTCTCGACTGTGGCCACGCTCCTCCCCTTCTTGATCTGTTTCCCGGGAGCCTTGGCCGTGACGGACAGGAACGTCTTGGCCAGGTGCTGAGCCACGTCGGTCATGCCGATGGTGACCAGGTCGCCGTCGTAGCTGAGCCAGACATGCTTCTCGACCAAATAATAGAGATCGTCGGGGATGTTGCAATTACGTACTTGACTCACAGGAATCTCCTCTGGACCGTGGGTGGTGGACGACGACCTCGGTCTCGGTCAGTGGCTTGGGATCGAGGTGCTCGCCCATATGGGCGTGGAGCTGGCGCGGGGTTGCAGTGACGTCACACCATGGGCGCTTCATCACGACCCCGACTCCTCCCCCAATGATGTGGCCGCGACCGGTTCCGTTTCGATGGCGTCGGCAACGAGCTGGATCATGTCGACCACAGCAATCTGATCGTCGTGCCCGGTCGTCTTGGCCGCATCACTGAACATCGTGAAGTCCTTGGGGCAGGCCACGACGAAGGCATCGATGCCCAGCTCGGCCGCTTCCTGGATCCGGTTCTCGCTCGGCCGCTCGACCAGGGTGGAATCATCCATCCAGATCCTCCCGCCACCGGCCCCACAACAGAACGAGCTCTCCCGATTGCGTGGCATCTCGATCAGCTCACAACCGATGGCGGCGAGGACGTGGCGGGGGGCATCGGTGAGCTGGTTGTATCGAGCGAGGTAGCAGGGATCATGGTAGGTAACGCGCCGTCGCAACGGGGCGGGCTTCAACTGGCCTGACTGGAGAAGATCGGCCAAGACCTCCGTGTAGTGTCTCACCGGCTTGTCCAGCCCATGGGCTGGATACTCGTTGCGCAGGGTGTTGAGGGTGTGGGGGTCGGTGGTGACGATCTCGTCGTACTGGGCCCCGGCCAAGGCCTCCAGGTTCTGCTCGACGAGCATGTCGAACAAGCCCTCCTCCCCCACCCGACGAACGTCGTTGCCCGCATTGCGCTCACCCTCGTATAGGAGGCCGAAGTCGACGCCGGCGTTGTGAAGGATGTTGGCGAAGGTCCGGGACGAGTCCTGCAACCGGTCGTCGAAGGAGGCGAAGTCACCGACGAACCAGAGATAGCGAACGGACTCCTTGCGAGCATCAGGAATCTTGAAGTCGAGACCCTTGGTCCAGCGGGCTCGTTGCCGGGCCGACTTCCCGAAGGAATTGCCCTTCTGGGCGATGTTCTGCAGGGCGTCCTGCAGGGTCGGCTCCATCTCACCCTCTTCCACCAGCGAGCGGCGGAGCTCGACGATGGTTGGTACCTGCTCGATGCCTACCGGGCAGGCCGCGACACAGGCCATGCAGGTAGTGCAGGACCAGAGGGTGTCGGAACCGATGACCTGGCCAACAAGCACGCCGTTGGCTGACAGTGGGCCGGTTTCGGTTGGCCGCTGCTCATGGTCGAGCAGGCTGTAGCTGCCACCTCTCGACTCGGCCCACTGGCGGAGATCCAGTATCAGGTCACGGGGCGACAGGGGGGCACCGGCCCCATGAGCAGGGCAGACGACGTGGCACCGTCCGCATTTGGTGCAGGAGTCGAAGTCGAGCAGCTCCTTCCAGGTGAAATCTTCCACGGTCCGGTAGCCGAGATGGGCAGCACCAGCAACCGGGGCCGGCAACGACCTCGACGAGGTCGCATCGTGAGCGACGAGGTTCACCGCGTCGGTCAGCATGTGCATGGCCTTGGAATAGGGGATGTAGGCCACGAACCCGAGGGCCAGCAAGGTATGAACCCACCAGAATCCGGTGCGCACGGTGTCGCTGGCCGACGCCTCGATCCCGATCCCGCTGATGAGTCGGGCCAGGACCCAGCCCACCGGTGACCACACCTCGAAGTCGGGGAAGTCACTGGCCCGGATACGGAAGCCCTCGTGTAGGAACCCGGTCACCAACACCAGACCGAGGAGGGCGACGAATAGCTGGTCGCCTCGGTGGTACTGGTGGCGGGAATAGCCGCCTTCGGGTTGCTCGGCCCGCTCGTAGTCGAGTTTGGGGAGCTTGAACCTGGCCCGTCGGAGCGCCATGAACCCCAAGGCAAACACGGTTGCTAGGCCCATCGTGTCAAGCACCGTTGAGTAGCCCTGGTAGAAGGCACCCTTGAAGAAGCTCTGTTCCTCACCCAGTTGGCGGGTAGCGATCTTCACGATGTCCTCGTCGATCGTGAGGATCACGGTCCCGATGAAGAGGGTGATGAAGCCCCAGAAGAGCAAGAAGTGAGCAGCACCGGCCGAGCGATCGCCCCGGGCCACCGTCGAGTTCGAGGCGACGACCCCCAGTCGGTTGAGGGACTCCCACCAGCCGAGCCGTTCTGCCGGCCGGCCCCGGCGGTACTTGGCGATCCGCCGCCACCAGCCCCAGACGAAGGCCCCGATCGCCAACGCTGTCAGCCCGTAGAACACCACCTTGCCACCAGTACCGACCCCCTCGAAGATCTCGCGGGTCCCGGCCTCGACGGCCGTGGTTGCAGTGGTGGACACGACGGCGGCGATCACTGATCGAGCTGCTCACTCAGGGCGGGAAGGAGGTCGAACAGATCCAGGGTGGAGCCATAGTGAGCCACATCGAAGATCGGAGCCTTCTCATCAGTGTTGCAGGCGATGATCAGCTCAGCGTCGCGCATGCCCTCCAGGTGCTCGGGGGCGCCGGAGATGCCGAACATCAGGTAGGCCCGGGGCTTGACCTTGACCCCGGACTTGCCGACCTGGCGGCTCTTTGGCAGCCAGCCGGCGTCGGTCACCGGGCGGCTGGCGGCCAGGGGGGCACCGATAGCGTCGGCCAGATCCTGGGCCATCTCGACATCATCCTCGCTACCGACACCGCGTCCGACAGCAACGAGGATGTCGGCCGCAGTGATGTCGACGTCGCCCGCCTCCGGTTCGTTCATGCCAACAAAAGCGCTCTTTGGGTCCGCTAGATCGGGGCTCGGCCCCACCTCGACGGCCGGAGTTCCCTCACCCTTGCCGGCCTCGACCGGGAACGAGCCGGCGGTGACCCCACAGATCACGGTCGAACCCTCCAGGGCCACCTCAGCCATGATCTTCCCACCGTATATCTGGGCCGTGGCGACGACAGCGTCACCATCGAGGGCAACGTCGACCACATAGGAGGCCAGCGGGCACCCGCATGTCGCCGAGAGCGCACCGGCCAGGTCGAGGCCCTGGGTCGTCGTAGCCATCAAGACGACCTTGGGGGCTCGGGCCGTGATCAGGGGGGCGAGTGACTTCTCCCACCCTTCGGCCGTGTAGCGGTCGAGGCCGGGGCCGTCGATGGTGACGACGAGATCGGAGCCCCCGAGCTGGGGAGCCAGATCGGGGGCTCCGATGAGCCCAACGACGGTCTGGCCGCCCATTTGTGACGCCAGCTCCTTGGCCTTGCCAACGAGCTCGAACGTCGAGTCAGTGAGCTTGGCCCCTGCGTGTTCGGCAATAACGAGTACCTCGTCAGACATCTTCTCTCCTCTCAGCTGGTGAGCAGGCCGCGCTGGCGGACGAGCTCGATGATCCGGGCCGCAACATCATCTTCATCACCCTCCAACATCTCGGCGTGACCGGTGACTTCCGGGGTGTACATCCGCCGGATGGTGAGGCCAGCGGACCCGCGGGCCGGCTCCACCTCATGCTCGACGAGCTGGCCGGCCTGTTGGGCCTGGCGGATCTTGGCAATCGGGGCGTAGCGCGGCTCCTGGCGAGCGGCCTGGACTCCGATGATCGCAGGGAGCTGGATCTCCAGATCAGCAGTGGCTCCAGCTGCGAATTCCTGGCGGATCTTGGCCACACCGTCGCCGGCCTCTACCGCGACCACGACCGAGGCGTGGGGCATGCCGGTCATCGCCCCCAGCAGGGGGACGAGCTGACCGTCGAGATCATCGGCGGCCTGGACCCCGGTGAGGATCAGATCATAGGTCTGCTCACCGAGCCAGGCTGCGAACACCTGGGCTCGAGCGTGGGTGCCGAGCCATCCCTCATCAGCCCCGGTCCCAACGAGCTTCACGGCCCGATCGACGCCCTTGGCCGCGGCCGTGTACAGGGCCTGGTCGACTTCCTCATCGTCGAGCGCGACCACATCGACCTCAGCCCCGGTGGCGTCCTTGATCAGCAACGCTTCCTCCAGAGCCTGGTTGTCGAACTCATTGAGGAGGAACGTCATGAAGCCCCGGTCGATGTCGGTGCCGTCATCGTCCACCTCGAACTCCTCGACGAGGTCAGGTACCTGTTTCAGTAGTACGGCAATCCGCATGGGCTCAGCCGTCCTTTCCGTTGGGGTAGAGCTCACCGAGCCGCAGCTCGGATCTGATATCGATCATGTCGTCGGCGGCCGGTTGGAAGGGGTAGTCGCGGATCGGCTCCGAAGGCCGGTACGAGCCGTAGGGGCGCGTGCAGCCCGGCTCCCCACCCCCTCCCGGGCAACCATTGGTCATGAACGCCGTTCCCCCCTCGACCGCCGCCATCACCTGATCGGACGAGACGCCGAC
>JAAETV010000345.1 GCA_024227975.1 Actinomycetes bacterium
GACCGAGCAGCCCGTGGATGTACTGGAATACCCAACCGTCTGATCTGTGGGTGGACGAACACCGACTTGCGCTGCTCAGACCTGGCGGGTCTGTTGTGCTGCGAATCGTGACTCTGATTCGGTGATGCCGAGCAGCGCATCGGTGCCGCTACCACCCAACGCGACCGTCAACCATTTCGCGGATCAGATCAGCGTGCCCGTTGTGGCGGGCGTATTCTTCGATCATGTGCACATAGATCCACCGCAGCGAACATGGCTGCCCGTGGCGTAGACCGGTGTCGTCAAGACCTCGTGTCGCCGTCGCTTGCCGGCTGGCCGCACACTCGGCATGCCAGATTGCGAGGTCGTCCTCCCAACCAGCGTCGTCCAGCGGGACCAGCTCGCCGTCCTCTGAGTCGCCGTAGATGTAGGAGGCGGCGGCATCACCAGCGAGGACACGGCGAAACCAATTCCGCTCAACCTCGGCCATGTGACGAACCAGGCCGTGCAGCGACAGCTTCGATGCGGCAACCGGGCGCACTTTCCGGCTCGCGTCGTCCAGGCCCTCACACTTCAGCAGCAGCGTCGTGCGGTGGAACTCCAGCCAGCGTTCCAGCATCTCCCGCTCAGGTAGAACAAAATCTGGTTCCTGACGACGCTGATCCTCGAGGTCCTCGATCATGGCGCAATTGTCGCACTTTCCGACCTGTGAGGGTGGGCTCGTTTTGGAGACGTCCGGCAGCCCACTGACCCTGTGCTTGCTCTGCGCGCTTGGAGGTACTCGAAGCCCTAGCCTTCTGGTCCGTAGTCATGGACGAGTCACCGCAGCTCACGGAGCCTCACAGCCACTCGGGGCTCCTGAGCTGCTGGACGTAGGGTGGCGTCCCGCTCGACCATGTTCTCGAGCATCGTTCAGCGAAAAGGGCTAGGAGGCGCCAAGCTCGTAGGCCCCGACATCGGCACCGACCGCAGGGCGAGAGCCACCACCGGCATCGACGGCAACACGGGGCCCGATGTCGA